>NZ_JBJGZL010000011.1:0-145351 GCF_054050495.1 Blastococcus sp. SYSU D00922
GGGGTGCCGAGGCGGGGTTGGGCTATCCGACCGGGCCGATGACGTGCACCGGTGGCGGCTGTGGGCAGCCGTTCGAGATCGGTGAGGTGGTGTGGTCGGCGGCGACCGGCACGCACCTGGTGCGCGGGGGGATCCACCAGGCGTGGGTCGCGGCGGGCCGGGGGTCGGGCTGGTTGGGTGCGCCGGCGGCGGAGATGGTGTGCGGTCAGCTGCGCGGTGGGTGCGTGCAGTCGTTCCAGTACGGGGCGTTGTACTGGTCGCCGGCGACGGGTGCCCACGGGGTGGCCGGCGGGATCCGCGGTTACTGGGCGGCCCGGGGTGCCGAGGCGGGGTTGGGCTATCCGACCGGGCCGATGACGTGCACCGGTGGCGGCTGTGGGCAGCCGTTCGAGATCGGTGAGGTGGTGTGGTCGGCCGCGACCGGCACGCACCTGGTGCGCGGGGGGATCCACCAGACCTGGGTCGCCAACGGTGGCGGGGGTGGCAGCCTCGGGTACCCGCTCACCGAGATGGTGTGCGGTCTGGCGAGATCGGGCTGCGCCCAGCACTTCGAGCACGGCTCCGTGTACTGGTCACCTGCCACCCTCGGCTTCGCCGTCAGCGGTGCGATCCGGGACCACTGGAGGGCGCAGTCGGCCGAGCGCGGGGCGCTGGGCTACCCCACCTCGACCAGTCGCGCGGTCGCCGGTGGGGTCGCCCAGGACTTCCAGGGCGGAACGCTGACGTACGACAGCGGCACGGGTGCGGTCACCCGCTCCTGAGCGGGTGACCGCACCCGCGGCTACCCGGCGTCGGCGATGGTGCAGATGACGGCGCCGCTGGTCACCGCCGCGCCGACCTCGGCGGACAGGCCGGAGATCGTGCCGGCCTTGTGCGCGGTGATGGGCTGCTCCATCTTCATCGCCTCGAGCACGACGACCAGGTCGCCGGCCTCGACGGTCGCGCCGTCCTCGACGGCGACCTTGACGATCGTGCCCTGCATGGGCGAGGTGAGGGAGTCGCCGGACGCGGCCGAGCCGCCGCCACCACCGCCGCGCTTGCGCGGCTTGGCGGCCGCACCGGCAGTGACGCCGCCGCCGCCGGCCGCGAGCCCGGCGGGCAGGGAGACCTCGAGCCGACGGCCGCCCACCTCGACGACGACGGTCTGCCGCGGGGCGTCGTCCTTCTCCTCGGCGGGAGCCGCGTCGTAGGGCTGGATCTGGTTGTCCCACTCGGTCTCGATCCAGCGGGTGTGGACCGTGAACGGCTCGGTGGTGAACGCCTCGTCGCGCACGACGGCCCGGTGGAACGGGATGACCGTCGGCATGCCCTCGACGACCAGCTCGTCCAGGGCGCGGCGGGCGCGCTCGAGCGCCTGCCCGCGGGTGGCGCCGGTGACGATGAGCTTGGCCAGCATGGAGTCGAACGCGCCCGCCACCTCGCCGCCGGTCTCGACGCCGGAGTCCCAGCGCACGCCGGGGCCCTGGGGGATCTCCAGGCGGGTGACCGGGCCGGGAGCCGGCATGAAGTTGCGGCCGGCGTCCTCGGCGTTGATGCGGAACTCGATGCTGTGCCCGCGCGGCTCGGGGTCCTCGGTGATCTCCAGCTCCTCGCCGCGGGCGATGCGGAACTGCTGGCGGACCAGGTCGATGCCCGACGTCTCCTCCGAGACCGGGTGCTCGACCTGCAGGCGGGTGTTGACCTCCAGGAAGGAGATCGACCCGTCCACGCCGACGAGGTACTCGACGGTGCCGGCGCCGTGGTAGCCGGCCTCCTTGCAGATGGCCTTGGCGGACTCGTGGATCCGGATCCGCTGCTCCGGGCTCAGGAAGGGCGCGGGCGCCTCCTCGACGAGCTTCTGGTTGCGCCGCTGCAGCGAGCAGTCGCGGGTGCCGACGACGACGACATTGCCGTGCGTGTCGGCCAGCACCTGCGCCTCGACGTGCCGGGGCTTGTCGAGGAACTTCTCCACGAAGCACTCGCCGCGGCCGAAGGCGGAGACCGCCTCGCGCACCGCCGAGTCGAACTGCTCGGGGATCTCCTTCTCGTCCCGGACCACCTTGAGGCCGCGGCCGCCGCCACCGAACGCCGCCTTGATGGCGATCGGCATCCCGTGCTCCTGCGCGAAGGCCACGACCTCGTCGGCGTCCTTCACCGGCTCCTTGGTGCCGGGGACCAGCGGCGCGCCCACCTTGGTCGCGATGTGGCGGGCCTGCACCTTGTCGCCGAGGGCGACGATCGCCTCGGGGGAGGGGCCGATCCAGGTGAGGCCCGCGTCGAGCACCGCCTGGGCGAAGTCGGCGTTCTCGGAGAGGAAGCCGTAGCCGGGGTGCACCGCGTCGGCGCCGGACTGCTTCGCGGCGTCGATGATCTTCTCGATGACCAGGTAGGAGTCGCCGGGCGTCGTCCCGCCCAGGGCGAAGGCCTCGTCGGCGACGCGTACGTGCAGGGCGTCCCGGTCGGGCTCGGCGTAGACGGCGACGCTGGTCAGGCCCTCGTCCTTGCAGGCGCGTGCCACGCGCACCGCGATCTCACCGCGGTTGGCGATCAGGACCTTCTGCACCGGCGGTACTCCTCTTCGAGTCGAGCGTTCGGACGTGGGTGGAGCCGCTGGTCAGCGGCGCCAGAGGTCGGTGATGGCCAGGCCGCGCTTGGCCAGCTGCGTGCGCAGGACGGTGAGCGACAGGCCCACCACGGCGGCGGGGTCGCCCTCGACGCGGCGGACGAACGGCGCGCCGAGCCCGTCCAGGGTGAAGGCGCCGGCCACGGCCAGCGGCTCACCGGTGGCGAGGTAGGCCTCGATCTCCTGCGGCGTGGGGGTCGCGAAGTACACGACCGTGGAGGCGACGGCGATGTCGCGACCCACGACGGCGCCGTCCTGGACGTCGAACAGCGCCTGGCCGGTGTGCAGGACGCCCGACCGGCCGGCCATCCGCTGCCAGCGGTCACGGGCGTCGGCGGCGTCGGCCGGCTTGCCGAGCGGCTTGCCGTGGAACTCCAGCAGGGAGTCGCAGCCGATGACCAGGGCGTCGGTCTCCTGCTTGGCGACCGCCGCGGCCTTCGCCGCGGCCAGCAGGGCGACCTGCTCGGCGACCCGTGGGGCGGTCACCGTGGACTCGTCGACGTTGCTGACGACGACCTCCGGGGACAGGCCCGCCTGGCGCAGCAGGGAGAGCCGTGCGGGGGAGGCCGAGGCGAGGACGAGCCGGCGATCGATGCTCACTGGGCGAACCTCCCCGAGGCGCGCCAGCCGCCGTGCCCGGCGGCCAGGGGACGGCGGTGGCCGTCGGTGTAGGCGGCCCACGCGCCGACCGGAGCAGGCCGCCGGCGCTCGCGGCGCTGCGACAGCGCCGCGACGACGACGGTGAGCGCGGCGAGCTCCTCGGCGGACGGCTCGCCCTTGACGACCCGCAGCAGCGGGGGTCGCTGCGGGGCCTCGGCGGTGGTCTCGGAGCCCATCACAGCGGGATGTTGCCGTGCTTCTTGGGCGGCAGCGTCTGCCGCTTGTTCGCCAGGACGCGCAGCGCCTTGGTCACCTGGACGCGGGTCGTCGACGGCGCGATGACGGCGTCGACGTACCCGCGGTCGGCGGCGATGTAGGGGTTGGCGAGGGTGTCCTCGTACTCCGCGATCAGCTCGGCCCGGCGGGCGTCGGGGTCGTCGGCGGCGGCGAGTTCCTTGCGGTAGAGGATGCCGACGGCGCCCTGGGCCCCGACGACGGCGATCTGCGCGCTCGGCCAGGCCAGGTTGACGTCGGCCCCGAGGTGCTTGGACCCCATGACGTCGTAGGCACCGCCGTAGGCCTTGCGCGTGATGACCGTGACCTTCGGGACCGTCGCCTCGGCGTAGGCGTAGATGAGCTTGGCGCCGCGCCGGATGATGCCCTCCCACTCCTGCGACGTCCCGGGCAGGAAGCCTGGGACGTCGACGAACGTGAGGACCGGGATGTTGAAGGCGTCGCAGGTGCGGACGAACCGCGCGGCCTTCTCGCTGGCGTCGATGTCGAGGGTGCCCGCGAACTGCGTGGGCTGGTTGGCCACGATGCCGACCGGGCGCCCCTCGACGCGGCCGAAGCCGATGAGGATGTTGGGCGCGAACAGCGGCTGCACCTCGAGGAACTCGCCGTCGTCGACGACGTGCTCGATGACGGTGTGCATGTCGTAGGGGGTGTTCGCCGAATCCGGGATGAACGTGTCGAGCTCGAGGTCCTCGTCGGTGAGGGCGTCGGGCAGCACCGTCTCGACCGGCGGGACGTCGAGCGCCGGCAGCGGGTCGAGGTTGTTGCTCGGCAGGTAGGACAGCAGCGCCTTGACGTAGTCGAGCGCGTCGGCCTCGTCCTCGCCGAGGTAGTGGGCGACGCCGGACTTGGTGTTGTGCGTGCGGGCGCCGCCGAGCTCCTCGAGGGTGACGTCCTCGCCGGTCACGGTCTTCACCACGTCGGGGCCGGTGATGAACATCTGGCTGGTCTTGTCGACCATCACGATGAAGTCGGTGAGCGCGGGGGAGTAGACGTGCCCGCCGGCCGCCGGGCCCATCACCAGCGAGATCTGGGGGATGACGCCCGAGGCGTGCACGTTGCGCTGGAAGATCTCGCCGTAGAGGCCGAGGGAGACCACGCCCTCCTGGATCCGGGCACCGCCGCCCTCGTTGATCCCGATGATCGGGCAGCCGTTCTTCATGGCGAAGTCGAGGATCTTGACGATCTTCTCGCCGTAGACCTCGCCGAGGCTGCCGCCGAAGACGGTGACGTCCTGGGAGAAGATCGCGACCGGCCGGCCGTCCACGGTGCCGTAGCCGGTGACGACGCCGTCGCCGAAGGGCCGCTTGGACTCCATGCCGAAGTTCGTGGAGCGGTGCCGGGCGAACTCGTCGAACTCCGTGAACGAGCCCGGGTCCAGCAGCGCCTCGATCCGCTCGCGGGCGGTCATCTTGCCCGCGGCGTGCTGCTTCTCCACGGCGCGTTCGGAGCCGGCGTGCGTGGCCTCCTGCACGCGCCGCTCGAAGTCCGCCAGCTTGCCGGCGGTCGTGTGGATGTCGATGTCGTCTGGGACGTGCTCCCCGGCGCTCTCGAGTTCGGCGGCACTCACGCGGTCTCGGTCTCCTCGCTGGCGCTGGTCGGCCGCGTCGGTGCGGCACAGCTCTGCTCGGCGCGACCGGGCGGGCCGGTCACGGGCCGTAGCGTAGGGGAGGGCCCCGCGGGCCTCGACACGAGCGGCCCAGGCAGCGCATGCCTCGAGGGCTCATTCGCCCGTCGGGGTGGGGTGGCGGCCCGTGCGCCGCCGTTACAGTCGAATCCTCATGATGTCCGCCCACGTGACCGCGCTCACGCGCGCCGACCACGCCGTGCTCCGCTGGACCCGCCGGAGACTCGGCACCACCCCTGCCGTCCCCGTCGCACGGGCTCTCTCGCACTTCGGTGACCACGCGGCCGGTTGGCTCGTGCTGGGAGCGGTGGGCTGGCTGACCGGCCGCCGGCGCGAGGAGTGGAGGGCCGGGGTCGTCGGGGTCGTCGCCGCGCATGCCTCCGGCGTCGTGGTCAAGCGCGTCGTGCGGCGGGTGCGACCCGATCTGCACGACGTGCCCGCACTGGTCGTGACCCCCAGCCTGCTCTCCTTCCCGAGCGCGCACAGCTGCAGCACCGCCGCGGCCGCCGTCGGCTTCGGGCCGATGCTGGGTCGTCCGGCGCTCGCCGGTGCGGTGGGGCTCATGTGCGTCTCGCGGGTGCTGCTGGGTGTGCACTACCCCTCCGACGTCGTCACGGGCGCGGTGCTGGGTGGCGGCACGGCCGCGGTCGTCCGGCGGCGCATGGCGCGCTCCGGGCACAGGGAGGTCTGAGGGTGGCCGACGCCGCGGGCCCCGTGTCGGCGTCCCGGGCCCGCCCGGTGACGGGCGGGCCGGTCGCCCTCCCGCAGCCGGAACTCCCACCGCGCCCCGGAGGGTTCCGCGGATCGCTGCTCTGGGGGCTCGCGCGCGCTCTCCGTCCGAGGCAGTGGGTCAAGAACGTCCTGGTCCTGGCGGCTCCGCTCGCGGCCGGCCGGATCGCGGAACCCGACGTCCTGGGACCCACCGCGGTGGCCTTCGTCCTCTTCTGCCTCGCGTCGTCGGGGGTGTACCTCGTCAACGACTCCATCGACGTGGCGGAGGACCGCCGGCACCCGCGGAAGCGGTTCCGGCCGATCGCGGCGGGCATCGTGCCCCGTCCGGTGGCCGTGGCGCTGGCGGCGCTGCTGTTCGCGGCGTCCCTCACGGCCGCGGTGCTGCTCACGCGTCCGGCCCTGGCCTGGGTCATGGGCACCTACGTCGTCGTCCAGCTGGCCTACTGCACGTTCCTGAAGAACCAGCCGGTGATCGACCTGGCGGCGGTGGCGTCGGGCTTCCTGCTGCGGGGCATCGCCGGCGGTGCCGCCGCCGGGTTGCTCCTCTCGCAGTGGTTCCTGCTGGTGGCCGCCTTCGGGTCGCTGTTCATGGTGGCCGGGAAGCGCTACTCGGAGCTGGTCCTCGTCGGTGACGAGGCCGCCACCCGGAAGACGCTGCAGGAGTACTCGCGGAGCTACCTGCGGTTCGTGTGGAGCCTCTCGGCAGGTGTCGCCGTCACGGCCTACAGCCTGTGGGCCTTCGAGATGGTCGAGCGCCAGCCGGGCGTCCCGTGGGCGACGATCTCGGTGGCCCCGTTCGTGCTCGGGATCCTGCGGTACGCAGTGGACGTGGACAAGGGCACCGCGGGTGCGCCGGAGGAGATCGTGCTGCACGACCGCGTACTGCTGGCACTCGGCGTCATCTGGGCGTCGACCGTGGGGCTCGGTGTCTTCGGTGGCTGAGCGCCTCGCCGTGCCGTTGACCGGCTGGGGTCGCACCGCCCCCACGGTCGCCCTCCTCGACGCCGTGGACAGCGAGGAGGTTGCCCGCGCGGTCCTCGCCGGCCGGCCGGAACGCGGACTCCTGGCGCGCGGGCTGGCCCGGAGCTACGGCGACGCGGCGCAGAACGCCGGCGGCCACGTCCTCGACATGACGCCGCTGGACCGGGTCCTGTCCGCGGACCTCGACACCGGTGAGGTCGAGGTCGAGGCGGGCATCTCGCTCGACCGCCTGATGACCCTGTTCGTCCCGAAGGGCTTCTTCGTGCCCGTCACGGCCGGCACCCGCTACGTGACGGTGGGTGGGGCGATCGCCGCGGACATCCACGGCAAGAACCACCACCGCGTCGGCAGCTTCAGCCAGCACGTCGTCTGGCTGGACCTGCTCACCGCCGACGGCCGGGTGCGCCGGGTGGGGCCCGACAGCGACGCCGACCTGTTCTGGGCCACCGCCGGCGGCATGGGCCTGACCGGTGTCATCCTGCGCGCCCGTGTGCGGATGAAACCGATCGAGTCCTCGCAGATCCTGGTCGACACCGACCGGACGCCCGATCTGGACGCGCTGCTGGCGCTGCTCACCGAGACCGATCACCTCTACGACTACTCGGTCGCCTGGATCGACTGCGTCGCCAAGGGCGCGCGCATGGGTCGGTCGGTGCTGACCCGCGGCCGCTTCGCCCGCCGTGACGAGCTGCCGGCGAAGCGGCAGGACGACCCGCTGCGCTACTCCAGCTCGATCAAGCTCTCCGCTCCGCCGGTCTTCCCGCCGGGCCTGCTCAACTCCGCCACGGTCGCCGCGTTCAACGAGCTCTGGTACCGGAAATCGCCGAAGCGGAAGCGCGACCAGCTGCAGAGCATCCCCACGTTCTTCCACCCGCTCGACGGCGTCGGGGCCTGGAACCGCATCTACGGCCCGCGGGGCTTCGTGCAGTACCAGTTCACCGTGCCGTTCGGTGAGGAGGACGCGCTGCGCGAGGCCCTGCGGCGGATCAGCAGCTCCGGCCATGCCTCGTTCCTCGCCGTCCTCAAGCGCTTCGGCGACGGCAACCCCGGGATGCTGTCCTACCCGTCGCCGGGCTGGACGCTGGCCCTCGACATCCCCGTCGTGAAGGGCCTGGCCGCCCTCCTGGACCAGCTCGACGAGCTCGTCGTCGGCGCCGGCGGGCGCATCTACCTGGCGAAGGACTCCCGGGTGCGGCCCGAGCTGTTCGCGCCGATGTACCCCCGGCTCGGCGACTTCCGGGCCGTCCGCGCGCAGGTGGACCCCCAGGGCGTCTTCACCTCCGACCTGGCACGGAGGCTCGGCCTGTGATCGACGCCCTGGGCACCGTCGGCTCGCTCCTCCTCGTCGGCGGTACCTCCGACATCGCCGTGGCCACCGCCCGGCGCTACCTCGCCGAGCGCCCGCTGCGGATCGTGCTGGCCGCGCGGGACACCCCGCGGCGTGCGTCCGTGGCCGAGGAGCTGCGGGCGGCCGGCGGGGCGGTCGAGGTCCTCGACTTCGACGCCGCAGACCCCGGGGCGCCGGCCCGCGTCGTCGCCGAGGCGTCCGCCGGCGGGGACATCGACGTCGCGCTGGTCGCCTTCGGCCTCCTCGGGGACGCCGAGCGGTTGCGCACCGATCCTCGTGCCGTGGCCGAGCTCACCCACGTCAACTACGTCGTGCCCACCGTGGTGGGGACGGAGCTGGCGAACCGGATGCGCGACCAGGGCCACGGCGTCATCGTGGCGCTGTCCTCCGTGGCCGGGGAGCGCGCGCGGGCCTCGAACTTCGTGTACGGGTCCACGAAGGCCGGGCTGGACGCGTTCTTCAGCGGGCTGGCCGACTCGCTCGTCGGCACGGGGGTCTCGGTCCTGGTCGTCCGGCCCGGCTTCGTGCGGTCGAAGATGACCGAGGGGCTCGATCCCGCGCCCCTGGCGACGACGCCCGAGGCCGTCGCCGAGGCGATCGTCACCGGGATCCGCAGGAAACGGCACACGGTCTGGGTCCCGGGTGCGATGCGATGGGTCATGAGCGGGCTGCGGCACACCCCGCGGGCGCTCTTCCGCCGGCTGCCGGTCTGAGCACCGTCCCGCGCGGTGTCTAGCGTGTGACCCGTGCCCGATCCGACGCCGTCCCGCTGGTCCGACCTGGAGCGCCCGGGGCTCGACGCGGTGGCGCTGCAGTCGGCGCTCACCCGGGACACCGGGCTGTGGCGCTCGCTGGAGGTGGTGCCGGAGATCGGGTCGACGAACGCCGAGCTGGTCGCGCGCGCCGCCGACGCGGAGTACGCCGAGGGCGCCGTGCTGGTGGCCGAGCACCAGGTGGCCGGCCGTGGCCGGCTGGACCGGACCTGGACCTCCCCGCCGCGTGCCGGCATCACCGTGTCCTTCCTGCTGCGCCCGGACGTCCCCGCCGGCCGGCGCGGGTGGCTGCCGTTGCTGGTCGCCGTCGCGCTCGCGGAATCCGTGCGCGAGGTGACCGGGGTGATCTCCTCGGTGAAGTGGCCCAACGACCTGCTGGCCCGGGACGGGCGCAAGCTGGCCGGCATCCTGGCCCAGAGCACCGGCGACGCCGTCGTCGTGGGTGTGGGGCTGAACGTCTCCACGTCGGCCGCGGAGCTGCCGGAGTCGGGGACCTCGCTCGGCGTCGTCACGGGCGCCACCGTCGACCGCGGCCCGGTGCTGCTCGCCTTCCTGCGGGCGGTCGAGGCGCGGTACCGGCGCTGGACGACCGTTCTCGGCGACCCCGTGTCCTCCGGGCTGGCGCAGGACTACCTGGCGTGGTCCTCGACGGTGGGCAGCGCCGTGGTGGTCACGCTCCCCGACGGCTCCACCCTCGACGGCGTCGCCGAGGCGGTCGACTGGGACGGCCGGCTCGTGGTCGCGACCGCCGACGGCACGGTCGCGCTCGCCTCCGGCGACGTGCGGCACGTGCGACGCGCGTAGCGACGGACCACGGATCCGGCTGCCGGCCCGGCATCCTGGGGGTGTGCCCTACCCGGACAAGCTGCTCGCGGACGACGAAGAGGTCGTCCGGCACCTCCACCCGCACTGGCTGACGGTCTTCTGGCCCGTCGTGCGGCTCCTGCTCGTCGTGGGCGCCGCCTCGTTCGGCGCGGCCCTCGTCCCGGACGGGCGGCAGCAGGGCGTGCTCCGGCTGGTGATCGTCGTCGCCGCGGTGCTGCTCCTGCTGGTCACCGTGCTGGTCCCGCTCCTGCGCTGGCGGACGACGCACTACGTGGTGACCACCCACCGGCTGCTCTTCCGCGAGGGCATCCTCGCCCGGCGCGGCCGCGACCTCGGCCTCTCGCGGATCACCGACGTCTCCTACAGCCAGACCCTGTGGGAGCGCGTCGTGAACTCGGGCACGCTGACCATCGAGACGGCGGGCGACAGCGGGGCCACGGTGCTGCGGCGCATCCCCGACAGCGACGGCGTCCAGCTCCTGGTCAACCACATGATCGAGGAGGACGCCGACCGCCGGGTGCAGGAGAGCGCCGGGTACATCCGCGGGGAGTGGCCGGACGACGACCCCGACGCCCCGGACGGCTGGTCCGGCGACGAGGGCTGGCCCGACGACCCGCGCGGCGGACGCCGCACGCGGGTGCTGTGACACCCGGGGCGAACCACCGGATGTGACGGTTCCGTCACGGCGCGCCTGACCGCTTTCTGTCGGACCCGCTGCCTACCTTCCGGGCATGCGCCTGCTGCACACCTCCGACTGGCACATCGGCCGGTCGCTGCACGGCACCGACCTGCTCGCCGAGCAGGAGGCGGTGTTGGGGGCGCTGGCCGACGTGGTGGCCGCGGAGTCGGTCGACGTCGTCCTGGTGGCGGGCGACGTCTACGACCGCGCCGTCCCGTCGGCGGACGCGACGGCGGTCCTGAGCCGGGTCGTCGCGCGGCTCCGCCGGGCCGGGGCGACCGTCGTGCTCACCCCGGGCAACCACGACTCGGCGCGGCGGCTGGGCACGTTCTCCGAACTGCTCGCCGCGGGCGGGCTGCACGTCCGCGCGGAGACGCAGAAGGTCGACGAGCCGGTCCTGCTCTCCGACGAGCACGGCGACGTGGCGGTGTACGGGCTGCCCTTCCTCGAGCCGGAGATCGCCCGCTTCGAGCTCGGCGTCGACACGGCCCGCAGCCACGAGGCGGTGCTGTCCGCGGCCATGGACCGGGTGCGGGCCGACCTCTTCCTCCGCCCGGGCACGCGCTCGGTGGTGCTGGCGCACGCGTTCGTCGGTGGCGGGGTGGCCAGCGACAGCGAGCGGGACATCAGCGTGGGTGGCGTCGACCTCGTGCCGGCCCCGGTCTTCGACGGTGTCGACTACGTCGCCCTCGGCCACCTCCACCGGCCGCAGACGCTCACGCCGCGCATCCGCTACAGCGGCTCCCCGCTGCCCTACTCCTTCGGGGAGGCCGGCCAGCAGAAGCAGGCGTGGCTGGTCGACCTCGACGCGACCGGCCTCGCCGACGTGCGCGCCGTGCCGCTGCCCCTCCCGCGGGCGCTCAGCATCCTCACCGGCACCCTCGCCGAGCTGCTGGCCGACCCCGGGCACGCCGCCGCGGAGTCGCACTTCGTCTCCGCCCGGCTGACCGATCCGGTGCGGCCCACCGACCCGATGCGCGCCCTGCAGGGCCGGTTCCCGCACTGCGTGCACCTGGAGTGGACCGGCTCGGGCGCCGCCCCCGACGGGCGCAGCTACCAGGAGCGGCTCCGCGGCCGGGCCGACCTCGACGTGGCGCAGGAGTTCGTCCGCCACGTCCGGGGCGTCGCCGCGGCGCCCGGGGAGCTGGCGCTGCTCGGGCGCGCGCTCACCGCCGCCGACCGCGACGAGGCGGCCCGGTGAGGGTCCACTCCCTGTCGCTCACCGCGTTCGGCCCGTTCGCGGAGACCGTCGAGGTCGACCTGGACGAGGTGGGCCGCGACGGGCTCTTCCTGCTCTGGGGCCCGACCGGCGCCGGCAAGACCACGCTGCTGGACGGGGTCGTCTACGCCCTGTACGGCACGGTCCCGGGAGCCCGCGGCGAGGAGCGCCGGCTGCGCAGCGACCACGCCGGCGACTCGGTCCGCACGGAGGTCGCGTGCGAGGTGACGCTGGGCGGCGAGCGGTTGCGGGTCATCCGACGGCCGGAGCAGCAGCGGCCGAAGAAGCGGGGGACCGGCTCGACCACCGAGCAGGCCCGGCTCACCGTGCAGCGCTGGGCCGGGAACACCTGGGAGCCGGTCAGCACCCGGATCGACGAGGGCTCGGAGTACCTGCGCACCCGGCTCGGGCTCTCGGCCGAGCAGTTCTGCCAGGTGGTGCTGCTCCCGCAGGGCGACTTCGCCCGCTTCCTGCGCGCCGAGCCGGAGGACCGCGGCCGGCTGCTCCGGACGCTCTTCGACGTCGACCGCTTCGCCCGGGCCGAGGAGTGGCTGGCCGCCGAGCGCGGCACCGCGCGCGCCGCGCTGGAGCAGGTGCGCGGCTCCATGAGCACGCTGCTGGCCCGCGTGGCCCAGATCGCCGACGTCGAGGTGCCGGAGGAGCTGGCCCCCGAGCTCGTCGGCGCCGCGCCGGGCGCCCGCGTCGACTCGTGGGTGGGCGAGGTCCGCTCCACTGCCCGGGCGAGGCTCGACATCGCGTCCGCGCAGGCCGACGAGGCCGCCGCCGAGGCCGCCCGCGTCGACGCCGAGCTGGCCGCGGCGCGCGCCGTCGCCGACCGGCACGACCGCCGCGACCGTGCCCGCCGCGAGCTCGAGCTGCTCACCGCGCAGCAGGAGGAGCTGGCGCCGCTGCGGGAGGAGCGCGACGCCGGGCGCCGGGCCGAGCCCCTCCGCGACGTCCTGGAGGCCGCCGGCCGGGCGGCCCTGGTGGCCGAGCAGGCCGAGGCGGCGCTGCGGGCCGCCCGCGCGGCATGGGCCGCGGTCGCCGACGGCCGGGAGGCCACCACGTCGCTGTCCCGCGCTCTCCGCGACCAGGCGGCCGAGGTCCGTGCGCTGCTGCCGGAGGTCGACCGGGCCACGGCGCTGGAGCGCTCCGTCGCCCGGCTCGACGGCGAGCTGGCCCGCCTCGCCGCCCGGTGCGACGAGGAAACGGCGGCGGCCGGCACCTGGCCGTCCCGCGTCGCGGAGCAGGAACGGCGGGTCGAGGTCGCCCAGGACGCCGCGGCACGCCTGCCCGGGCTGCGGGTCGCCCGGGACGCCACCGCGACGGCGCTGACGGCCGCACGCCGGGCCGAGGAGCTGCAGCCGCTCGTCACCGCCTCGCGCGGGGCCGCGCTGCGCGCCCGTGAGGCGTCGGTGGACGCCCGCGAACGCTGGGTGGGGCTGCGTGCCGCACGGCTGGAGGGGATGGCCGCCGAGCTGGCCGCGCAGCTCGCCGACGGCGCCGGGTGCCCGGTCTGCGGGGCGGTCGAGCACCCCCGGCCCGCCACGCACGAGGGACCGGTCGTCACCGCCGACGACGAGCAGGCGGCCAGGGACGCCGCCGACCGCGCGGAGGCCGCCTCGTCGGCGGCGCAGCTCGTCGTCGAGGAGCAGGAGCGGGAGCTCGCCGCCCAGCTCGCGCGCACCGGCGGCCTCCCCGCCGCCGAGCTGGCCGGCCGGCTGGCCGTCGAGCAGGGGGAACTCGACGCCGCCACCGCGCTGGCCGCCGGGCTCGACGGCGCCCGCGCCGCGCGCGCCGCGGTGCTCGCCGAGCGGGAGGCGGCCGACGCCCGCCTGGCCGCCGACCGGGAGGAGCTCCGGGCCCGCACCGCCGAGCGGGCCGCGTTGCGGGCGACCCTCGACGAGCTGACCGAGCGGCTGGCCGTGGTGCGCGGTGGCGACCGCGACCTCGCCTCGCGGGCGCGGCGGCTGACCGCGCACGCGGAGCGCTGCGAGGCCGCCCTGGACGCCGAGGCCGACGACCTGCGCGCCCGGGCCGCGGCGGAGACGGCGCGCACCACGGCGGAGAAGCGAGCGGCCGAGGCGGGCTTCCCCGACCTGGTCGACGCGGCCGGCGCGCTGCCGGACGCCGGACGGCTGGCCGTCCTCGACCGCCGGATCGAGGAGCACGACCGCGCGCTGGCGGTCGTCCGCGCCGCCCTCGCCGAGCCGGACCTCGCCGACCTGGGCCTCCGCCCCGACCTCGACGCGCTGGGCGAGCTGTGCGCCGAGGTCACCCGGCGGCGCGAGGACGCCGTCGCCGGGCTGGACCGCGCGCGGCGGTGCTCCGGGGCGCTCGAGACGATCGCCGGCGACATCACCGCGACGCAGGTGCTGCTCGAGGAGCGGCGGGCCTGGGCCGACCAGGTCGCCGAGCTCGCCGACCTGGTCAACGGCCGCGGCGCGAACACGCTCAAGATGCGGCTGCAGTCGTTCGTCTTGGCCGCCCGCCTCGAGCAGGTGGCGGAGGTCGCGAGCCGGCGGCTGACCGAGATGTCCGGCGGCCGCTACACCTTCCTGCACAGCGACGCCCAGGGACGCCACGGGGCCCGTGGCGGCCTGGGGCTCGACGTCCTCGACGAGTACACCGGCCTGCGCCGGCCGACCAAGACGTTGTCGGGCGGGGAGAGCTTCATGGCCTCGCTCGCGCTGGCCCTCGGCCTCGCCGACGTGGTCACCGCCGAGAGCGGGGGCGTCGAGATCGACACGCTCTTCGTCGACGAGGGCTTCGGAACGCTCGACGCCGACTCCCTGGACGCGGTCATGACCGTCCTGGACGAGCTCCGGCGGGGTGGGCGCACCGTCGGCGTGATCAGCCACGTCGAGGAGCTGCGGACCCGCATCCCCACCCGGCTCGAGGTGGTCAGCGGGCGGAACGGGTCGCGGCTGGCGGGCTGAGCCGCGGGCGCGGCTCCGGGGCCCGGGGCGCGGTCGCGACCGCCGCCACCGATCCCGACGCCGTCCCGGGGGAGTGCGCCGGGAAGACCCAGCGCCGGTAGGCCAGGAAACGGATCGCCGTCCCGATCGCGATCGAGGCGAGGTTCGCCGCCTGCAGCACCAGCGCGCTCTCCTGGTCCAGGGGGTAGCGGACGAACCACACGATGCCGAGCCCGATGAGCAGCGTCGTCCCGTTGACCAGGGCGAACAGCAGGAACGAGCGCCGGACGCGGGTGCGCACCCGGTGGGCGAACGACCAGTACCGGTGTCCGGTGTAGGCCACCGTGGTCGCGACGAGGGTCGACGCCAGCTTCGCCGCCACCGGGTCCAGCCCGGCGACGGCGTAGAGCACCTGGAACAGCGCCACGTCGACGAGGAACGCCGTCGCCCCCACGACGCCGAATGCACCCAGCTCGCGGACCACCGGCATCCCGCGCAGCCGCCGCCGCAGGGAGAGAGGCGTCACCGGGGGCACGCGTCCGACTGTACGGACCGGGGATCCGCGATGGGCCGCTCCATCGCCCCCTGGAGTGCGGTCGGCGCAGGGCGACCCCTCCTGTCGGCGCGGTCCCCGTCGAGCCGGGGGAGCCGTGGCGACGTGCAGCGCGGCAGGTCGGGTCAGACCAGGTCGACGAGGAGCTGCTCGAGTGCGGGCGCCAGGCTCAGGGCGAAGGTGTCGGTGAGGTGGTTGTCCCGGTAGACCAGCACGTTCCCCACGACGCCCGGGCAGATCCGGGCATTGCACAGGTGGTCGGTCAGGTCGATGACGTGCACCCCGTCCACCTGGCCGGCCGCCTCGAGGAGGGGATCGGACTGCTGCTCGACCTCCGCGCGGGTCATCGAGCAGGCCGCGCTCGTGGGGCCGTTGCGCTCCACGCACTCGGGCCCGACGTAATCCGGGGTCGGCGTGTCCCGGACGACGACGACGCGGACGCCTGCCTCGAGCAGTGGCGCCCAGAGGGTCCGGTACCCCGCCACGAGGTCCTCCTCGGAGTTCCAGCTCCAGCCCAGTGCCGACTCGTAGCCCGCCGGGCGCATCGCCGTGGTGACGACGACCTGCGGCCGCTTCTCCAGCAGGCGCTGGACGGCCACCTGGTTGGCCGCCGCGCAGTCCCAGTCCGCCTCGCCGCCGATGAGGATCGGTGCGGCCGTGAACGGGCAGCCGTTGCGCACCATCGTCTGCAGCCGCCATCCCTGGCGCTCGGCGACGGCGAGCAGCGGAGTGCTGAACTGCCCGGCGTGGCTGTCGCCCGCCAGCACGACCGTCAACGGCGAGCCGACGTCGGCGAAGACGCAGCTGTCCGGCCCCATGCTCCTCGGGTCGAAGGCGGCGCAGCCGTTGCCGTTGACGAACGGGATGTCCTGAGCGGCGACGACGGGGTCGGGGATCACCGGCACCCCGGCGTCCGGCGGGAGCTCTCCGGGGAGGGGTGCAGCGCCCCCCGGATGCCGCGCGTCGAGCAACTGGCCGCCGAGGGCGGCGGTGCGCTGCTGCACGTACAGCCACGGTCCGGCCCCGGCGATCACCGCCACCGTCGTGAGTGCGACGGCCAGGCGCAGGGCGCCGCTGCTCGACCGCGATCCGGAGCGTCGGGCGCCCCGGGCGGGGCGGGGACGGCGGAAGGGTTCCTCGACGTACCGGGTGCTCAGGTGGGCCAGGGCCAGGAGGACGACGAGCAGGACCGCGCACTCCACCTTGGTGGGCGGTCGGCCCACATGGGCGATCCAGAAGACGATGACCGGCCAGTGCCACAGGTACAACGAGTAGGAGATGTCCCCGACGTACCTCGGGACGGGGGAACCCAGCAGCCTCTGCGCGCGTCCCGCCGCGGCGCCTGACGGCGAGGGGGCGCCGCTGAGGATCACGAGTGCGGACCCGAGCACCGGGGCCAGCGCCACCCAGCCGGGGAAGTCCATGTGCGTGGAGAAGGTGACGGATGCGCCGGCGATGACCGAGAGCCCCAGGACGGCTGCCGGGGTGCGCAGCCCGTCCGGCAGCCGCAGCCGGTCGCCGAGGAGTGCGAGCACGCCCCCCGCCGCGAGTTCCCACATGCGCGTGCTGGTCGCGAAGTAGGCGACCTCGGGCGACGCTGCTGTGAAGGTCACCGAGTGGACGAAGGACACCGCCGCCAGCCCGGCGACCACGGAGACGATCGCCGCGCGGCGGGCGCGCCCGAGGCGTGTGGCGAGCCAGGCCGCGACGAGCAGGAGCACCGGCGCGACGACGTAGAACTGCTCTTCCACGGCGAGCGACCAGTAGTGCTGCACCGGCGAGACCGCGGCAGTCGCCGCCGCGTAGCCGCTGGTGGCTGCTTGCCACCAGTTCTGCACCTGGAGCACCGAGGCGAAGAGGGCTTCGGCGGTCGCGGCCCACCGGCTGACCGGCATCAGCGCCACCGTGGCCGCCATGACCGCGACGAGCACGCAGGTCGCAGCGGGCAGGAGGCGGCGGGCGCGGCGGGCGTAGAAGCCGCGCAGGGAGATGGTGCCGGTGCGTGCCACCTCGCGCCCCAGCGAGCCGACGATGAGGAACCCGGAGATCACGAAGAAGACGTCGACCCCGATGAAGCCGCCGGGGAGCTGGTCCGGTCGCAGGTGGTACAGGACGACCAGGCCGACCGCGACGGCCCGCAGTCCCTGGATGTCTCGCCGGGAAACCCTCCCGGGGCGCTGGAGAGGAAGCCCCGGCATCGGGGCGCCTGTCCGGGCGGCGTCCTGAGCGGGCGCCGCGCCGATCGTCCGATCGAGCAGCTGGTGGTCGTGCACGGTGGTGAGAGGTCCTCGCGATGCCGGCGGCTGGATCGACGAGCACACCGATGAGAACCACGCACGGTGAGCACTCGCCTGCACTGCGGTGATGATCGTAACGGTCACTCAGCGTTGTGAGACAGAACGTCCCGTCACAACCTCCGGCCGGGCGCCTCCGGAACCCCAGCAGTCCCACACGTCCCGGACAAGCGATCGCCCGCGGGCCCCGAGGGGAGTCGGGGCCCGCGGGCGATCAGTTCCGCGCTCGGTTCACGAGGAGCGGGTGACCGTCCCCGAGGCCGTGTCCAACGTCAGCCTGCCGCCCTGGAAGTCCTGCCGCGTCCCGCCGGCGACCGGGTAGGCGCCGGAGGTCGCGTAGCCGAGCGAGCCGGTGGGACCGCCCTCGGCCGCCCAGCGCGCAGCCAGGGGGCCGGAGACGACGTGGGTGCCTGCTGCCGGGTCCCAGGACAGGACGCCGTCCTGGAACGGCTGGGAGCAGCCCGCCGCCGTGCAGGTGAGGGGACCGACCGGGTAGCGGAGGATGCTGCGGCCCCCGCCCATGGCGTTCCACAGGCCTCCGATGGCACCGGAGACGGTGTGCGCCGCCTGGCCGGACACCCCCGCCAGCTGACCGCCCTGGAAGGCCTGGGTGCAGCCGCCGGCGACGCAGGTCGCCTCGCCGCGCGGGTAGCCGAGGTACCCGGCCTGCGCGCCCGTCGCAGCCCATGCCGTCGCGATGTCGCCGCTGACCGCCCACGGGCCGGTCGCGGCCGACCAGTAGACCGTGCCGTTCTCGAACGCCTGGCTGCAGCCAGCCGGCGTCAGCGCGCAGGTGATCTCCCCGACCGGGAAGCCGAGAGGGCCATCGCCCCCACCCTGCCGCAGCCAGTGGGCGCCGATCCCGCCGGACACACCGAAGGCTCCGTGGTCGTCGGTCCCGGCGAGCAGCCCGCCCTGGAAGTACTGGCTGCACCCGTCGTCCGTGCAGGAAGGCTCGGTGACGGGGTAGCCGTAGTAGCTCGCCTGGGCACCGGCAGCGGCCCAGGCGGTCGCGATGGGACCGCTCACCGAGTAGGCCCCGGTCGCCGCCGACCAGTAGATCGACCCGTCCTGGAAGACCTGGTTGCAGCCCGCCGGTGCGAGCGCGCAGCTCGTGTCGCTGAGGGGGTAGCCGAGGGAACCGGTCCCCGCTCCGAGGTGGCGCCACAGCATCCCGATCGCACCGGAGACCCTGCGGTTGCCGTGGGTGCTCGTCCACGCGAGCTGCCCCGCCTGGAAGTCCTGGCTGCAGCCGCCCGCGGTGCAGACGAGTTCGGTGATGGGGTACCCGAGAGGGCCGCGCTCGGCTCCCTCGGACAGCCAGATCCCGCCGATCGCGCCGGTCAGCGCGTGGACACCGCTCGCCGGGGACCAGTAGATCGCTCCGCCCTTGAAGCGCTGGGAGCACCCCCCACCCGCGAGACCGCAGATCATGTCGCCGTTCGCGACGTCCAGGGCGCTGGCCTGACCGCCCTGAGCCCTCCACAGGGCGCCGATGGCACCGCTCGTCGTGCGCGGGCCGGTGTCCGCCGCCCAGGTCATGGACCCGCCCTGGAAGTCCTGCCGGCACGACGTGCCCGAGCACGTCATCTCCGCCGTGGGGTAGCGGAGCGCGCTCCGCTCCGCCCCCTGCGCCCGGTAGCTGCCGTTGACCGCGCCGGTGAGGCTGATCGAGCCGGTGGACGGCGACCAGTAGATCGAGCCACGCTCGAACCACTGCCCGCAGCCGCTGTCCACCAGGGTGCAGTTCATGTCCGTGACGGGGTAACCCAGCGGTCCGCCCTCGCGGCCGAGGCCGGCCCAGTAGGCGCCGATGCCCGCCGAGGCCGGATGCGCCCCGGAGGCCGGGGACCAGAAGATCGAGCCGCCCTGGAAGACCTGAGCGCACCCGCCTGCCGCGAGGCCGCAGACCATGGGCGCAGCGGGATAACCGAGGAAGCCGCCCTGGGCGCCGGTCGACGCGTAGGAGCCGGCGATGGCCCCGCTCACCATCTGCGCCCCGGTGGACGGCGACCAGTACACCGATCCGCCCTGGAAGTGCTGGCCGCAGCCACCTTGGACGAGTCCGCAGTACTGGGGGCCGGTCGGGCCACCGAGCACGCCGGTCCCTCCACCGTTCAGCTCCCAGAGGCCACCGATCGCCCCGGGCACCGTGTAGCCGGTCGAGCCGAACCAGTCCGTGAACATGTTCCAGAAGTTGCGGTTGCCGTAGGACGAGCAGGAGTCGCCGGTCCCGTACCCCGCGTTCAGGGCTGCCTGGTTGGGTCGGTAGGGCGTGTAGTTGTAGAGCCCGGCCGTCGCCTGGTTCGCGATGTACACGCGGGACGATCCGCAACCGGCGTTGGGGTGCCAGCCGATGGTGTTCGTCATGCCGGCGCGGAAGCTGTAGTTGTTGGGGTAGGCCTGGTAGCGCTTGTACTGCCACGCCGAGCGGTAGAGCTGGTTCTGCAGGCCGGCGTAGGTCGGGTCGCACCCGCCGTTCGCGCTGTCCGGGCAGGCGTAGCCGGCGGCCCGCTCGTACTGGCGGGCCGTGGGCGACCCGGTGACGAGGGTCATCTCCTTCTGGAGCAGGACGATGAGGACCCGAGGGCTCACGCGGCAGGACTGCGCCACCTTGACGATGACCACGGCCGCGGATTCGCCGGCCGCCCCGCGGTAGCCGGCGCACAGGTTGTCGCCGGCCCGATCGGTGGTGTCCATCCGGTAGTTCTTGAGGCAGAGGCTGCCGGACGTGCAGTTCCCGCCCTTGGCGTTGAGGAACGCCTGGACGGACGCCGCGTCCATGGACGCGTAGTCGTAGAAGACGGCGTCCGAGATGATGTTGCCCGGGTCGAAGTACCGGAGGTCGGCCGCCTGGGCGGTCTGCGCCGGTGCACTGCCGACGGTGGGCGCGATGAGCCCCGCGGCGAGCAGCAGGACGACGGTGACCAGCCGGATCACGGTGCGGATCACGGGACCTCCACCTCGACGGGCTCGGAGGAGCCGCTGGACGTGGCGGACTCGTAGCTGACGACGGCGACCCACGTCCCGGACGAGACCTCGCTGCCGGGGATGCTCAGGCCGCCGCAGGACGTGGAGGTGACGTTCGGGGTGCCCGTCGTCGACGCCGTCACGGAGGTCTCGCCTCGGGTCAGGGTGAGCGTGCAGGTGCCGTCGCTCTCCACCGCTGTCGGCAGGTAGCTGCCGACCTCCACGGCGCCCGACTGGGCGTTCCACCCCGAGTAGGTCACGAACAGCCGCGCGTCGGTGGCGGGACCAGGGCTCACCGGGGTGTCGGTGGCCACGTCCGACGGCATCGGCAGCGACGGGTCGACGGGCTCTCCGTACTCACCAGGAGCAGCCGTCGCCGCTGCCGCGATCCGTTCCTCGTCGCTGGGGCCGTCGGAGAGACTGCATGCCGCCGCCGGAGCGGTCGCGATGAGGAGGGCGCCGAGGAGGCGCGCTCGCCGTGTGTCGTGCATGTGGATCCCTTGTTCGTCGCGCCGGGGCCGACGAGCGGGTGGCGTTCTGCACCGAACCCCGAGGCCACGGCGGCGGTTACTGGAAAGGGTCGCACGACCACGCTGTGTGCTGACGGATGTCAGGGACTGGTGTGTCGCGACGGTCACCTGTGGCAGCCGGGACCCCCTGTCGCAGGTGATGCGCGATCGTGATCGGGACGCCTGTGCTCCTCGGCCTCCTGGTCGCCGATCGCGGTGCAGTCGCGATCACTACTGTGTGGGCGTGCCCCCCGGCCCCGTCCTCCACCCCGTGACGGGGCTGCCCGTCGTCGCCATGGTCGGTGGGGGGCAGCTGGCCCGCATGACGCACCAGGCCGCGGTCGCGCTCGGGCAGTCGCTGCGCGTCCTCGCCGCCGACCCGGCCGAGTCGGCCGCTCTCGTCGCCCCCGACGTGCGGATCGGCGACCACCGGGACCTCGGCGACCTGCGCGCCGTCGTCGACGGCGCCACCGTGCTGACCTTCGACCACGAGCACGTGCCCACCGAGCACCTGCGGGCCCTGGAGGCCGAGGGGCACCGGGTCGCGCCCGGGCCGGCCGCCCTGGTGCACGCGCAGGACAAGCTCGTGCTGCGCCGGGCGCTGGCGGAGGCGGGGGAGCCCCAGCCGGCCTGGAGCGAGGCGCGCACGGTGCACGAGGTGACGGCGTTCGCCGAGGAGGTCGGCTGGCCTGTCGTGCTCAAGACCCCGCGGGGCGGCTACGACGGCAAGGGCGTCTTCGTCGTCCACGGCCCCGACGAGGTCGCCGACCTGCTCGAGCGGCACGGGACGCTGCTGGTCGAGGAGCGCGTCGCGATGGTCCGGGAGCTCTCCGCCCAGGTCGCGCGCTCGCCGTTCGGCCAGGTCGCCGTCTGGCCGGTCGTCGAGACCGTCCAGCGAGACGGCGTCTGCGCCGAGGTGCTCGCCCCGGCGCCCGGCCTGCCGGAGGCGCTGGCCACCGCCGCCCAGGAGCTCGCCGTGCGGATCGCCGACCGGCTCGGCGTGGTCGGCATGCTCGCCGTCGAGCTCTTCCAGACCGGCGACGGCATCGTGGTCAACGAGCTGGCCATGCGCCCGCACAACTCCGGCCACTGGACCATCGAGGGCGCCGCCACCAGCCAGTTCGAGCAGCACCTGCGCGCCGTCCTCGACTACCCCCTCGGGTCGACCGCCATGACCGCGCCGGTCGCCGTCATGGCCAACGTCCTCGGCGGCGCGGCCTCGGCCGAGGACTGGTCCGGCCCGCCGCTGGACGAGCGGGTGCACCACCTCATGGCCCACTGGCCGGACGTGAAGCTGCACTGGTACGGCAAGGGGCAGCGCCCCGGGCGCAAGCTCGGCCACGTCACCGCGCTCGGCAGCGACGTCGAGGAGGTCCGGGCCCGCGCGGTCGCCGCCGCCCGCTACCTGGCCGACGGCGTGGTCGACCCGGACTTCGCGTTCGAGGAGGAGCACGCGTGACCGACCCGAGCGGCGACCCGGTGGTCGGCATCGTCATGGGCAGCGACTCCGACTGGCCGGTCATGGAACCGGCGGCGCAGGCGCTGGCGGAGTTCGGCGTGCCCTACGAGGCGCACGTCGTCTCGGCCCACCGCACGCCCCACCGGATGCTCGACTACGCCGGGTCGGCGGCCGGCCGGGGCCTGCGCGTGATCATCGCCGGAGCCGGGGGAGCGGCCCACCTGCCCGGCATGGTCGCCGCGGCCACCCCGCTGCCGGTGATCGGCGTGCCGCGGTCGCTGAGCCGGCTCGACGGGATGGACAGCCTGCTGTCGATCGTGCAGATGCCCGCCGGGGTCCCCGTCGCCACGGTGAGCATCGACGGCGGCCGCAACGCCGGGCTGCTGGCCGTCCGGATCCTCGCCGCCTCCGACCCCGCGCTGCGGACGGCGGTGGAGCGCTTCCAGGCCGACCTGGCCGACTCGGTGCTCGCGCGCGACCTCACCCTCCAGGAGCGTCTCGCCTCGGACGGCTGACCGGTCGGGGCTTACGATCTACCCGTGGGTAACAACGCCGGGCTGTACGCCCTCACCGAGGAGCACGAGGCGATCCGGGAAGCAGTCCGGGACATCGCCGAGCGGGAGATCGCGCCGTACGCGGCGGACGTGGACGCGCAGTCCCGGTTCCCCGTCGAGGCGCAGAAGGCGCTGACCGCCGCGGGCTTCCACGCCACCCACATCCCCGAGCAGTACGGCGGCGAGGGCGCGGACGCCATCGCGACCTGCATCGTCATCGAGGAGGTCGCCCGGGTCGACGTCAGCGCGTCGCTGATCCCGGCGGTGAACAAGCTCGGCTCGATGCCGATCATCCTGTCGGCGTCCGAGGACGTGAAGCGGAAGGTCCTGCCCTCGATCGCCTCCGGCGAGGCGATGATCAGCTACGGGCTCTCCGAGCGCGAGGCCGGCTCCGACGCCGCCGCGATGAAGACCCGCGCCCGCCTCGAGGGCGACTCGTGGGTGCTCAACGGCACCAAGGCCTGGATCACCAACTCGGGCATCTCCGAGTGGTACACCGTCATGGCCGTCACCGACCCCGAGAAGGGCGCCAACGGCATCTCCGCGTTCGCCGTCCACCGGGACGACCCGGGCTTCGCCGTCGGCCCCAAGGAACGGAAGATGGGCATCAAGGGCTCGCCGACCTGCGAGCTCTACTTCACCGACTGCACCATCCCGGCCGACCGGATCATCGGGGCGCCGGGCACCGGCTTCAAGACGGCGCTGCGGACCCTCGACTTCACCCGGCCGACCATCGGCGCGCAGGCCGTGGGCGTCGCGCAGGGCGCGCTCGACGCCTCGGTCGCCTACGTCAAGGAGCGCAAGCAGTTCGGCACGAACATCGCCAGCTTCCAGGGCGTGCAGTTCATGCTCGCCGACATGGAGATGAAGATCGAGGCCGCCCGGCACCTGGTCTACGTCGCCGCGGCCGCCGGTGAGGCCGGCCGGCCCGACGTCACGCGGGTCTCGGCGTCGGCCAAGGCGTTCGCGTCCGACGTCGCCATGCAGGTGACCACCGACGCCGTCCAGCTCTTCGGCGGCGCCGGCTACACGCAGGACTTCCCGGTCGAGCGGATGATGCGCGACGCCAAGATCACCCAGATCTACGAGGGCACCAACCAGGTCCAGCGCATGGTGATCGCGCGCAGCCTGCTCAAGTAGGAGCCCGGGTCGCCCGGCTCAGTCCAGGGTTCCGCTGATCCGCTCGAGCAGGAAGGGCGCCAGCGTCCGGGCGAACTGCCCGGTGAGGTGGTCGCGGTCGTAGTAGACGATGGCGCCACCCACCACCGCGTAACAGCGCTGGTCGTCGCAGAAGTGGTCCGTGAGGTCCACGAACCGGATGCGCTCGTCGGACGCCACGAGCTGGGCCCCCGCGCTGATCGCGTCCGGCACGACCGCCTCCGACCGGGGCCGCGAGCACGCGAGCGGGTCGGTCGGGTTCAGCGCCAGGCAGTCGTTCATCCAGATCCCGCCCGTCGTCGGGATGTCCCTGAGGACGACCACGTCCGCGCCCTGGTCCGCCCAGCTGGTCCAGGCGTCCGCGAACCCCTCGGCACCCGTCGACACCGACCGGTCCGGGTCCTCGTGGAACGTCATCGCGCTCACGAAGCCGGACGTGAAGATGATGTCGGGCTCCAGCCGGGCCAGCTCGGCATCGACCGCGTCGGTCCAGTCCCGGCACTCCTCGGTCTCCTGGCGTGACCAGACGTCGTCCTCGAAGCCGAGGGTGCGCGCGTGGGTGGCCGTGCACGCGCCGCGGAAGATCTCGACGACCTCCCAGTCGAGCTGCTCGGCGAGCTCCTCCACCGCTGCCCGCCAGTGCTGGGCGTGCGAGTCCCCGACCAGCGCGACGGTCCGGGTCGGCTCGGTCGAGCTGAATCGGCAGACGCTCGCCGGCAGGGCGCCGGAGGCGGGTCGGCAGGCCGGCTCGGGGAACCAGGGCTCGTCGCCGGCGGGGATCGCCACGGACCGGGGTGCGCGGAACGGGTCCTGGCAGCGCTGGGAGGTGAGGGCCCCGAGGGCGGCCGCCCCGAAGCACGGGTCGGTCTGCACCGCCGCGATGCGGGCCAGCGCCTCGTTCTCCGCGGCCGCGACGCGGTGCCAGACGAGAGCGCCGGCGCCGCACACCAGGAGCATCGCCGCAACGGTGCCCAGAGCGGTCGCCGCCTTCGGGGCCAGGAGGCGCCACCGCCTGGCGGGGTCCTCCACCAGCTTCTTGGTCAACCAGGCCAGGCCGATGCACACCAGCAGGAGGACGACCTTGTCCTTCGCGCCGGGGTCCCGATCGAGGGCGAACGGCAGCAGCACGATGGCCGGCCAGTGCCACAGGTACAGCGCGTACGACACGTCGCCCACGAGCTGGACGTGCCGCTGCCGGACGACGATGCCGGCGGGGTCGCGCGGACCGGGTTCGCCGGCGGCGATGACCGCCACCGTGCCGAGCACGGGCAGGAGGGCGAGGAAGCCGGGAAAGGGCGAGGACGACGACAGCGCCACCGCGGACACGGCGATGGCCCCGGCGCCGAGCCAGCGCAGCAGGACCGGGCCGACGACCGACGGCGTCCGGTGGACGGTCGTCCGCTGGGCCCGCATCCGCATCCCCAGCGCCAGGGCGGCTCCGGCGCCCAGCTCCCAGATGCGCGTCGGCGTCGTGAAGTAGGCGGCGGCCTGGTCGGCGTAGGTGGCGTGCACCGACCACGCCAGCGACAGGCCCGAGACGGTGAGGACGCCGGTGAGCAGCAACCCGTCGCGGCTGATCCGGGTCACCCGGCGGGCGAGCGCCAGCAGCAGGAGGATCAGCGCCGGCCAGACGAGGTAGAACTGCTCCTCCACGGACAAGGACCAGTAGTGCTGCACGGGCGAGGCGGCGTTCTGCGAGGCCGAGTAGTCGACGGCCCGGGCCGCCAGCAGCCAGTTCTGGCCGTAGAGGGCGCTGGCGAGCAGCTCCCCGGCGGTCGCCGACCAGCGCTGCACGGGCAGGAAGGCCAGCGTGCCGGCGGCCGAGACCAGCAGCACGAGGACCGCGGCCGGCAGCAGCCGGCGGGCACGCCGGGCGTAGAAGTCCGCGAGCCGGATCCGGCCGTGGGTGACCACCTCGCGGTGCAGGTGCGAGGTGATGAGGAATCCGGAGATGACGAAGAAGACGTCGACCCCGACGAAGCCGCCGTGCAGCCGGTTGGGCCAGAAGTGGTAGCCGACGACCAGCAGGACGGCGAGCGCGCGCAGCGCCTGGACCTCGGGCAGGAAGGTCCGCTCCTGCGCGGCGGGCACGCGAGGGGCGATCGGCGGTGCGGGCAGCGTGAGCAACGGCGTCCTTCCGGGGGATCGGCGCCGCCGGCCTGGTCCACCGCGCGCGCCAGGCGACGACGATAGAGGCAGATCCGCCGGTCAGGGCACCGACCGGGGCCCGCGCGGCGGATGGGACGGATGAGTTCCGTCCGAGTGGCTCGGACGGTGCCGCTGGGGTGGGCGAGGACTGCCGGAAGCTCTCCCCGCCTGCCGCGTGGCCCTGATCCGGGCACCGTCCGACTGCTGCGAGAATCGACCTCGTGATCCGACATCTGCGTGAGCGCGCACGCGCGAAGTTCGCCCGTGCGCTCCAGGAGTACGTCGTCAACGAGGTGCGCGCCGACCTCGAGCGGACCACGTCCGCCCTCCGGGAGGAGCTCGGCGCGGCCCGCGCCGAGCTGCGCGGTCTCGAGAACTCCATGAAGGCGTGGGAGCGGCGGCAGCGGCGGGACCTGCTGACGGTCACCGACCAGCTCGCGGCCCGGACGTCGGCGCAGTTCCAGCTCGACCAGATGCCGCGCGCCACCCCGTACTTCGACAAGACCGACACGCTGGCCGCGGCCGTGAAGGTGGCTCCGCGCGAGGGCCTGTACCTGGAGTTCGGCGTCCACACCGGCAGCACGCTGCGCACGATCGCCGAGCTGGCCCCGGCCGGGTCGGTGTACGGGTTCGACAGCTTCGAGGGCCTCCCCGAGGACTGGCGCACCCAGTTCACCGCCGGTGCGTTCGCCGTCGAGGAGCTGCCCGACGTCCCGGGCGCCGAGCTCGTCGTCGGGTGGTTCGACCAGTCCCTGCCCGGGTTCCTGGAGGCGCACCCCGAGGAGGTGGCCTTCCTGCACCTGGACGCGGACCTCTACTCGTCGACGAAGACGGTCCTCGACGCCGTGGAGCCGCGGCTGCGGCCGGGCACCGTCCTGGTGTTCGACGAGTACTTCAACTTCCCGCACTGGGAGGAGCACGAGCACCGGGCGTGGACCGAGTTCGTCGCCCGCACCGGGATCCGGTTCGAGTACCTCGGCTTCACCGCCGACGACGAGCAGATCAGCCTGCGGCTCACCGAGGTGCCGGGAGCGCCCACCTCCTGAGCGACGGAGGGGCGGCGCGGGTCCCGCGCCGCCCCTCCGCGGTCAGCCCTTCCCGAACAGCCGGCCCCAGTGCTCGCGGCTGGTGACCTCGGGCAGCGCCGCGCGGTACTGCTCGCGCAGGGCGGGCGCGTTCTTCCGCAGGTCGTTGATCGCCTTCGCGCCGCGGCGCAGCAGCGTCTTCGCCGCCTCGGGGTCCCGGCGGCGGATCCGGACGCCCTCCTGGCTGGCGTCGGTGACCACGACGGTCTCGAAGCGGGCCACGTGGTACCAGTGCGCGTCGCCCGCGGCGACCGACACCGGCCGGCGGTCGGTGCGGCCCAGCGCCTGGGCGAGGATCCGCTTGGCCAGCACGGGGATCTTCAGGCTCGGCGGCCCGCCGGCGACCTCGATGCTCGCGTCCGCGGCCCGCAGGCCGGGCATCTCGGTGGCCTTGTGCAGCTTCGTCTCGCCGTAGTCGGCACGCTCCTTGCGGATCTCCGAGGCCGCGGCGGCACCGCCGTCGGCGAAGATCTCCGGGCCCCGCGAGAAGTCCTCCACCGCCTTGATCAGCGTGTACGCCAGGCCGTACTGCATCGAGAGCACGTACCGGCCCAGCTGCGCGAGCAGGCCCTTGGCGATCCCCCTGCCCTCGAACCCGCTGTGCAGGGCCGAGGTGACCAGGGCGTTGCGGATGTTGAAGTACCGGTGCCACTCGTCCCAGTCCTTCCACCCGAAGTCGGCGTGCCAGACGCCGGCCCCGGGGAGGGTGACCGTGGCGAAGCCGGCCGCGCGCGAGCGGAAGCCGTACTCGATGTCGTCCCACTGGAAGAACAGCGGCAGCGGGAAGCCGACCGCCGAGACGATCTCGGCCGGGATGAGGCAGGACCACCAGCCGTTGTAGCCGGCGTCGACCCGGATGTCCTGCTTCTCCTCGGTCAGGTCGTCCGCGCTGAGGGCGTTGGTCGCCGCGATCCCGGCGCCGAGGTTGGTGAGGTCCGCGGTCTCGGCGCCGACGTGCAGCTGGTTCGGGTGCAGCAGGTAGAGCATCTGCGCACCGACGATGGCCGGCTCCACCGTGCGGTTGGCGAACGCGTTCATCCGCGCGATCGTCTCCGGTTCGCACAGGATGTCGTCGTCCATGAAGATCACGTTCGCGTGCTCGGCGCCCGCGACGCTGGTCACCTCGAACAGGCCGCGGGTGAAACCGCCGGCGCCGCCGAGGTTCGGCTGGGTGATGTACACGAGCTTCTCGCCCAGGGCGGCCGAGACCTTGGCGAAACCGGGCCGGCTGTCCACCCGGTCGGTGCCCTGGTCGACGACGTAGACCGCGTCCGCCGACTGCAGGAACGCCGGGTCCTCCGCGATGGCGGTGAGGGTGTTCACGCAGTCGTCGGCCCGGTTGTACGTGCAGATGACCGCGGCGACCGGGCGCAGCTTCTCCGGCGGCTCCACCGTCCAGGCCATGTCCTCGACGCGCAGGCGCTCGGGGCCGGTCTCCCACTCCACCCAGAGCGCACCGCCGTCGAGGAACCGGTCGATCTTCACGGTGAGGCTCACCTTCCCGGAGTCGGTGACGTCCTGGACCGCCACGACCCGCGGCTCGCCCTCGATGTCGCTGGCCACGACCGACATCCGGCCCTGGCCGTGGACGGTGGCGACGACCTCGACCTCGGTCACCGCCGTCCACCGCTGCCAGTAGCTGGCGGGGAAGCGGCCGAAGTAGGTGTTGGAGCTGGCGTGGGCGTGCGGCTCCAGGCGCAGCGACGCGCGGTCGCGGTAGCCGATGCCGCGGTCGACCTCGACGTAGAGGTCGGCCGAGACGAGGGAGGACGGCCCGCTGAACAGCCCCCGCTGTGCCACGAGGCGCTCCGGCGCGGCGTGCTCGACCAGCGATCCGCGGACGGCGTCCGGGGTGGTCGTGGCGCCCGCGGTGCTCTGGTCTGGCATGTGGTCAGTCCTCCAGCGGTGGGATCGGCGGGAGCCGCCGGCTCAGCGATTCGGCGACCTGCGGCAGCCGGGACCCCCCGTGCCCCAGCGGTGCCGCCGACGCGAGGCGCAGTGGGCGGGGGTCGGTCGTCATACGTCTCGGGCGAACGGTACCAAGCGGGCCTGCCGTACCCCGCCTCGACGACGGGAACCGGAGGGCACCCCGGGCAGCGGCACGAGGGCCGTCGGCGGGGCCGGTCACGCGCGGCCGAGGGTCCGCACGCCGTCGACCTGCACGCCGAAGGAGGCGGTCACCCGCTCGCTCAGGGCCCGGGCCGGCAGCGCGGCGCGGTCGGCGTTGCGGCAGAGCACGATCGATGCGCCGGCGGCCAGGGGTGCCAGCAGCCACGCGACCGGCCCCGCCTCGGCGGCGACGGCGGCGTCGACGAGCAGCCGGTCACCCGGGCGGATGCCCAGCCGGGTCGCCAGCTCCGCGGCTGCGGCCCCCAGGCCCTCGAGGGTCAGCGACAGCTCCCCGAGGACGAGTCCCGGGCCGGTCGGTTCGGGGGACGACCAGGGGACGAAGACGTCGCCGTGGGTCCGGACCTCGAGCGCGAAGTCGCGCGCGGGGCCCGCGTAGCCGGCCATGCCCATGCCGAGCGGGTGCAGCGACAGCCCGAGCAGGTCCGGCGGCTCCAGCTCCTCGATCGCGGCGAGGCGGTCCTGCGCGGCCAGGACGACGTCGACGCCGTCCAGCCGCCCGTCGTCCTCGGTGGCGGTGTCCACGACGGTCGCCCCGCAGCTCCAGGCGCCGAGCAGCACGGCGGCCGTCTGCCAGTGCACCGGCAGCGCGACGGCGACCGTGCTCCCGGGGCCGACGTCGAACTCGTCCTGGAGGAGGTTCGCCGTCTTGGCCACCCAGTTGGCCAGCGTGGTCGCCGACAGCTCGACCCGGTCGCCGGTCGCGTCGTCGTAGTCGGTGAGCAGGGGTGCGGCCGGCTCGCGGCGCACCGACGCGGCCAGCAGGTCCGCGGGCAGGTCCGCCGGCATCAGTTGATGCAGGTCGTGTCGGCCGCGGTCCGGGCGTCGGCGCCGTCGACCGGCGCGACCGGGGCGGGCGCGTCGACCGCCTGGCCGATGCCGTTGAAGTCGGCGCCGATGACCAGGTGGACGGTTCCCGCCGCGACGTCGTCGGCCGCCTTGGTCACCGCCCCGGGGACCGTCGCGGCCACGGCGGTGGCCAGTGCCTCGTCGCCCGCGGCGTAGCGCACCTCGGTGACCTCGTAGTCCATGGAGTCGGCGTTCCCCGTCGTGCCCACGCCGAACCCCAGGCCGGCGAGGGCGGTCGAGGCGCTGCCGGCCAGGCCGGAGGTGCCCGACCCGTTGTAGACCTCGACGGTGATCTCGGCCGGGGAGGCCGTCCTCGGCGCCTCGGTCGTGGGGGCGGGCTGGGGCTCGGGCTCCGCGGACAGGTCCGCGAAGAACTGGTGCAGGGAGTCGGTGTCCTGGAGCCGCAGGATGTAGCGGCCCGCGTCGTCCTTGTCGTCGCCGATGTAGGGGACGGTCTGGAAGTCGATGTTGCCGACGTCGACCGACTGCATCTGCTCGGCCAGGGAGAACAGGTCCAGCGACTGGTCGATGGTCAGGGCGTTGGCCGCGGCCTGCACGAGGTCGCGCTGCTTGCCGAGGTCGAGCAGGACGTCGTCGGAGATCATCTTGCGCAGGACGCCGGCGATGAAGACCTGCTGCCGGATGATGCGGTCGAAGTCGCTGCGGGGGAGGCCGTGGCGCTGCCGCACGAACTTCAGGGCGTCCGCGCCGGCGATCGTCTGCTGCCCGGCGGGGAAGTAGGCGCCCGACCAGCGGCGGTCGTCCACCGGCGCGCAGAGGTTGACGTCGACGCCGCCCACCACCGAGGTCAGCTCGAAGAACCCGAGCAGGTCGACCTCGGCGTAGTGGTCGATCTGCAGTCCGGTCAGCGAGCTGATCGTCTGCACGAGCAGCTGCGCGCCCTCGGCCTGCTTCTCGCTCTCGTCGGCGCTGTCCGGCGCGCTGGCGTGCCCGTAGGCGTACGCGGCGTTGAGCTTGTCCCAGCCGTACCCGGGGATCTGCACGTAGGAGTCGCGCGGGAACGAGACGAAGGACGCCTTCGACCCGTCGGCCGGGATGTGCACCAGGATCATCGTGTCGGTGTTCGTCCCGGAGTCCGACCCGGCCTGCAACTGGGCGAGCTGGTCCTCGGTGAGGTCGGCCCGGCTGTCGTTGCCGACCAGCAGCAGGTTCATCGCCTCGCCGGCGCGACCGGACTGGTCGTTGCCGTCGCTGGGGATCGCGTCGGTCCGGTTCACCGAGGCCTCGGCGAGCTGGAAGAGGTACCACCCCCGCCCGCTGGTCGCGAGCACCGCGACGGCGAGGACGGCCGCGGCCACGCGGAGCGCCACGACGGCGCGGTGCGACCGGCGCCGGCCGGCCCCGGGCGTGCCGTCGTTACCGCGAGCCGTCCGGGCGGCACGGTCGTCGGCCGCGGGCCGGCGCGGCGGGCGGCCGGCGCGGGGGTCGAGCCGCGGCGGGAGCGGTCGGCCGCTGCGGTCGCCCGGCTCGTTGCGGTCTCGGCTCACGTGATCCTCACTGCAGGTGTGTTCGGCGCGATGGCGGGTGCGCTCAGCGGGTGTCGCGGAGGCGCCGCCAGGTCGCCGGCCAGGTCGGCCCCGGCGCCTGTGCATCGGCGCCTTCGGATGCTAGGTCGGCGAAACGGCTCGGCCGCGCGTCCGACACGGGTGAACCGGCCCGTCACACCGCGAGCGACGCCCATGCGGCACAACCGGTGCCAGGAGGCGCACCAGTCACAGCGTTCACGACGGCACGGGCACGCCGCGACCCGCGTCCGACCGCGTCGGCGGCCTAGAGTCGTCCGCAGCAGCTTCTGACGGTCCCTGCGTGTCTGACTCCCCGCGGCGCCGCTCACCCACCGAACACCGAGGAAACGGCACGTCGCTGATGGTCGAGAGCACCACGTCACGCCCGACGACGGAGCCGGCGGTCGACGCATCGCCGACGTCGTCCCCGCGGGAGCGGAGGGCGCCGCGGCGTCTGCTGGGCCGTCGTCCGCTGCACGTGCTGGCGCTGCTCGTCGTGGTGCTGCTCGACCTCGTGGTACCCGTGGTGCACGCCCGGCTGGCCATGCACGTCGTGCCGGTCTACCACCTGGACGGCGCGTTCCAGACGGCCAGCGGGCTGCTGAGGCTCTCGGCGGGCGAGTGGCCGGGCAGGGACTTCTTCCCCTACCTGGGCACCGGCCCCGTCCTGGCCCTCTTCCCCGCATTCGCCCTCGCGGGTGGAACGCTCGCCGCGTCGGTCTTCTCGGCCCACCTGATGACGATGGTGTCGCTGCAACTGGCCGTCGGCATCACCGCCGCTCTGTTCTTCCGGCGCCGGCCGGTGCGGGCGCTGCTCGTCGGAGCCGCCGTCCCCGCCGTCGGCCTGGCCGCCGCGCTGACCTGGCCGCAGCTGTGGGGGGAGTTCTCGGGCCTGCTGGCCAATGCGGGACTGCCGGGCAACAGCCTGCGACCCTTGCGTGCCGCGGCTCCGTACGTGCTGGCCACTGTCGCCTTCTTCGTGCTCCGGCCGCGTTTCAGCCCCGGGCGGGCGGGCGTGGTGGGAGCGGCGGCCGGCGCGATGGCCGTGCTCTGGTCCAACGACTACGGGCTGGTGTCCGCGGCGGCCCTGCTCGTCCTCCTCACCTACCACGCCCTGCGGTGGCGCCCGGGACCCCTCGCGCGCACCCTCGGCGCACTGTGGGGGAGTGCCGCCGCCGGGTACCTGGGAGCCGGCCTCGTCGCCACGGCCGGGCACCTCCTGCCGTTGCTCCGGTACAACCTGGTCGACGTCCGCGAGGACCAGTTCTGGTACTTCGGGCTGTGGACGCGCGCCGACCGGATCTACTCCGTGGGCGATCTCGTCGCCGTCATCCGCCAGGAGGAGGCGGTCTACGCGCTGGCGGTGCTGGTCGTCGCCGTGGTGTACGCCCTCCGCTCACGGGACCTGGGAGCGCTCCTCGTCCCGTTCGTGGGTGGCTCGATCTTCGCCGGCGGTCTCGCCGCGACGGTGGGTGGGCACACGGGCCGCTACTTCTGGGCGTTCGTGGCCTGGGGGTGGATCGTCACCGGCGTGGCCCTGGCCAGGCTCGTGGTCGTCCTCCTCGGGCGCATCGGTGCTGTGCGTGCGGCGTCCAGGGGCGTGCCGGGGATCGCGTTGCGCGCCGTGGGGGCGGCCGTCGTCGTCGTCGCCCTGGTGGTGGCCGGGATCTCCACCGTGCGGGCGAACTGGCGGGCCGGTTCGACGGTGGCCGCCGACCCGGCCTACGTCGTGGACCCGGAGCTGGGGGGCTTCCTGCCCCGCGGGTTCGAGGAGCAGGTGGAGGCCGCCCGGGACCTGGACGGCACGGTGATCGAGGAGTACATGGGGCTCACCGGCGCGGTCCACGGACCGAACCCGGCCGTTCCCGTGGACTCGGTGATCGCGGCCCTCGGCAGCCAGCGGTCGGTCTTCGCCGAGCAGATGGCGAAGCGGCCGGACCTGGTCGTGACGACGGTGCCCGAGGTCGACCCATGGGTGCGGTGGAGCGTGAGCGCCAACTGGTGGTTCTACCGCGAGCTGTTCCGGTCGTACGCCCCCGAGGTGAGCTCCCCGCTCACGCTGGACTGGACGCCCACCGAGCCGGCCACCTGGGAATCGGTGCCGTGCGCCGTGCGGGGGCAGCAGGTCGAGCTGGCAGCCCCGGCACCCGGGCTCTACGAGGTCACCCTGGACTACCGCGGGCCGGGCCGGAACTCGCGGTCCTACACGATGATCGAGAACAACATCAACGTGGTCGAGACCGCGCGCGGCTGGCTGGCTCTCGACCCGGGAGCGCAGCGGCAGCAGTTCCCGGTGGCGGTGCACGACGCGGGGTCGGGCACCACCGTCCTCGGCCTGCGGGACATCTCGAAGGACGGCGGCCGGCTGACCGAGCTGCGGTCGTGCACCGCCTCGGCCATCACCGCTCCGGACGGTGCCGACACGATGACGGTCTACAGCGGGCTCGGGTTCACGCCGGTCGACCTCACCGATGCCTCGTGGGAGCGCGGCGTCCACCGCACCGACGCCGCGTTCTTCGTCTACAACACCGACAAGGACCGGGCGGCCCTGGAGGATGCCGGCGCCGTGCGGTTCTCCGACGGCGAGGTGCGCGAGATCACCGGTGTGGAGGTGAACGAGTTCTACCTCAACGTCCACGTGGAAGGTCCACCGCTGGATCCAGGGACCGCCGGAGCCCCGCACTCGTTCACCCTGGTCGACTGACCGTCCGCAGCCGATCCCCGCACGAGCGGCGGGGTCTGTGTGACGATGGGGGACGCAAGGGGTCACTGAGGCCTGCTTGGACGCCGAGCCGTCGTGCGGCACTCCTGCGCACGTACCCTCGGGAACGACCGCGCGGTGGGGCCCGTCTGCTCTCCGTGGCCGAGCAGAGGAGACAGTGCTGGTGCGCCGGACGACACGTGAGCTGATCGCGTGGATCGGTGCCACGGTCGTCTTCGGGTTGCAGATCCGGTTCGACTTCCTGCGCATCATGGACCCGACCTTCAAGGCCGAGTTCCAGCTGGACTCCGACTCCCTCGTCCGGGACGAGATGCTCAACCCGGGTGACGCGCTGTTCCCGCAGCTGGGCGGCGTCGGCAGGGACTACTCGAGCCAGTTCGGCCTCCAGGGCATGGTGATGACCTGGCTGAGCCCGGGAGACGCGTACTACGAGGCGATGCGGCTGACCACGTCGCTGCTCACCGGGGCGGTCTTCGCCACCGCGGTCGTCGCGGTCTGGCGCGCGTGGGGCGGTCGCGCCGCCGTCGTCCTGTCCGCCTTGCTGGCGACGTCGTTCTGGACGAACGGGTTCGGCGCCAGCACGTACTGGCAGCTGTGGACGATGCTGCTGCCCACCCTGGTGCCTCTCCTCGTGTGGCCACGCCTGGGCGCCGGCCGGCGGAAGTGGCTCAAGGGCGGGGCGCTCATCGCGCTCCTCGTCTTCCTGAAGTGCCTCTGCGGCTACGAGTACATCAGCACCGTGCTGCTGGGTGTCGCCGCCGCGGTCGGCTACCACGAGTTCCGCGGGCGGTTGGACCGCGGGCTGTTCGCTCGCCTGGTGCTGGCCATGTCGGCGGGGCTCGTCGGGTTCGCCGCGGCGGTCGCCGTTCACGTCGCCCAGCTGCTCAGCGTCTACGGGAACGCCTCCGCGATCCGGGACCGCATCCTCGAGCGGACGGTCTCCCCGGGGGATGTCTCGGTCGTCTTCGCCTGGGCGCGGGAGCAGCAGGACCCGCTGTGGGGCTGGCTCGTCCAGGGCGACAACCTGCTGGGGCTGTGGGCCTTCCAGATGACGCGGTACCTGACCAGTCCCGGCGTCTCGCTGCCGGCTCCCGAGTCGACCGGTTTCGGGCCGAGCCCGTACGGGGTGCCGATCTGGGCCTTCGTCGTCGTCTTCGTGCTGCTGACGATCCAGGCGGTGCGCGGTCGGCAGGAGGACGCGGCGGTGCAGCGGCGCCTCGCCGTGGCCGCCGGACTGGGCCTGCTCGGGGCGCTGTCGTGGCTGGTGCTCGCCTACGGGCACATGATCTACCACGCGCACATCGACTCGATCGTCTTCTGCCTCCCGTTCCTGCCGCTGGTCTTCGCCATGATCGGGCTGCGCGTGGAGACGATCTCGCGACGCGGCAGGCGTCGTGGACCTGTTCCGCCGCCGTCCCCGCCGGCCGTCCGCTCGGCGGAGCGGGAGCCGGCGGAGGAGGGGTCCCAGGACCGCTCCCCGGTGGCGGGGCCGGTCGGGGCGGGTAGCGGCGCGGTGAGGGGGCTCGGATGAGCGGCGGGAATCAGCGACGCGAGATCGTTGTCGTCGGCGGGGGCTTCTACGGCACGTCGCTCGCCACCCACCTCGCCAACGAGGGTGCGCGGGTCACCCTCCTCGAGGCCCGGGCCGACCTGCACGGCGGGGCCAGCTACTTCAACCAGGCGCGGGTGCACGGCGGCTACCACTACCCGCGTTCGCTCCGGACCGCCGGTCGCAGCCAGGCGTCCTACCTGGCGTTCATGGAGCGGTACCGGTCCTGCGTCCTGGACGACTTCCTGTGCATCTACGCGGTCGCCCGCGGCTCCCTGACCAACGCCCGCAAGTTCCAGCGGATGTGCAACTACATCGGTGCTCCGCTCATGGAGTCGCCGGCGTCGGTGACCCGGCTGTTCAACCGGTCGGTCATCGAGGCGTCCTGGGTCACCCGGGAGGCGGTCTTCGACGCCGTCCGGCTGCGCGAGATGATGCGGCAGGAGCTCGACGACGCCGGCGTCACCGTCCGGCTGGGCACCCCGGTGGCCGCTGTCGAGGAGACCTCGGCGGGCGCCTTCGTCAGCCTGGAGAGCGGTGAGAAGCTCACCGCCGACAGGGTGCTGGTCTGCACGTACGGCGAGGGCCTCGACGTGCCGGAGGGCGTGGGCTACTCCGGCCTGCACTGCGAGCCGTGCGAGATGGCGCTGGTCGACCTGCCGGACGCCCTGCGGGACAAGGGGATCACCGTCATGGACGGGCCCTACTTCTCGCTGATGCCCTTCCCGTCCACCCCGTACCACACCCTGAGCCACGTGCGGTACACACCGCACGGGTCCTACCCCACGTACGCCCAGGCAGCATCGGCGTTGCAGGGCGGGCTCGTCACCCGGGCCGACCACATGATCCGGGATTCCGCGCGCTACGTCCCGGCGCTGGCCGAGGCCGTGCACCGGGAGTCGATCTGGGGGATCAAGACCGTTCCTGCCCGTCGGGACCGCGACGACGCACGTCCGATCGTGCTGCGCCGGTCCGATGGCGGCCGCGTGCTGTCGCTGCTGGGCAGCAAGATCGACAACATCTACGACGCATTGCGAGTGGCAGAGGAGCACCTCCGTGACGCTGTATGAGACGCAGACCCCGAGCGATCCGGAGGGCTCGGCGCCCGGCACCGCCCGCGCCGACGTCGTCGTCCGGGTGCCGGCTCCGCAGGCGCGGAGCGGGACGTTCCTGAGCGTCGTGGTGGTCGTCGAGGCGGGGATGACCGACGTCGAGACCCCGCTGGCGCACCTGGAGGAGGTCCTGAGCCAGGCCTACCCGGTGCACGAGATCGTCATGGTGCTCCCCGGGGCCCGTGGGCGGCTGGAGTGGGCTCGCGATCTCGCCGAGCGACGGCCGAACCTCCAGGTGATCGGGCTCGTCCGGGGTGTCCGAGACGAGGTCGCCTTCACCGCCGGCCTCGACGGAGCGCTGGGCGACGTCGTCGTCACGGCCCGGCTGGGGGTGGACCCGCCGGAGGCGATCGTCCGGTGTGCCGGCATGGTCAACGAGGAGACCGCCGTGGTCGTGGGCGTGGAGACCTCCTCGGCCGCCGGCCGCCGCCTGGCCCTCCGGCTCAGCCGCGCGTTCGCCAGCCGGAGCATGGGCCAGGACATCGCGACCGTGAGCCTGGGCCTGCGCGGGTACAGCCGGCCGGCACTCGACGCCTGGCTGCCCCGTCGCGACCGCGACCGCGTGCTGCGCATGCTGCCGTCGATCTCGGGCTACTCCAGCGCGATCCTGCGCTACCAGGCCGGCGAGCGGAACGATCCCCGTCGGGCCAGCAGCTTCCGTCAGGTCGTGCGCTCCATCTTCTACGCCAGCGGTCGTCCGCTCCGCTTCGCGGTGGGCATCGCGCTGCTGGCCAGCCTGGCCAACCTGATCTACGCCCTGTACGTGGTCGTCGTCGGGTTGATCCGGGGCACGGCCGTCGAGGGCTGGACCTCGATGAGCCTGCAGATGAGCTTCATGTTCTTCTTGTTGAGCGTGGTGATAGCGATCATGGCGGAGTTCATGTTCCAGTCGAACGAGATGGCGAACGAGCTCCCCATCTACCGCGTGGCTTTCGAGGCGACCAGCTCCGTGCTCTCCGCGCGGGATGCCCTCAACGTGGACGCCGAGGGGCCGGCCCAGCCCGGCCAGCGCGGTCAGGCGAGGTCGGCCCAGTGAGCGACGAGCACAAGCGCGCCCTGGTCGGCTGGACCGGCTTCGTCGGGGGTGCCCTCGAGCCGCGCGTGCGGCCGGTCGCCCGTTTCCGCAGCACCGACATCGACCAGCTGGCCGACGCCGACGTGACCGAGGTGGTCTGTGCCGGGGCGCCGGCTGAGAAGTGGCGGGCCAACGCGGAGCCCGAAGCGGACTGGGCGGGGATCTCCCGCCTGATCGAGGCCCTGGACCGCAGCCGGGCGACGTCGTGCGTGCTCGTGTCGACGGTCGACGTCTACTCCGACTCCCGGCGGGCCGACGAGTCCACCGCTGCGGACACCACGCAGGAGCAGGCCTACGGGCGGCACCGTGCCCTGCTCGAGGAGTTCGTGACCCGGCGTTTCGAGGACTCGCTGATCGTGCGCCTGCCCGGGATGTTCGGGCCCGGCCTCAAGAAGAACCTGGTCTTCGACCTCATCAACCAGCCCGAGGCGCGGTTCGCCCACGAGGCGTCCACCTTCCAGTTCTACGACGTGCGGGACCTGTGGGGCCACGTGCTCCTGGCTCGGGACGCCGGCCTGCCGGTCGTCAACCTCGCCACCGAGCCGGTGTCCTCCGCGCAGGTCGCGCAGGAGTGCTTCGGGGTCGAGTACCGCTGCGACGACCGTCCGGAGGTCGCCTACGACCTCCGGACCGCGCACGCGCCGCAGCTGGCCGGCCGGGAGGGGCCCTACCTCCGCTCCGCCGACGAGGTGCTGGCCGGCATCCGCGCCTGGGGCGCACCGCTCGTGGCGGCCCGCGCATGAGGCTCGCGTTCTCCAACCTCGCCTGGCCGGCCGATCTCGACCCCGAGGTCCTGCCGGAGCTCAGGGAGCGTGGTTTCGAGTCGCTCGAGGTCGCGCCGACCCGGCTCTGGGCCGATCCGCTGGCCCAGGACGCCGCGGAGGTCGCCCGCGTCCGTGGCACGGTCGAGGCCACGGGTCTCCGCATCGTGGCCTTGCAGTCGCTGCTGTTCCAGCGGCCGGAACTGCAGCTGTTCGGCGATGCGGAGTCGCGTCGGGGCCTCTTCGACCACCTGGTCGGCATGGCCCGGCTCGCCGCTGGGCTCGGGGCGACCCGTCTGGTGTTCGGCTCGCCCGGCAACCGCCGCCGCGGTGACCTGCCGGTCGAGCGGGCGGACGAGATGGCCGTCGAGCTGTTCGCCGGGCTCGGGGCGGAGGCCGCCGAACTCGGTGTGTGCTTCTGCATCGAGGCGAACCCGGTCGACTACAAGTGCGACTACCTGACCGACGCCGTCGCCTCGACCGCCTTCGTGCGGGCGGTCGACTCACCCGGGGTGCGGCTGCACCTCGACACCGCCTGCATGGCGCTGGCCGGGGACGACGCCCCGGAGCGGGTCAGGGCCGGGGCCGACGTCCTGGCCCACGTGCACGCCAGCGCTCCCCAGCTGGGGGTGGTCGGCGGCGACGGGCCGGTGGACCACGCAGCCATCGCCGCGGCGCTGCGCGCCGTCGACTACGAGGGGCACGTCTCCGTGGAGATGCTGCCGCCCGGCGGTCCCGATCCGACCGGTGCCCTGTGGGGTACCGCCGACTTCGTGAGGAAGACCTACGCGTGAGCAGTGACCAGCTGGCCGTCAGCGAGCAGGACTGGGCCGTCCCCCAGGGGGAGGTCCACGTCCTCCGTGAGAAGAGCAGCCGGTACTGCCTCCTCATCCCGGTCATCAACGAGGGTGAACGCCTGCTCGCCCAGCTGCGACGCGTCCGCGACCACGGCTTCGACGTCGACGTCGTGGTCGCCGACGGCGGCAGCACCGACGGGTCGAACGATCCCGCCGTGCTGCGTGACCTCGGTGTCCGCGCCGTGCTGATCAAGCGCGACGCCGGGAAGCTCAGCGCACAGCTGCGGATGGGCTTCGCCTTCGCCCTGACCGAGGGCTACGACGGGGTCGTGACCGTCGACGGCAACGGCAAGGACGACGTCGCCGCCGTCCCTCGCTTCCTCACCGCGCTCGACGAGGGGCTCGACTTCGTCCAGGGCTCCCGATACGTCCCCGGTGGTCAGGCGATCAACACCCCGCGCGAGCGCCACCTGGCGATCAAGTTCTTCCACGCCCCGCTGACCTCGCTCGCGGCTCGGCGTCGCTACACCGACACCACCAACGGCTTCCGCGCCCACTCCCGGGCTCTGCTGACCGACCCCCGGGTGTCGCCCCTGCGCGAGGTCTTCGACACCTACGAGCTGCTTGCCTACCTGCCGATCCGGGCCGCTCGGCTGGGATACCGCTGCGCGGAGGTCCCCGTCACCCGGGCGTACCCGGCTGCCGGCTCGATCCCGACCAAGATCCACGGTCGTAGCGCCCAGTTCGAGCTCGTGAAGATCCTCGGACGGGCCGCGCTGGGCCGGTACAACCCCGGAGCGTCATAGGAGTGCGCCGCGGCCAGCTCGGGACGATCCTGCGCTTCCTCCTCGTCAACGTCCTGAACACCGGGCTCTACTGGGGTCTCTACCTGCTCCTGCTGGTGGTGCTCCCGTACTTCTGGGCCAACGCCGTGGCGCTCGTCGTGGCCGTGGCCGTGGCGTACGTCGCGAATGCGCGGTTCGCCTTCGGCGTCGCCACGACGAGGACGAACCTGATCAAGTACCTGGTGGCCAACGGGACCACGATCCTCGTCCGGATGGTCGTCGTCTGGCTGCTCGTCGGCCCGTTGCCCCTGCCGGAGGAGTGGGCGCCGCCCGCTGCCGTCGCCCTCTCCATGCCCGTGGCGTTCCTCCTCACCAAGTGGGCGATGGCGGAGCCCCGTGTCCACGGGGCGCCCACGGGTGCGTCCGTCCGGACGACGTAGCGGAGCGGCCGCCAGGCGATGCCCGGGGCGGGGTCGTCGGGCGGCTCGACCTGTCACCCCGCGAGCAGCACGGCTCACCGGGCCTGGTGCGCCCGAGCGAGGCCTGCTGCCTCGGGCGGACGCGGCCGATCAGGGATTGGTCGGCAGGCTGCAGGCCTCGATCGGCTCGCTCGGCTCCGGCGTGAGCGCGACGCGGTAGATGCGGAGCCCGCCGCGGTCCTCGTAGACCTTCTCGAGCGACTGGACGTCCCGGAGGTCCCGCAGGCCCGCGTACCGGGTCATCTCCGCCCGGACGTAGCCGGACGACACGAACACGTAGGTGATGCCGAGGTCCTCGACCGCTGACCGGAGATCGGTGTCGCTGTCCAGGCAGTTGAAGTGCTCGAGCAGCAGCCGCTGCGTCTCGCCGGCCGCCGTGCCAGGAGACACGATGTGGCCGAACACCGGGTCGATCCCGAACAGGGCGAGCATGTACGGCGACCCGTCGTTGGGGTCGTTCATGATCTCGCCGTCGGCACCGGGTTGCTGCGACAGCCAGCGCATCGCCTGGATCTCGCGGGGGTCCAGCTGACCCGGACCCTGGTAGGCCACCGACGTGCGGACGGTGTTCGCGTTGACGTACAGCCCGCTGGAGAGCAGGAAAACCGCCGCGAGGCCGAGGGCGGCGAGCACCGGCACCCGGGCCGGGCTCTCCCGCCGCCAGGCCGGTGCAGCGGACGGGCCGTCGGCCCGGTCCTCGGCCGGAGCGGGCGGTGCGGCGGCGGTGCCCACCCCGCCGTTCCGGCGGTCGAGCACCCGTCGCAGCAGGGCGTCGGCGGTCTCGGCGAGGACCTGGAGGCCGTGCGCGGCGAGCGGCGCGAACGCCAGGACCGCGACGGCGGCGAACCGCCAGCGGTCGTTCCACCAGGGAGCCGTCAGGTCGGCCACGCGCTGGCTGTCCGAGGCCGCGGCGAGGACGAAGAGCGCGAACGACACCGCGCCGCCGGCCAGCCACCACCACATGTAGCGCGCGCGCCGGAGGGACAGCACCCCGACGATCATGAGCCCGCTCAGCCAGTACTGCGGTGCCGGCGCCGCGTGGTTGAGGAGGAACAGGTCGCCCGTCGCCTGGCCCACCGACGACACCGCCGGCCAGTCGATCTGGACCCCGGCGCTGTTGACCGCGAGCACCCCGCTGATGAACGGCAGGGCCACCACGACGGCCGACGCACCGGTCAGGACCAGGGGGAGCAGGTCTCGCGCCGCGGAGCGCGGACGTGTCGCCCAGCGCTGGACGAGGAAGGGGATGGCGATCAGGGCGGCGGACAGCGCGGTCGCCGACTGGACCCCCAGGAGGGCGGCGGCCCCGAGGCCCGCAGCCACGGCCTGCAGGGCGCGACGGGACTCCAGGGCCTCGTGGAGGAGCAGGAAGAAGGCGGGGATGAGCGCGATGCCCATGGCGAAGGGCAGCAGCGGGCCGCGCCACAGGGTGTCGTACGGGAAGCTGGCGAAGCCCGCCAGGAGCACGGGGGTGGCCGCGGCGACGGCGAGGGGCGCGCGCAGGGCGCGCAGCAGGCCGGCCAGCCCGAGGCCGGCGACGCCCGCGATCATGAGGGTCTGGGCGTTGAGCACGGTGAACACCGGCGCGCCGGTGACGTCCCGCACGATCGCGCCGAGGGCGTGGAACGCGTTCGGGTAGAACGACGACTGGACCTCCCAGTCGTTGATCGCCTGCTGCACGTCCGGGTTGGCGCTCCCCGTGTCGGCGATGAGCCGCACCAGGTTGGCGTGGAAGACGTAGTCCCAGTCCTGGTTCACGTTGCTCATGGACCCGAAGCTGCGCACGAGCACCGTCGCGGACAACGCCCAGCCGGCGAGCACGCCGGCCGCGATGGCGATGTCCGCGCGCGCTGGCCGCCAGCTGCGGCGGGGAGTCCGGTCCGTCGTCCCGGACCCGTCCGGCGAGCCACCGGACGCCGCGCGCCCGGCCCGACCCAGCAGGACCCGCACCACCACGACCAGCGCACAGGCCGCGACGGCGTAGCCGAGCAGCGCCCACGGGTTCCAGGGCAGGTCGACGTAGGAGGACACCGAGGCCACCGCCGTGATCAGCGCGAAGGTCAACGCCGGTGCGCTGAAGAGCGCCGTGGAACGGCGCAGGCCGAGGCAGGCCGCCAAGGCCAGGCCGGGGCCGAACAGCGCGAGAAGGACGGTGCCGACGACGGCAAGGTCAGACATTGCGATGGAGTCCTGTCATGGTGAGATCACCCTCCCGCGGAGGGTTCGTGCCCGGTGCCGGCCACCGCGGTGGCTCCGCCGGATGCACACGCATCGCCTCCACAGTAAGGCCGATCGTGCCGGGCACCGACGGCGATCGCCGGGCCATTCGCACCGGCTGCACCACGGGTCCCTCGAGGCATCAGCCGCACGACGGCCACCCCTGTGGCGGTATGTACGGTGGCCCATCATGACGGTCTCTGCTCCCGCGGTGAGCTTCCGCAGCGCGGTCGGCGACCTCCGCGCGGGCATGCGGGAATGGGAGCTCTGGGGGCACCTCGGCTGGCAGGACATCCGCCAGCGGTACCGCCGCTCCGTCCTCGGGCCCATCTGGATCTCGATCAGCATGGCGGTGACCGCCGTCGCGCTCGGCGTCCTCTACGCCGGGCTCTTCGGCAACGACCTGTCGGTCCAGCTGCCCTACATCCTCGTGGGATTCATCGTCTGGGGCTTCGTCAGCGGCTGCATCAGCGAGGGCTCCGACGTCTTCATCGCCAACGAGGGGTTGATCAAACAGCTACCGGCCCCGCTGTCGGTGCACGTGTACCGGCTGACCTGGCGGCAGATCCTCTTCTTCGGGCACAACCTGATCGTCTACGTGGTCATGCTCGTCGTGTTCCCGCAGCCGCTCGGCTGGGCCAGCCTGACGGCGCTCCCGGCGTTCCTGCTGCTCGCGGTCAACGGAGCCTGGGTGGCCCTGCTGCTCGGCATCGTGACCACGCGCTTCCGCGACCTCGCCCCGATCATCCAGAGCGTCGTCCAGCTGCTGTTCTTCCTGACGCCGATCGTGTGGATCTACGACGACCTGCTGGCCAACGCCGCCGTCGCCGAACGGGCCCGCCTGGTCGAGTTCAACCCGCTGCTGCACTTCATCGAGATGATCCGCCAGCCGATGCTCGGCCAGGAGCAGCACCTGCGGCACTGGATCGTCGTCCTGGTCATCACCGTCGTCGGCTGGGCGGTCACCATGGTGGCGCTGCGGCGGTACCGGTCCCGAGTGGCGTACTGGGTGTGAGCATGACCGAGAACGAGACCCGCAGGGTCGGCATCGTCGCCAAGGGCGCGTGCGTCGACTTCCCGATCTTCGACGCCAAGAGCCGGTCGCTGAAGAAGACCGTCATGGGGCTGGTCGGCGGCAACATCACCACCGAGACGAAGGTCCCGGTCATCGAGGCGCTCAGCCACATCGACCTCACCCTCGAGCACGGCGCCCGGGTGGGGCTCGTCGGCCACAACGGCGCGGGCAAGTCGACGCTGCTCCGGCTGCTGTCGGGCATCTACGAGCCGACCCGCGGCTTCGCCGAGGTGCGCGGGCGGGTGGCCCCCGTCTTCGACCTCGGGGTCGGGATGGATCCGGAGATCTCCGGCCTCGAGAACATCATCGTGCGCGGGCTGTTCCTCGGGATGACCCGCAAGCAGATGGAGCAGCGGATCGACGACATCGCGGAGTTCACCGAGCTCGGGGACTTCCTGCGCATGCCGCTGCGCACCTACTCGACGGGCATGCGGATCCGGCTGGCGCTGGGCGTCGTCACGAGCATCGACCCCGAGATCCTGATCCTCGACGAGGGGATCGGCGCGGTCGACGCCGCGTTCCTCGAGAAGTCGAAGAAGCGGCTGTCGGAGCTGGTCGACCGCGCCGGCCTGCTGGTCTTCGCCTCGCACTCCGACGAGTTCCTCAAGGAGCTGTGCGACACCGCCATCTGGATGGAGCACGGCCGGATCAAGCAGCAGGGGCCCATCGACGAGGTGCTCGACGCCTACAAGGGCCGTCCGTGAGCGACGCCCTCACCGTCGTTGCGGTCGTCGTCACCCGCGACCGGGTGGAGCTGCTGCGGGAGAGCCTGGCTGCCGTCGCGGCGCAGACCCGACGCCCCGACCACGTGGTCGTCGTCGACAACGGGCCCGACGACGCGGTGCGTGCGGTGGTCGAGGGCTGCGGCCTGCCGGCCACCTACCTGCCCAGCCGCCGCAACCTCGGCGGCGCGGGGGGCTTCGCCCTGGGCATGCTGCACGCGCTCGCCCTCGGCGCCGACTGGGTCTGGTGCGCCGACGACGACGGCCGGCCCGCCGACGACGCCGTGCTGGCCACGCTCCTGGCCACCGCCGAGCGGCACGGCCTGGCCGAGGTCTCGCCCCTGGTGACCGACATGGCCGACCCCGAGCGGCTAGCCTTCCCGCTGCGCCGCGGGCTGCGGTGGCGCCGCCGGCGCAGCGACTTCGCCGGCCTGGACCTGCTGCCGAGCTACGCCTCGCTGTTCAACGGCGCGCTGTTCCGGGCCGACGCCCTCGACGTGGTCGGCGTCCCCGACTACCGGCTGTTCTTCCGCGGGGACGAGACCGAGATCCACCGCCGGCTGCTGCGCGCCGGGCTGCCGTTCGGCACGGCCGTCGGTGCCAGCTACCTGCACCCCGAGGGGACGACGGAGTTCCACTCGATCCTCGGCGGGCGGCTCTCGGCGCAGTACCCGGGCAACGACACCAAGCGCTTCTTCACCTACCGCAACCGCGGCTACCTGATGGCGCAGCCGGGGATGCGCTGGCTGCTGCCGCTGGAGTTCGTGCGGTTCAGCTGGTTCTTCCTCGTGACCCGGCGCGACCCGGCGGGCTGGCGCGAGTGGCTGCGGCTCACGACGGCGGGCCGCCGCGAGCGCTTCTCCCGCTAGTCGTCCAGCCGGCCGTCGAGCGACGCGCCCTCGTCGAAGAACGGGCGGATGCGGTTCTCGAACATGGTGAGCGCCGAGCCGATGGCCATGTGCATGTCGAGGTACTTGTAGGTGCCCAGCCGCCCGCCGAAGAGGACGCGCTTCTCGGCGGCCTCCTTCTTGGCCAGCTCCCGGTAGCGCTCCAGCTTCGCGCGGTCCTCGGGGGTGTTGATGGGGTAGTACGGCTCGTCGCCGGTCTCGGCGAAGCGCGAGTACTCCCGCACGACCACCGTCTTGTCGGTCGGGTAGTCGCGCTCGGGGTGGAAGTGCCTGAACTCGTGGATGCGGGTGTAGGGCACGTCCTCGTCGGCGTAGTTCATGACCGAGGTGCCCTGGAAGTCGCCGATCGGGAGGACCTCGGTCTCGAAGTCCAGCGTGCGCCAGCCCAGCTCCCCGGCCTCGTACCCGAAGTACTTGTCGATGGGGCCGGTGAACACGGTCGGCACGTCCTGCGGGAGTTCGTCGCGGACGTCGAAGTAGTCGGTCGACAGGCGCACCTCGATGTTGGGGTGCTCGGCCATGCGGTCGAGCCACGCGGTGTAGCCGTCGACGGGCAGGCCTTCGTACGTGTCGTTGAAGTACCGGTTGTCGAACGTGTAGCGCACCGGGAGCCGGGCGATGATCGCCGCCGGCAGCTCGGTGGGGTCGGTCTGCCACTGCTTCTTGGTGTAGCCCCGGATGAACGCCTCGTACAACGGCCGGCCGATCAGCGAGATCGCCTTCTCCTCGAGGTTCGCGGCCTCGGCGGTGTCGATCTCACCGGCCTGCTCGGCCACCAGGGCCCGCGCCTCGCTGGGGGAGAAGCTCTTGTCGAAGTACTGGCAGATCGTCGACAGGTTGATCGGCAGCGCATAGGTCTTGCCGTCGTAGATGCTGAAGACCCGGTGCTGGTAATTCGTGAACTTCGTGAACTGGTTGACGTAGTTCCAGACCCGCTCGTTGGACGTGTGGAACAGGTGGGCGCCGTAGACGTGCACCTCGATCCCGGTCTCCGGCTCGGGCGCGGAGTACGCGTTACCCCCGATGTGGTCGCGCCGGTCGAGGACCAGCACCCGCTTGCCCAGCTGGCTCGCCACGCGCTCCGCGATGGTGAGGCCGAAGAATCCGGAGCCGACGACGACGAGATCGGGACTGGCAGAGGTCACGCCGTGCCACTCTACCGGCGCAGCGAGGCCCCGGTGCAGCACCGCACGGCAGCCGCCGCGGCCGGGCTCCCACCGTCGGGGGCGCCGGAGGACCTCCTAGAGTCCTCCCCGTGAGCGAGCGTGCGGAGGGCGTCCCGCTGCGAGTCGTCGCCGTCACGTACTCGCCGGGTCCGGCCCTCGAGAGGTTCCTGGAGTCGTTGGGCGCTGCCACGACCCGTGATCTCGAGGTGGTCCTGGCCGACAACGGCTCGACCGACGGCGTCCCCGAGAAGATGGCGGAGCGCATGCCGTGGGTGCGGCTGGTGTCCACCGGGGGCAACGTCGGCTACGGCGCCGCAGCCAACGTCGGCCTCGCCGGGCTGCGCGAGGGGTACGCCCTGATCGCCAACCCCGACGTGGAGTTCGAGCCAGGGTCGGTCGACGAACTGCTGGCCGTCGCGGCCCGCTGGCCTCGTGCGGCCACGGTCGGGCCGGCGATCCGCACGCCCGACGGTGAGCTCTACCCGTCAGCTAGGGACCTGCCGCAGCTGTCCACCGGCCTCGGGCATGCCCTGCTCGGCTGGGTGTGGCCGGCGAATCCCTGGACGGCGCGCTACCGCCGTGAACGCGAGGCTCCTCGCGAGCGCACGGCCGGCTGGCTCTCGGGTTCGTGCTTCCTCGTCGACATCGCCGCCTTCTGGTCCGTCGGCGGCTTCGACCCGGGCTACTTCATGTACTTCGAGGACGTCGACCTCGCCCAGCGCCTGAGCCGGAAGGGGTACCTGCACGTCTACGCCCCGTCCGCCGTCGTCGTGCACGAGGGTGGGCACGCGACCCGCCGGACGCCGCACCGCATGCAGCGCGTGCACCACACGAGTGCGATCCGCTACCTCTGCCGGCAGTACGCGGGACGCCGGTACCTCCTCCTGCGAGCCGGGGTGCGCGCCGGGCTCGGCGCCCGGATGCTGCTGTCGTACGTCAGCGGCCGGGTGGCGGCGGGTGCGCCGTTCCAGCGGCGGGCCGCCGAGCTGTCCGGCGGGGCCCGCGCGGCCCGCTCCAGGAGCTGACGTGCGCCACGCGGTGATCATGGCCGGTGGGTCGGGGACCCGGCTCTGGCCCTTGTCGCGATCCGGCCTGCCCAAGCAGCTCCTGCCCGTCGTCGCCGGGCCGGACGGGAGCGCCCACAGCCTCCTGCGTGAGGCGTTCGTCCGGATGCAGGCCGTCGTCCCCGCCGGCAACATCTGGGTCTGCACGGCGGCGCGGTACGGGGACGAGGTCCGGAACGCGCTGCCCGCCCTCGAGGCGGAGCGGTTGATCCTGGAGCCCGTGGCGCGGGACACCGCGAACGCCGTGGGCCTGGCGGCCGCGCTGGTCGCCGACGTCGATCCCGACGCCGAGCTGGCGGTGGTCAGCGCTGACCACGTCGTCCGCCCCGTGGACCGGTTCGCCGCCGCGGTGGGCGCCGCGTACGACGCCCTGGCGGTCCGGCCCGACGCCCTGGTCACCCTCGGCGTGCGCCCGACCGCCCCGGCGACCGGGTTCGGCTACGTGGAGCGGGGATCGGCGACGGTGGTGCCCGGCGTCGCGGAGGCCGCGTCCTTCCGGGAGAAGCCCGACCGGCGCACGGCCGAGGCCTACCTGGCGTCGGGGAAGTACCTCTGGAACTCCGGGATGTTCGTGTGGCGCGCGCGCACGGTGCTCGACGCGCTGGGCGACCACCTGCCGGAAACGGCAGCCGGACTGGACCGGATCGTCGCGGAGCCCCGAGGTGCCGCGCGCGACGCCGCCCTCGAGGAGGTGTTCCCGAGCCTGCCCGGGATCAGCGTCGACTACGCGGTGCTCGAACCCGCGGCGCGGGAGCCGGGGCGCGTGCTGGTGGCCGAGCTCGACGTCGACTGGCTCGACGTGGGCTCCTGGCCCGCCCTCGCCCACACCCTGGATGCCGTCGGTGGCAACGCCGTCCGGGGGCTCGCCGTGACGCTCGACTCGTCCGGGAACATCATCTTCAGCACCGACCCCGACCACCTGGTCGCACTGGTGGGTGTCCGGGACAGCGTGGTCGTCCGCACCGCGGACGTCACGATGGTGTGCCCGGTCGCGGAGGCCGAGCGGGTGAAGGAGCTCCTCGCGGAGGTCGTCGCCCGGACGGGCAGTCGCTACGCCTGACTCGCCGAGCGCCGGCTGCGTGACCACTCGAGGGTGGCACCCAGCCCCTCCAGGAGCGGCACGGGCGACAGCGTCGGGAACAGCGCGCGCAGCTGGGTGTCGTCGGCGCGCGAGTGGCGGACGTCCCCCGGCCGCGGGGCGCGGAACTCGACGTCCGTGGCGAGCCCGCTGACCGTCTGCAGCCGCTCGATGAGTTCCAGCAGCGAGGTCTCGGTGTTGAGCGCGACGTTCACCGGCTCCGGGTGGCTCAGCCGGCGCAGGCTCGCGTCGAGGAGGATCTCGCAGACCGTTCCGACGAAGATGAAGTCACGGGTCTGCTGCCCGTCCCCGAAGACGACGAGCGGCCGGCCACCCAGCAATGCGTCGACGAAGAGCGGGATGACCGCCGCGTACACGTGATCGGCCGGCTGCCCGGGCCCGTACACGTTGAAGAACCGGAAGGCGACCGTCGAGAAGTCGTAGCAGTCCTGGTAGCTGAGCAGGTACTGCTCGGTGGCCAGCTTGCTCACCGCGTACGGGCTCAGCGGCCGGACCCACTCCCGCTCGGACTTGAGAGGTGCCGGGTTCGAGCCGTAGACGGCGCTCGACGAGGCCCCGACCACCTGGCGCACGCCGTGCTGACGGCACGCCTCGAGCAGCAGCAGCGTGCCCGTGGCGTTGGCCTCGTGGCATCCCACGGGGTCCTCGATGGAGGCCGGCACGCTGGCGAGGGCGGCCAGGTGCACGACGGCGTCCACGCCTGCCACCGCCCGCGCGAGAGCAGCCGGGTCGGTCACCGATCCCTCGACGAGCTCGACGTCGAGGCCCTCGAGGTTCTCCTGCGAACCCGTGGAGAAGTCGTCGAGGACGACGACCCGGCCGACCCGGGGATCAGCCAGGGCGCGGCGAGCGAGATTGGAGCCGATGAACCCGGCGCCGCCGGTGATCAGCAGGTCCGTGGCTGACGGAGCGCCCTCGTCGGTCTGCACGCCGGTCACTGTAGAGGGAGCGGAATCGGGCCCGACCGCGCGTCCACCGCCCCGGAGCCGAACGCGTGGGGCGTGTGCGATGACCGGGATGGGAGAGGCGGCGAATCGGCTGAACGGAATGTTCCCGCACCGAAACCCCTTACCATTCCCGGTGATGAGCACAGTGTGGAATGCGGGCTCCGTGGGTGGCACGCTCCCCCCGACGGTGGTGGTCATGCCCGTGTACAACGAGGCGCCCGTCGTCCGTGGGGTCATCTCGGAACTCGTGCAGCTCGGGCTGACGGTCATCGCGGTCGACGACGGCAGCTCCGACGGGTCCGCGGCGGAGATCGACGCCGCCGGGGGGATCCGCGTGTCCCACCCGATCAACCTCGGCCAGGGTGGTGCCCTGCAGACCGGCTTCGAGGCGGCGATGCGGTTCACCGACGCCAAGTACGTCGCGACCTTCGACGCCGACGGGCAGCACCAGGCCTCCGACCTGCTGGGCATGATCGCCAAGGCCGAGGAGGGTGGCTACGACGTCGTCCTCGGTTCCCGCTTCCTCGACGGGAAGACCGAGATGAGCCGGCTCCGCCGCCTGATCCTCAAGACGGCGACCAAGGTCTTCAACCGGGGCAGCGCCCACCAGCTCACGGACGCCCACAACGGCCTGCGGCTGATGAGCCGCGACGTCGCCGCCCGGATCAACCTCGCCTTCGCCGGCATGGCGCACGCGAGCGAGCTGGAGCAGTGCCTCACCCAGCCGACCTACCGGTTGGCCGAGTACCCGGTGCACGTGCTGTACACGGAGTACTCGAGGGCGAAGGGGCAGCCGCTGCTCAACAGCGTGAACATCCTGGGCGACATCCTGGCCCACCGCGTGAGCCACTGGAGCCGGCCGTGATCAAGTTCCTGCTCGTGCCGGCGGTCGTCCTGGCGGTGGTCCTGTCGCTGCGGTCCAGGGCCTCGCTCCGTGGGCAGGCCCGCCGCAAGATCGTCGCCGGGCTGACGGTGCTGGCCGGCGTCCTCGCCGTGATCTTCCCGGACATCCTCCAGGAGGCAGCCGACTTCGTCGGCGTCGACCGCGGGACCGACCTGCTGCTCTACGTCCTGGCGATCGTGATCATGTACTTCGTGGGGAGCACGACGGCGCGTTTCCGCGAGCAGGAGGGACGCCTCGTGCGGCTCGCCCGCGAGGTGGCGCTCGCCGAGACCGAGACCCGCCTGCTCGCGCAGGGGCAGGGGCGCGGACCCGGCGCTCGCTGACCGACTCGACGGCGCCGTCCCGATCCGCCCCGGATCGCCACAACCAGAACTTCGAGGTACCCACGGCAATGACGGCTGCGCCCGAGCAGGACCACGGGCATCGGCGCCCCGGACGTGTCAGGACGGTCGTCCGGCATCCCGCGACCCGGTGGGCGGCGCTGCTCCTGCTGATCGCGCTCGACCTGGCCATCCCGCTGGCCTACGCGCGCGAGTGGGAGCGGGTCCTCCCCACGATGCACCTGGACGGCGCCTTCCAGACGGCGAGCGGGCTGTTCCGCCTCGGTGCCGGCGAGTGGCCCGGCAGGGACTTCCTCCCGTACCTGGGCATCGCCCCCGTGGCCCTGCTCTACCCGGTGTTCGAGCTGCGGGGTGGCGATCTCGCCGCCACGGTGTTCGCCGCGCGGTTCACGACGCTGGTCGCGCTGCAGATCGTCTTCGGCGTGCTGGCGGCGCTGGTGTTCCGGCGCCGCTCGGCGTGGGTGTTCGCCTGGGCGGCGGCCGTGCCGGTCCTCGTCCTCGAGATCGCGTCGCTGTCCTGGCAGAACCTGCTCTCCTTCGACGAGACCTGCGGCGGGTGCCTGGGTCTGGTCGCGCTGGCGGGGGACCCGGGTACGAGCCTGCGCCCCATCCGCACGTTCGCCCCCTATGCGCTGGCGGGGATCGCCTACCTGGTCATGGGCAGCGGATGGCGCCTGCGGACGCGCTCGGCGGTCGTCGGTGCCTGCGCGGGAGTCGTCGGGGCGCTGTGGTCGAACGACTACGGCCTCGTGTCGGCCGGGCTGCTCCTCGCCGTGCTGGGTCTCCACGTCCTCGGTGCGCGGGGCGAGAGGCGGGTCCTCGCGATCGGCCTGCTCGGGGGTTCTGCGGTCCTCGCCTACGTCGCCGCCGGGTTCGGTGCGACGGCCGGGCACTTCGTCACGTACCTGCGGTACAACTTCTCGGACGTGCGGGGCGACCAGTTCTGGTACTTCGGCCCCTGGGACGAGGCGTCGAGGGTGTACTCCGTCGGCGACCTCCTCCGCATCATGGCGGGCGAGGCGGCCGTCTACCCGTTGGTCGTGCTCGCCGCCGTGCTGGCGCACGCCGCCTGGCGCCGGGACCTGGCCGCCCTCCTCCTGGCCTACACGGGGACGACGCTGTTCCTCGGTGGCGTCGTGGGCACGTTCGGTGGGCACTCGGGGACCTACTTCTGGGCCTTCGTGCTCTGGGGGTACATCGTCACCGCTCTCGCGGCGGCGCGGCTCCTGCCCATGCTCCTGGTCCGTGCGGCCCGTTCGCTGCACCCGGACCTCGGGGGACGGGTCGCCGCGGGGCTCCGGGTGGCCGTGGTCGTCTCGCTCGTCGTGACGCTCGTGCTGGTGGACCGGGCGGCGGTGACGGCGGGGCGCGCGGCCGGAAGGGCCCTGGTGGCCGACCCGGCCTACACCTTCGAGCCGCGTCTGGGCGGATTCCTCGACAGCAGGTTCGTCGAGCACGTCGACGAGTTCCGGGACCGCGACGCGGCCGTCGTGGAGGAGTACATGGGTCTCGCCGGGGCGCTCACCGGCTCGAAGACCGATCTGCCCTTCGATTCCGTGATCGCCGCCGTCGGCAGCCAGCGCGAGGTCTTCGCGGACCGGATGGCCGAGCGCCCGGACGTCGTGGTGACGACCGCACCCCAGATGGACGAGTGGATCACCTGGAACCTCAGCGCGAACTGGTGGTTCTACCGCACGCTGTTCCAGGGCTACGCCCCCGAGCAGACGTCGCCGAACACGCTCGTCTGGAAGCGGGACGAACCGGTGCGCTGGACGTCGACGCCCTGCCGGGTCGGTAGCTCCGGGATCGAGCTGGACGCCCCGTCGGCGGGGATGTACGAGGTGACGCTCCGGTACACCGGACCGGGTCGGAACGCGCGGGCCTACACCATGGTCCAGAACAACATCAACATGGTGCTCACCGGCGAGGGCTTCGTCGCCCTCGACCCCGGCGCGGCCATGCAGCGGATCCCGGTCGTGGTGAACGAGCCGGGCACGGGGACGACGCGCCTCCCACTGCGGGACGTCCCGGACAGGGCGGCCGGGCTCACGGCGCTGCACTCGTGCTCGGCGTCGTCGGTCGCCGTCCCGGACGGCGCCCGGACGATGGAGCTCTTCAGCCGGCTCTTCCGCACCCCCGCGATCTACTCCGACTGGGATTGGACGGCCGGGGTGTCCAGGACCGAGCCCGTCCTGCTCGTGCCCAACACGCTGGTGAACCAGGACGACCTGCAGTCGGCCGGGGCCATCCGGTTCTCCGACGGGGAGGTCCGCACGATCGACGACGTCGAGCCCGGCGGGATCTTCATCAGGGTCGTCGTCGACGGGCCACCCCTGGACCCCACCGTCGCCGGCTACCCGAACAGGTTCGAGCTCCTGCCCTGACGGCGGGTGGCGGTGGTGGCGCCGGTCATCCGCCGACGGCATCCCGGGGGAGCTCCGGCCGCGACGCGGCGATCCGGTCCTCCCGGGCCCCGCTCACCAGGAGGCCGCTCCAGATGATCACCGTGAGCGCCGTCGAGACGACGAATCCCCAGATGGCCCCGCTCACGGACCAGAGCACCGCGCCCCCCACGGGCAGCGCGACGGCGAAGACCGTGTGGACCGAGCGGCCGACGAGGAGGCGCCGGTGGCTCACGTGCATGCGCGCGAAGATGTTCATGACGTAGGTCAGGAACTGGAAGCCCAGGAACAGGGCGCACGGGAAGGCGAAGTCGCTCAGCGCCACCAGGACGGGGCTGAACGACAGGAACGCCGGTACGGCGTGCGCCAGCACCGCGTAGCCCGCTACCCCGAGGGCCGTGGCGGCTGCGAGCAGGGTGCCCAGGACCGGCGGCCGGACCAGGCGCGCCATGCCGATCTGGGAGAGGTAGGGCCGCACGGGGTCGATCAGCAGCTGGAGGGGCACCGAGAGGCTCGAGACGCTCCGGTAGATGCCGAACCGGTAGAGCCCCAGCACCGGCGCGACGAGGAGCGGGGTCCCTGCCGCGCCGAGGTCCATCAGGAGGGACTCCCCGAGCAGGACGCGCACGGTCGGAGCGTTGCGCCGGTACCAGGCCACCGGCCCGCGGCCACGCCGCGCGCCCTTCAGGAAGAGGGCAGCCGCGACGAGGCTCGACACCGCCCAGGCCAGCAGGAGCGACGTGAGCAGCGGCTGGCCGGAGGCGCCGAGGCCGACGACCCCGGCCACCAGGCCGAGCACCGCGACGACGTCGGACGGCACGACGGACCCGGGGCCGTGTTCCACGGCGTGGTGGTAGCGGGCGCCCTGGCGGTAGAGGGACGCCCCCACCGCGAGCGCCATGGACGCGCCCAGCAGGGACGACTCGTACACCCACCACCCGACCACCAGCGTGAGCAGCGCGACGGCGCCGCTGAGCACCGCGAGGGCCCGGGAGTAGTCACCCCACGTGCCGGCCGAGCTCCCGGCGGCGCGCCGCCTCGCCCACGTGTCGCAGACGGCCGAGAGCTGGATCGACCAGCCCTCGGCGAAGAGCAGGTAGACCAGGGCGAACGCGCCGTAGTCCGCGACGGGGAGCAGGAAGACGGCGAGCACCGGGAGCAGCGCGCTGCTCAGCCCACCCGTCACGGACGAGATGGCCAGGGTCGACCGGTTCACAGGAGGAGGGCCATCGGGGGCATCGTCGCTTTCCGTGGTGCTCGACCAGCCGGAGGTCGTCGGCGGGGCCGGTGCTGCGACTGCGGTCCGGGGGCGGCCGCGCGGACGCACACGGTACCCGGTGCGGCCCACCACCACGGGCGGACCCGCCGCCCGGGACGCCGGGCGCCGGGGCGCCGGCAGGTAGGCTGGCGCAGCTCGGGCCGCCGCTCACCAGCTGCGCCCCTCATCGACCCGCGGCCTGCTGACCCCCGGACGGGCTCCGAGGGCGTCTCCACGGCTTCGCCAGCTCTGCGAAGGACGACATGCGCGCACTGATCGCTGCGCCCTACTACCCACCGCACCCCGGGGGGATCGAGCGTTTCAGCGCCAGCGTCGCCGCTGAACTGGTCCGCAGGGGATGGCAGGTCGACGTCGTCCACTGCGCGACGGACCCGGAGTCCCTCCAGCGGACTGCGGGACCGTCGGGGGAGCGGCTGCACGCGCTGGAGTCGCGGATGGTCGCCGGCCGGTTGCCCTTCCCCCGGCGGACGCCGGGGAACGCGGCGGTGATGGCGGAGATCCGCCGGACGACGTTCGACTTCACCCTGGTGAACTCGCACCTCTTCGTGTCCAGTCTCATGGTCGCCCGCGCCGTCGGTGACCGGAACACCGTCTGGCTCAACCACGGCTGCGACCACGTCGCGGCCGGTAGCGCCCTCGCCGACTGGGGGGTCGCGGCCTACGAGCACGCCCTGGCCGCGAGGCTGCGGCGGGTCGTCAGCAGGGCCGCCGGTGTGTCGGAGGAGGCCGCCGCCTGGCTGGCGCACCTGCACGTCCGCACGACGGCCAGCGTCGGCAACGCCGTGGAGGGTGTCTCCCCGCCGCGCGGCGAGCGGCGGCCGGGGCCCCTGCGCGTGGTGTCGGTCGGGCGTCTGGAACCGGGGAAGGGGGCCCTGGAGGCGATCGAGCTGGTCAACCGGCTGCCGGCGTCCGTGGAGGTCGAGCTGACGGTGTGCGGCGGGGGGTCGCTCGCCGCCGCGGTGGACAGGGCCGCGCGAGCCTCGTCGCGTCCGGTGACCGTCACCGGGCCGCTGCCCCACGCGGAGGTCCAGGCACTGCTCGCCGACGCCGACGTCGCCCTCTGCCTGTCGGAGTCGGAGGGGTTCCCCACCGTCCTCCTCGAGGCCGGGGCCGCCGGCTGCGCCGTCCTCTGCTTCCCGGTGGGCGGCACACGCGAACTGCTCGAGGACGGCGGGGGATGGCGGGTCGACGGCCTCGACGAAGCGGCTGCGCGGTTGCAGGCGCTGGCCGAGCGGCCGGCGGACGCGAGCGAGGCGGGCGAGACCCTGCGGCGGCGCGTCAGCTCCACCTACACCTGGCCACCGGTCGTGGACCGCCTCCTGCGGCTCGTCGACGACGAGGGCTGACCCGGTCCGGTCGGCTGCACGCGTCCACCGCGCGGGCCGCTACCGTCCGCTGTCATGAAGACCTACGACGTGGCGGCTGTGGTGTCCGGAGGAGCCTCCGGGCTCGGCGAGGCGACCACGCGAGCGCTGGTGGCCAGGGGCGCGGCCGTGACCATCCTCGACCTGCAGGAGGAGCGGGGCGAGAGGCTGGCCGCCGAGCTGGGCGGGGACACGACGTTCGTCCGGACGGACGTCACGGACGAGGCGTCGGTGCAGACGGCGATCACGGAGGCCACGCAGAAGGACCGGCCGTTGCGGATCGCCGTCAACTGCGCCGGCATCGGCTGGGCGCAGCGCACCGTGGGGCGCAACGGCGAGCCGCACGATCTGGGGGCCTTCACGCGCACTGTCTCGGTCAACCTGATCGGCACCTTCAACGTGCTGCGGCTGTCCGCCGCGGCCATGGCGGCGACCGAACCGGGCGAGGACGGCGAGCGGGGCGTCGTCGTGAACACCGCGTCGATCGCGGCGTACGACGGGCAGATCGGCCAGGTCGCGTACGCCGCCTCCAAGGGCGGCATCGTCGGGATGACGCTCCCGGCTGCCCGCGACCTGTCCTCGGTCGGGGTGCGCGTGTGCACGATCGCGCCCGGGCTGGTCGACACCCCGCTGCTGGGCAGTCTGCCGGCGGAGGCACGGACGGCGCTGTCGGAGGGCATCCCCTTCCCGAAGCGTCTGGGCCGTCCGAGCGACTTCGCCGAGCTGGCGCTCGCGATCGTGGAGCACGGTTACCTCAACGGTGAGGTCATCCGCATGGACGGCGCGCTGCGGATGGCGCCGCGCTGACGCCGACCTTGCCCTGAGCTCGTCGGTGGGGGCCGCGGTGACCGTGTGACGGGTGTGCCGGGCGGGGCCTCGCCGGTGGCTGCGGCGACCAGCGCCAACCTACATTCGGTGTCTGCACGCTCACTCAGGGCGAGGTGCGCCGCCGGGGGTTTCGCCGGGAAGGTGCAGCCGCGCGCATCGACGGCGAAGAGGACGGCGAATCCCGATGCTCCCCCTGTCCGACGCGCCGGCTGTGCGCCCCGGATCCATGGATCTGCCCCCGTTGCCGACCCCGCGGTCGGAGCGCGAGCTCGCCCCGTCCCCGGTCCGGAGGAAGGTCCGCGAGACCGCGGGCCGACGTCCCGCGCCCGACTGGCGGTGGGTCCTCGTCGGACTCGGCGCACTCCTCCTCGCGGTCAACACCGTCGCCTTCTACCCGGGCTTCATGTCCACGGACTCGGTCCAGCAGCTGACGCAGGCGTTGGACACGACGCGGCTCAACGACTGGCACCCCCCGGTGATGACCGCGCTGTGGTGGCTGCTGCTCAAGGTCTCCTTCCAGACCGTGGGCTCGATGCTCCTGGTCCAGCTCGCCGTCCTCTGGTCGAGCCTCACGGCGCTCGCGCTGTACGTGCACGGGGTGACCGGCCGCCGCGGGCTCTCGCTGCTGCCCCTGGTGCTCGGCCTGCTGCCCTACGTCGCGAACATCTCGGCGGTGATCTGGAAGGACGACCACCTCGCGTTCGCCCTGCTGGGCGCCGTCGTGCTCCTGCTCTTCGTCCGGCGTGGGGTCCGACGCCGGTCCCTCCGCTGGGCAGCGGTCGCCGGGGCCCTGGCACTGCTCGCCTACGCCGGGGCGGTCCGCTACAACGCACTGCCCGCGATCATCCCGATCCTGTTCCTCATCACCTGGCCCTCGGCCGGGACGAGGCGGCGCAAGCGCGTGCTGCTCGCCGGCGTGGCGGTGCTCGCCGCGGTGGTCGTGACACCTCTCATCGACGTGATCCGCCCCGTCGAGGCCACCCACCCGGCCGCCAGCATCATGCTCGACGACGTCATGCACGTGTACACCGTCGACGAACTCCGTTCCGCGGACGTCAGGCCCGAGCTGAAGCGGTACCTCCTGTCCCTCGCCGACCTGTGCCCGCCGGACCAGCTCGCGGTGAACTACACCTGGCGGTGCGCCAACCCGACCCTGGAGATCCCGCCGTTCTTCCGCAGCGACTACGACGACCTGCGCGGGCTCTACCTGCGCGGGATCGCCGAGCACCCGCTGCGCTACGCGGAGTTCCGGCTCTCGGTCTTCGCCGACTTCCTCGACACCCCGCCGGCGGAGTCGTTCGTCTACTGGCACGGGATCGACGCCAATCCCCAGGGCCTGGCGTTCGAGCGGAACCTCGCCAGCGATGCCGTCGAGACCTACGTGGCGTTCTCGGCCAGCAGCTTCGGTTTCCTCTTCAAGCCGTGGTTCTGGCTGTTGTCGGGCCTGGCCGTGACCGGGGTGGCGTGGCGGCGGAGGGCGTCGTCCGAGCACGCCCGCGTCGTCGTGGCGCTGGGGGTCTCCGCGGTGATCTACATCGCGACGTACCTGCCGACCGTCATCGGCTTCGACTACCGGTACGTCTACTGGTCGGCCATCGCGGTGAGCGTCGCGGGCCTCCTCCTCCTGGCCGACCGGGTCCGGACGCGGCCGGTGACCCCGGAGGCGTCCGCCGAGGGCGAGACCTCCGACGTCCCCCGTCCTCGGACGCCGTCCGCACCGGACGTGGTGCGAGGATCGGTCACGGCACGAGACGCGGTCGGCCGCACGCACTGAGCGGCGCCGGCGCGGCGACGCGCCCGAGCACCTGACCGCACCGCCGAGGGGAACGTCCTGACCAGCACCGTCCCGGTCACCGCCGTGGAGTCGGAGTTCCGCCCGGACTGGCCGCTCGACGTCGTCCGGAGCCTGTCGCCGAACCGGCGGGGGACCGGCGACCCGACGTTCCGCATCGCCGACGACGGGTTGTGGCGGACGACGACGACGCCGGACGGGCCGGCCAGCGTGCGGATCGCGATGCGGCACGGGGCCGTGCGGATCTCGGCGTGGGGGCCGGGCGCCGAGTGGGCCGCCGACGCGGCGCCGGGGTGGCTGGGAGCCGCCGACCGCCCCGGCGACTTCGACCCGGCCGGCCACCCGCTGGTCGGGGACCTGCACCGCCGGACGCCGTGGCTGCGGCTGGGCCGCACCGGCCGCACGTGGGACGCGCTCGCCCCCGCGGTCCTCGAGCAGAAGGTGACGACGGTGGAGGCCAACCGGGTGTGGCGGGAGCTGCTCCGCCTGGCCGGTGAGCCGGCGCCGGGGCCCGCGCCGGACGGGATGCGGGTGCCGCCGTCGGCGCAGCGCGTGCTCGAGGTGACGGACTGGGAGTGGCACCGCTGCGGCCTCGACGGGGCCCGCCGCCGGGCGCTGCGCGCGGTCGCCTCCGTGGCCTCCCGGCTGGAGCCGGAGGCGGCCGGCGACTCCGCGTCCCTGCAGAAGCGGCTGTGCTCCGTGCCGGGCATCGGCGTCTGGACGGCGGCCGAGGTGGTCCAGCGGACGCTGGGCTGCCCGGACACCGTGAGCGTCGGCGACTACCACCTGAAGAACATCGTGGGCTTCGCGCTGGCCGGGCGCCGGAACACCGACGACGCCGGGATGCTGGAGCTGCTCGAACCGTGGCGCGGCCACCGGCAGCGGGTCGTGCGGCTGCTGCTGGCCGGCGGGCCACGCCGCCCGCGCCGGGGTCCGCGGTTCGCCCCGACGGACTACCGCTCGATCTAGCGCGGGCAGGAACCGCCGGGGTTGACCCGGCCGAGGATCCGGTCGCCGATGCCGCGCAGCTGCTCGCGCTGCTCCGGGTCCAGGGCGTCGAACACGAGCTCGCGGACGGCGGTCACGTGCCCCGGGGCGGTGGCGACGACCTTCTCGTACCCGGCGTCGGTGAGGACGGCGTTGGTGGCGCGCCGGTCCTCCGCGCAGGCCTCCCGCACGAGGTAGCCCTGGTCCTCGAGCCGGCGTGCGACGTGCGAGAGCCGGGAGAGGGAGCCGTTGGCCAGGGCGGCGAGCTCGCTCATGCGGGCGGTGCGGGACGGCCGCTCGGACAGCATCGCCAGCACCATGTACTCGAAGTGGCTCAGCCCGGCGTCGCGCTGCAGCTGGGCGTCGAGCGCGGCGGGGAGCAGGGTGACGACGCCGGCCAGGCTCAGCCAGGCGGCACGCTCGTCCGCGTCCAGCCAGCGCGGCTCGCCCGCTCCCGTCGTCGACACGCGGACCAGCGTACCCGAACACTTGACGCTTCAATGGTTCGCGCCTACGGTCCCGCTTGACGCTTCAACCAAAAGGGTGGGGCATCGAGACAGGAGCACGCGATGGACGTCGTCCTCTGGATCCTCGCCGGGCTGCTCGCCCTGGCGTTCCTCGGCGCCGGCCTGACCAAGCTGGTCCGGCCGAAGGACGAGCTGGCCACGACCATGGGCTGGGTCGAGGACTTCCCGCCCGGCGTCATCAAGCTCATCGGCGCGCTCGAGGTGCTCGCCGCGATCGGCCTCGTCCTCCCGGCCGCCCTCGACGTCGTCCCGGTGCTCGTGCCGCTGGCCGCCGTCGGCCTGGTCGCCCTCATGCTCGGCGCCGCGATCACGCACGCCCGCCGCAAGGAGACGGCGATGATCGCGGTCAACGCCGTGCTGCTCGTGCTCGCCCTCGTCGTCGCCTGGGGCCGGTTCGGCCCCTGGTCCTTCACCGCCTGAGGAGCACCGTGACCTCCCCCCTGCGCCCGGTCGTCCCGGCCGGTGCCTTCGACGAGTTCCTGCCCTCCGCGTCGGCGGCCAGCGCCGCGCAGCGCGTCTGGACGCCCGAGGACGGCGCGCTCCCGGCGCTGTACCTGAGCCACGGTGCGCCGCCGCTCTTCGACGATCCCGTCTGGATCCGGCAGCTCTTCGGCTGGGCGCAGTCGATGCCCAAGCCGCGGGCGATCCTGATCGTCTCGGCGCACTGGGAGTCCGCGCCGCTCAGCCTGTCGAACACCGAGGCGCACACGACGCCGGTCTACGACTTCGGCGGCTTCCACCCGCGCTACTACTCCATGCGCTACGACACCCCCGACGCGGGCGACCTCGCCCGGCGGGTGCTGGCGGTGCTGCCGGACACCGAGTCGGTGCACGAGCACCGCGGCCGGGGCCTCGACCACGGCGCCTGGGTGCCCCTCAAGGTCATGTACCCCGACGCCGACGTCCCGGTGCTGCAGATGAGCCTGCCCACCCAGGACCCGGCCCGGCTGATGGCGCTCGGCGCCCGGCTCCGGGCCCTCCGCGAGGAGGGCGTCCTGGTGATCGGCTCGGGGTTCATGACCCACGGGCTGCCGTTCGTCACGCGGGAGATGGTGGTCGACGGCGTCGTCCCGTCGTGGTCGTCGGACTTCGACGCCTGGGCCGCCGAGGCGCTCGAGGCCGGGGACGTCGAGGAGCTGTGCTCCTACCGGTCGAAGGCGCCGGGCATGCCCTACGCCCACCCGACGGTGGACCACTACATCCCGCTGTTCATCACGCTCGGCGCCGCGACCGACCCGACGGCCCCGGCCCGGACGACGATCGACGGCTACATGATCGGCATGTCGAAGCGGTCGTTCGAGGTCGCCTGACCGCGCGCGGTCAGGAGGCGAGCAGCCCCAGCAGGTAGTCGCCGTAGCCGCTCTTGCCCAGGGGCTCGGCGGCGCGGCGCAGGCCGTCGTCGTCCAGCCAGCCGTTGCGCCAGGCGACCTCCTCGATGCACCCGATCTTGAGGCCCTGCCGCTCCTCGACCACCGAGACGAACTCCGTCGCCTGGCGCAGGGAGGCGAACGTGCCGGTGTCGAGCCAGGCGGTGCCCCGGTCGAGGGCGGTGACGGTCAGCCGCCCCTCGCGCAGGTAGTGCTCGTTGACCGCCGTGATCTCCAGCTCCCCGCGGGCGCTCGGCGTGATCCCGCGCGCGACCTCGACCACGTCGCCGGCGTAGAAGTAGAGGCCGGGCACCGCGTAGGAGCTCTTCGGCTCCGCCGGCTTCTCCTCGATGGAGATCACCCGGCCGGCGTCGTCGAACTCCACGACGCCGTACTCCCGCGGGTTGGCGACGTGGTAGGCGAAGACGTGCCCGCCGGCGGGCGCGGGGAGGCGGCTGAGCGCGGTCCCGAGCCCGGCCCCGTAGAAGATGTTGTCGCCGAGCACGAGCGCCGCCGGCTCGCCGGCGAGGAAGTCGGCACCGATGAGGAAGGCCTGCGCCAGCCCCTCGGGGTGCGGCTGCACGGCGTACTCGATGCGCATGCCCAGGCGTGAACCGTCGCCGAGCAGGGCGCGGAACGCCGCCTGGTCGCCCGGGGTGGTGATGATCAGCACCTCGCGGACGCCGGCCATCATCAGCGTGGACAGCGGGTAGTAGATCATCGGCTTGTCGTAGACCGGCATCAGCTGCTTGCTCACGGCCTGCGTGATGGGGAACAGCCGGGTCCCGGTCCCGCCCGCCAGAATGATGCCTCGCACCGAGTCACCGTATCGGGGGAACGGGTGCCGGCCCGGCCCCCGCGGGGAGGCCCTCCCTACAAGGGGGGACCGGTCAGACCTGCCCGCGCAGCTGGGCGTACCGCGCCGCGCACTGCTCCATGGTCGGCAGCAGACCCTGCTCCCGGGCCTCCGCGAGGGTGGGCGCAGCCTGGTCCTTGGCCGAGAACTCGAACTCCAGGTCGGTGGGCCACGGCAGGTCCAGGTCCGGGTCCATCGGGTGGACGCCGAACTCGCGGCCGGGGGAGTAGCCGGTGGACACCAGGTAGGTCACCGAGCTGGCCTCCGCCAGGGAGACGAACGCGTGCCCGAGCCCCTCCGACAGGTAGACCGCGCGCGGCTCCTCGCTGTCGAGCAGCACGGCGTCGTGCACGCCGAACGTCGGAGAGCCCACCCGGACGTCGACGACGACGTCGAACACCTTGCCGGCGGGGCAGTAGACGTACTTGGCCTGTCCCGGGGGGACCAGGGCGAAGTGGACGCCGCGCAGCGCGCCGCGCGCGGAGACGCTGTGGTTGGCCTGGGCGAGGGCGAGCCCGAACCCGACGGCCTCGCTCAGCACGTCGGCGCGGTACCACTCGGTGAACCGGCCGCGGGAGTCGCCGTGGGGAACCAGGTCGAGGACGTAGCTGTCCGGCACGGCGAGTTCGCGGATCTGCACGTCCGTGAACGCTATAGAACCGCCGGAGGCGTTCCGAGCCACAACCTCCCGACGAGTGACGAGCCGCCCGGCGTCCCCACCGGCTCCCAGCGCGTCGTCCAGCCCTCCGCGTGCAGCTGGACGACGGCCGCCCCGAGCAGCGCGCCGAGGTTCAGCGCGGTCGTCAGGTTCGGGGTGTCGGAGAGGTGGACGTCGACCACGCCGTCGCCCTCGCCGCCGTGCCGGAGGACCACGGGGAACTCCGGCAGGGCGGCGCTGGCGACGCGGAACGCGGCAGCGACCGCCGCGAGCTCGCCGGCCCGCGGGACCAGCTCGTCGCCGGGCTGACGCGAGCCGACCAGGTCGCGGGCGCCGTAGGGGAAGAGGTCGTCGGCGGGGAGCCTGACGAGGGGGCGGGTGCCCGGGTCGGGCTCGGGCCGCTCGACGGCCAGCCCCCGCACCACCGCGACCGGCACGCCCGCGAGCTTGCCCTTCACCAGGTCGGCGGCCGACGCCAGCTCGTCGACGAGCGCCACGCGGGTGGTCTCCAGCCGGTTGCCATAGGCGTCCACGGCACCGCGGTGGTCCAGCAGCGCCGGGATGCCGGCGGAGCCCACCGCCACGTCGGTGAGCCCCTCGCGCCAGGTGCGGCCGAAGGTGTCGCTCACCACCACGGCCACGTCGACGCCCAGCAGCTCCCGCAGCCGGTCGCGCAGGCGGCGGGCCGACTCGTCGGCGTCCTCGGGGAGGAGCACCAGGGCGTCGACGCCCACGTTCGAGGCGTCGATCCCGGCCGCGGCGACGACCCAGCCCTGGCGCGTCTGCACGATCGCCAGCGGCCCCCGGCGGGCGACGACGCGCACCGCCTCGTCCTCGACGGTCTGGAGCCGCAGGGCCTCGCGGTCGGCGCCGGGCGGGACGTGGACGAGCCGGCCCTCCACCTTGGACACGGCCTTGGAGGTGACGACGACGACGTCGCCGTCGGCCAGCCACGGCGCGGCGGAGGCGACCGCGGCGGCCAGGTCGTCGCCGGGGGAGAACTCGGGCAGCCCGTGGACGGGGAGGACCGAGAGTCCCGCGGGGAGCCCGCTCACCGCGCGGCGTCGAGGGCGGCGCGGGCGAGGGCGGTCGTCGCCTCCTGCGAGGACATGAGCAGCGGCACCCGCCGGACGTCGACGCCGGGGACGTCGGCGGCGTCGTCCGGGGCGACCAGCCAGGCGTCGAGGAGGCCGTCGGCCGCCCGCGCGCCGTAGTGGCGCCCGACGCCCTCGGCGCTGACCTCGATGCCGAGGGCGGGCAGGCAGCGGTCGGCCATCCCGCGCACCACCGCCCCGCCGACGATCGGCGAGACGCCGACCACGCGGGCAGGGGAGGAGAGCAGCGCCTCCCGGAGCCCGGGCACGCCCAGCACCGTCCCGATCGACACCACCGGGTTGGACGGGGCCAGCAGGACGACGTCGGCGGAGGCGAACGCCTCGGCGACCCCCGGGGCGGGGCGGGCGGCGTCGACCCCGATCTGGACGAAGGCCTGCGGGTCGAGGCCGGCGCGGTGGCGGACCCACCACTCCTGGAAGTGGATGGCGCGCTGCTTCCCGCTCTCCGGGTCGGTCACGACCACGTGCGTCTCGACGCGCTGGTCGCTCATCGGCAGCAGGGTCACGCCCGGCTGCCACCGGTCGGCCAGGGCCGCGGTGACCGCCGAGAGCGGGTAGCCGGCGTCGAGCATGCGGGTGCGGATGAGGTGGGTGGCCAGGTCGCGGTCGCCGAGCCCGAACCAGTCGGGGTCGGCCCCGTAGGCGGCCAGTTCCTCCTTCACGGTCCAGCTCTCGCCGGCCCGGCCCCAGCCGCGCTCCTCGTCGATGCCGCCGCCGAGCGTGTACATCACCGTGTCGAGGTCGGGGCAGATCCGCAGGCCGTGCATCGTCACGTCGTCCCCGGTGTTGACGACGGCGGTGATCTCCGCCTCGGGCGCCGCCCAGCGGACACCACGCAGGAAACGAGCCCCTCCGGTCCCACCGGCCAGCACGACGATCTGCACGAAAGACATGGTGCCCGATAGGCACTTGTCGACTGTTCCACGGGCGTGTCGGGGGCTGGGACGAGAGTTGACGAACGCCTGTTACGCATGGGGCTGGTGTGGCGTGTCGCTTACACCGGGCGAAGTTGACGGGCAGGCAACGACACGCGTGTAATTCCGGCGATGTCATCGAGTGCAGGGCGGTCCGGGAACGTCCCGGGAACCGCGCACCGGGACAAGAGCGAGAGGGGACGCACCACCATGGCCGAGGTTTCGTGGCTGAGCGACTACGTCAGCGGCAACGACCGGTCCGACCGGTTCGGCGCGGGGACGGGCTCGGGCCTGGGTCAGGGCGCGAACCAGGGCATCGCCGGCCTGCTGGGCATCGGGGCGGAGGCCGACGCGCAGTCGTGGCAGGAGCAGGCGCTGTGCGCGGAGACCGACCCGGAGGCGTTCTTCCCGGAGAAGGGCGGCTCCACCCGCGAGGCGAAGAAGATCTGCACCGGCTGCGAGGTCAAGGCCCAGTGCCTCGAGTACGCGCTGGCCAACGACGAGCGCTTCGGCATCTGGGGCGGCCTGTCCGAGCGTGAGCGCCGCCGGCTGCGCCGCCGCGCCGTCTGAACCACCGCACGACCCGACCCCTCGGGTCGTCCCACAGCCGCCGACGGTTCCCGTCGGCGGCTGTGGTCGTATTCGGGGGTGCTCACGCGGATCGCCGTCGGCCGTGACCGGGTGGTCCGGGAGGTCCGCGCCGCGGCGCCGCTGATGGCCGATCTCCGCGCCCCGGTGACCGCCAGGGGGCCGTGGCTGACCGCGGTCCTCAACGCCTCGGCCGCCCGGCGGGGCGGCGGCCGGCCGGTGGCCGTCGTGGTGGAACCGCACGCGCAGGGCCGTCCCGAGGCGGTGGCGTTCCTCACCGTGCGCCGCCGCGGCCCGGTCACCCTGGTCACGGTGCTGGGGGACGGCGCCGGCCCGCTGCCGCAGGGGCGGCCTCCGGCGCGGCTGCTGGCGCGGAACCCGTCGGCGGCGGAGCTGCTCGCCACCGGCATCTGCGAGCTCCTGGGCACCCTGCGCGGGCCGCACCGGCTGCGGCTGACCGGCCTGCCCCTCGGCGACCCGACGGCGCGCGCCCTGGCCGCCCGGCTCCCCGACGGCATGATCGGCAACGCCCGGAGCACCGCGACGGTCGACGGCCTGGACGGCGTGGGGGAGGTGCTGCGCAGCCGCGACCCCCGCGAGCTCGAGAGGTGGCTGCCGCACCTCCTGCCGCGCCTGCCCCGCGACGATCGCGTCTTCCTCCGCGCCGCCGGCCGCCTGCACGCGGCGATCGGTCAGCTGGAGATCGCCGTCGTGCCCGGGCGGGAGGAACCGCGGGCCGCCCTGCTCACCCTGCTCGACGGCGGCGACCGCCTGCCCTGGTGGGGCTGGTCCGACGTCGGTGGGCTGGACCCCGCCATGGGGGCGCCCGTGGTCACGTTGACCGACCCCGCCCGCGGCTGGCCCTGAGGTCTCAGCCGGCGGAGGCGATCTCGTTCGGTCCCGCCTCGCTGGGGGTCGCGCCCTCGTCGCCCAGCCGCAGCGACCCGGTCGCCGGCTCGCTGCCGCCACCGGTGGTGCCGTCCCGGGGTGCCACCTCCACCACGATCTCGTAGACCTTGCCGGTGGGCGACGGCGGTGAGCCGTTCGAGCGGCGCGACGCGGGGAACGAGCCGGAGACTGTGAGGGCGTCGCCGTGGGTCTCGACGGCGAGCTCGGGGGACGCCAGCTCCGCGTGCTCGACGACCGACCGGGAGCAGCCGGCCGCCACCGGATCGGCCGGAGCGCTGTCGCGCAGGCAGTTCCAGGTGGGCAACTCCACCTCGGCGGCGGCGCGGCCGTCGCGCACGGTCACCTCGACCCGCGGGTAGGTCACGGTCACGCCCACCGGGTGGCGCTCGAGGACGACGCCCTCGAAGGCCAGCCGCGCGGTCGTCCCCGGAGCCGGGGCCGTGGCCCGGTCCGCGCGGACGCCGCCGGCCCCGTCGTCGTCGGTCGTGCCGGCGGCGGCCACCGCCGCGACCGCGCCGATCAGCACGAGCGCCGTCGCGCCCATGGCGGCGAGCGCCCGGCGGGTCCCGTCGTCCCGCACGGGCGCCGGCGGAGCCGGGGGCGCCGGTGGGCTCAGGGTGGCCCACCCGGTGCGCGGGTCGGGCGCCGGGCCGGTGCCCGGCGGGGACTCCAGGAAGCCCGGCAGGTCGTCGACCCCGGGGTCGTCCTCGACGACGGGCGCCGCCCCCCGGCGTCGGCCCAGCAGCAGGATCGCCGCCGTGAGAAGCGGGAGGAGCAGCCCGAGGACGACGCCGAGCACGAGCCAGGGCCCGGCCGTCACGGGGATCTCCATCGCGGTCAGCATCCCAGGCGGCCCGGGCGCTGATCAGCCCGTGGGGTCGATCTCCTCGGGGTCGCGGCCCAGGAGCACGGCGACCTGGTCGACGACGACGTCGCGGACGAGCTCGGCGAGGTCGTCGCGGTCGTGCGCGCGGATCTCGAGCGGCCGCCGGTAGACGACGATCCGCGGCGGCACCTCGCGGCCGTTCTCGCGGTGACCGGGGAGCACGCGGGCCAGCGGCACCGAGCCGTCGTCCAGGACGTCGGCGTCGAGGACCACCTCGTCCGGGCTCGTGTGCTCGACCCAGGGCACGTCCTCGACCGCGAACTCGACACCGGCCAGCTCCCGCTCCCAGCGGCGCTCGATGTCCTCGACGGCGTCCAGGACGAGGTCGTCGAACTGCTCGGCGCGGCTGCGCGCGAGGGGCACCTCGGCCGGGACCAGGCGCCCGCGCAGGCCGCGGCCGTGGCGGTCGCGGCGGGAGCGGCGGGGACTCCGCGGTGGACGGCTCATGTCGGCACGAAGCGTACGGCCCTCAGCGGGGCAACCGGCGCCACACGGGCCGGGGGAGCAGCCGCATCAGGAAGAAGACCGGGCGCAGCACGGCGGGCACCCACACCTCGCCGCGCCCGCGGGCCAGGGCGTCGACGACGGCGTCGGCCACCTGGGCCGGTGTGCTGGAGAACGGTGCGGGCGGCATGCCCGCGGTCATCCGGCCCACCACGAAGCCCGGCCGCACGAGCAGCAGCCGGACCCCGGACCCCGCCAGCGCGTCGGAGAGCCCGCTGGCGAAACCGTCCAGACCGGCCTTGGCGGACCCGTACACGTAGTTGGCCCGACGCACCCGCACGCCGGCGACGGACGAGAAGACGACCACGGTGCCCCGCCCGGCCGCGCGGAGCCGGTTGGCGAGCAGGGTCAGCAGGTGCACGTGCGCGACGTAGTCGGTGTGGACGACGGCGAGCGCGGCCGCCGGGTCCTCCTCCGCCGCGGCCTGGTCACCGAGGATCCCGAAGGCGACGACCACCGTCGCGGGGGTGCCGAACCGTTCCTCGACCTCCGCCAGCACCGCCTCGTGGCGGCCCAGGTCGTCGGCGTCGAACTCCACCCGGCCGACCGTGACGGCACCGGCGCGGCGCAGCTCCGCCTCCTGTCCGTCGAGGTCAGCCGCCCGCCGGGCAGCCAGCACGACGGTCGTGCACCCGCGCGCGGCGAGCCGCTCGGCGACGGCCGTCCCGATCTCGCTGCGGCCGCCCAGGACGAGGACCGGACCGGTGTCGATGCCCACGGGGTCATCGTGCAGGATGGTGCGCCCGATCCCGATTCCCCGCGTGCCTGCTGCGGCCGACCGCCGCGCAGGTTTACTGTGCCTGCGTGAGGAACCGGTGGTGAGGCAGTCACGTCGCTGCTCGCGCAGCGGCTGCGCGCAACCGGCAGCGGCGACCTTGACGTACGTGTACGCGGAGTCGACGGCCGTTGTCGGCCCGTTGGCGACGTTCTCCGAGCCGCACAGCTACGACCTGTGCGAGTTCCACGCCGAGCGGCTGACCGTGCCGCGCGGGTGGGAGGTCGTCCGGCACGAGATCGAGCTCGACGACGCCGGCCCGACCGGCGACGACCTGCTCGCCCTGGCCGACGCCGTCCGCGAGGCGGCCCGGCCCGAGCCCCCGCGCGACCCCGCCGACGACGGCAGCGGCACGCGGCGTGGCCACCTCCGGGTGCTTCCCGACCTCACCTGAGCCGGACCGCCCGACCCGTCGTTAGGGTTCTGGCGTGGGCGACCTCTCCTCGATCATCAAGGCGTACGACGTCCGTGGGGTCGTGCCCGACCAGTGGGACGAGGACGTCAGCCGGGCGATCGGCGCCGCCTTCGCCGAGTTCGTGGTCGCCGACAGCGGCGCCACGGCGGTCGTCACCGCCCACGACATGCGGGAGTCGTCGGTCCCGCTGTCCCGCGCCTTCGCGCAGGGCGTGATCAGCCGCGGGGTCGACGTCGTCGAGGCGGGGCTGGGCTCCACCGACCTCCTCTACTTCGCATCGGGCTCCCTGGACCTCCCGGGCGCGATGTTCACCGCCAGCCACAACCCCGCTCAGTACAACGGCATCAAGATGTGCCGCGCCGGCGCCGCCCCCATCGGCCAGGACTCGGGTCTGGCCACGATCCGCGAGTGGGCCGAGCGCGACTCCTACGACCGCGACCCCGGGCGCGTGGGTGCGGTGACCGCGCGGGACGTCCTCGCCGCGTACGCCGCGCACCTGCACTCGCTGGTGGACCTGTCGGGCATCCGCCCGCTGAGGGTCGTCGTCGACGCCGGCAACGGCATGGGCGGGCACACCGTCCCGGTCGTGCTCGCCGGGCTGCCGCTGGAGGTCGTGCCGCTCTACTTCGAGCTCGACGGCTCGTTCCCCAACCACGAGGCCAACCCCCTCGACCCGGCCAACTTGGTCGACCTGCAGGCCGCCGTCCCCGCCCACGGGGCCGACATCGGCCTCGCCTTCGACGGCGACGCCGACCGGGTGTTCGTCGTCGACGAGAAGGGCGACCCGGTGAGCCCGTCGGCGGTGACCGCCCTGGTCGCCGTCCGCGAGCTGGCCAAGGGTCGCGGGACGACGGTGATCCACAACCTGATCACCTCCCGGGCGGTCCCGGAGATCGTGCGGGAGCACGGCGGCGAGCCGGTGCGGACGCGCGTGGGGCACTCGTTCATCAAGGCCGAGATGGCCCGCACCGACGCGATCTTCGGCGGCGAGCACTCCGCCCACTACTACTTCCGCGACTTCTGGCGCGCCGACACGGGCATGCTCGCGGCCATGCACGTCCTCGCGGCGCTGGGCGAGCAGTCCCGCCCGCTGTCCGAGCTCACCGCCGCCTACAGCCGGTACGCCGCGTCGGGCGAGATCAACTCGACGGTGGCCGACGCCCCGGCGCGCGTGGCGGAGGTCCGCGCGCGGTACGAGGAGCAGGACGGCGTCACCGTCGACGAGCTGGACGGCCTGACCGTGCAGCTGCCCGACGGCACGTGGTTCAACCTGCGGGCCAGCAACACCGAGCCGCTGCTGCGGCTGAACGTCGAGGCGCCCGACGAGGCGCGGATGGCCGACGTCCGAGACCGAATCCTGGAGATGGTGCGCGCATGACCCAGTCGTCCACCGGCCCGCTGGGCCTGGACCCCGAGCTGCTGTCGATCCTGGCCTGCCCGGACACCCACCACAGCCCGCTCACCGTCGACGAGCAGGCCGGTGAGCTGCTGTGCACCACCTGCGACCGGGCCTTCCCCGTGCGCGACGGCATCCCCGTCCTGCTGCTCGACGAGGCCCGGCACCGGGACGCGTGAGCGCGGGATGACCGGAGCGGCCCGATGACGACGCCCGAGTTCGCCGAGGAGGTCCTGGACGACCTCGACCTGCTGCGGGCCCGCGATCCCCGGGGCCTCCTGCCCGCGGTCGCCGGAGCCGGCGCGCAGGTCCGGGAGACCGCGCGGCTCACCGAGGAGGCGGGTCTGGGCCGGGTGACGGAGGGCGGCCGCCCGCGGGGGCTGGTGATCGTCGCCCGGCGGGAAGGCGCGGTGGCCGCGTCGGTGCTCCGCGCGCTGCTCGGGCCCTCCAGCCCGGTGACCGTCGAGGTCGTCTCCGGGCCGTCCCTGCCGGTGTGGACCGGACCCAGTGACATCGCGGTCGTGGCCACGAGGACCGGCGCGGGCACCTACGCCGTCACCCCCGCCTACGAGGCGGCCCGGCGGGGCGTCTCGCTGGTCGGCATCGGGGCGGAGGACTCGCCGCTGCGCGCCGCCTGCTCGGCGGCCCGGGCCCCGTACGTGGCGCTGCCGGCGTCACGGGTGCGGCACACGACGCTCTGGTCCCTGCTGACGCCGATGCTCCTCCTCGCCCGCGAGCTGGGGCTGCTGCCGGCCGACTCCGCCGATCCCGAGGCGATCGCCGCGGCGCTGGACGAGGTGGCGACCGAGTGCGGGCCGGCGCAGGAGTCCTTCGTCAACCCGGCGAAGACGCTGGCCCTGGAGCTGCTCGACGCCCTGCCCGTGGTCGCGGCCGAGGGGCCCCTGGCGGGTGCCGCGGCGACCCGCGTGGTGGACCAGCTGGCCACGCTGGCCGGGCTGCCGGCCACCGGGTTCCGGCTGCCCGACCAGCGGGTCGCGGCCTGCTCCGTGCTCGGCGGACCGCTGGCGCCCCGGGACGCCGACGACTTCTTCCGCGACCGCGCCGACGACGAGGGCCGCCGGCTCCGGTTGCTGACCATCCGCGACGCCGACGCCGGCGGGCACGACGGGGCGGGCGAACGGGAGCCGCGGTCGGCGGCGGTGGCCATGGACGAGGTCCTGCGGACGGCGGCCGCGCACAACGTCCCGGTCAGTGGGCTGGCCGAGCACGGCGACCCGGGCCGGTACGGCCGGCTGCCCCGCCTGGCGCGGCAGCTGGCGGTGGCCGACTTCAGCGCCGTCTACCTGGCGCTGGCCCTCGACAACGAGCGGGCGCTGCGCTCCTGAGCCCGCGTCGGCCGCGCGCCGCGCGGCCGGACAGGCGACGATCTACTGCGACAGCGCACCGGCGCTGACCGACCGGAAGGACTTCCCGTGGCGGGTGGACTCGTGGCCCTGCTGGACGACGTGGCGGTGCTGGCCCGCGCCGCGGCCGCCTCGGTGGACGACATCGGTGCCGCCGCCGGCCGCGCGAGCATCAAGGCGGCCGGCGTGGTCGTCGACGACACCGCCGTCACGCCGCAGTACGTGCACGGGCTCAACGCCGACCGCGAGCTGCCGATCATCCGCAAGATCGCCCTGGGCTCGCTGCGCAACAAGCTGCTGATCATCCTGCCCGCGATCATGCTGCTCAGCCAGTTCCTGCCGTGGCTGCTCACCCCGATCCTCATGATCGGTGGCGCCTACCTCTGCTACGAGGGCGCGGAGAAGATCTGGCACCGGCTCAGCGGCCACGGCGAGGCGCACGCCTCGGTGGAGGACGCCCTCCCGGACGAGAAGACGATCGTGCGCGGCGCGGTGCGCACCGACTTCATCCTGTCGGCCGAGATCATGGTGATCTCGCTGAACGAGGTGGTCGACGAGGCCTTCGTCTCCCGGCTGATCATCCTGGCGATCGTCGCGCTGGGGATCACCGTGCTGGTCTACGGCGTCGTCGGGGTCATCGTGAAGATGGACGACGTCGGGCTGAACCTCTCCCAGCGCTCCAGCCCGGGGGTGGCGAGGTTCGGCCGCGGGCTGGTCAAGGCGATGCCGCGGCTGCTCAGCGTCCTCACCGTGGTCGGCACCGTCGCGATGCTGTGGGTCGGCGGGCACATCATCCTGGTCGGCACCGACGAGCTGGGCTTCCACCCGATCTACGAGTTCGTCCACCACCTCGAGGAGGCGGCGCACGACGCCACCGGTGCCCTCGGCGGGGTGGTCGGCTGGATCGTGAACACGCTCGGCAGCGCGCTGCTCGGTCTCGTGGTCGGGGCGCTGATCGTGCTGGTGATGAACCTGACGGTGCACCGGAAGAAGAAGGCCGAGGCCCACTGAGGCTGCTGGGGCGTGTGATCCGGTTCTCGCCACGACGACCGCCGGTCGGGGGACAGTAGGGGCATGCACTCGGGGGAGACCGACCGCACGCTGCTGTCGCCGGAGCGCCGCCGGGCCGATCGCGCCGCGCTGGCCGACGGGGTCGTCGACGTCCTGGTCATCGGGGGCGGCGTCACCGGGGCCGGGGCCGCGCTGGACGCGGCCAGCCGCGGGCTCTCGGTCGGGCTCCTGGAGGCCCGCGACTGGGCCGCCGGGACGTCCAGCCGCTCGAGCAAGCTGATCCACGGCGGCCTGCGCTACCTCGAGCAGCTCGCCTTCCCGCTGGTGCACGAGGCGCTGTCCGAGCGGGCGCGGCTGGTGCAGACGATCGCCCCGCACCTGGTGACGCCGCTGCCGTTCCTGCTGCCGCTCACCGCACCGGTGTGGCAGCGGGCCTACTTCGGCGCCGGGGTCGCGCTGTACGACGTCCTGGGTGCCGCCTTCACGCCCGGCCGGGAGATCCCGCGCCACCGGCACCTGTCGCGGAAGAAGACGCTGGAGGCGTTCCCCGGGCTGCGCGGTGACGTGGTGCGCGGGGCGATCCGCTACTGGGACGCCCAGGTCGACGACGCCCGGCACACCCTCGCCGTCGTGCGCACGGCGGCCGGCTACGGCGCCCGCGTCCTCTCCAGCGCGCGGGTCACCGGGCTGCTGCGCGAGGGGGAGGGGGCCGACGCGCCGGTCGTCGGCGTGCGGGTCGCCGACCTGACCGACGGGTCGTCGTTCACCGTCCGCGCCCGCAGCGTGATCGCGGCGACCGGCGTGTGGAGCGACGACATCGGCTCCATGCTCGGGGAGGCCGCGCCCAGCCTGAAGGTGCGCGCCTCGAAGGGCGTCCACCTGGTGCTGCCGCGCTCGGCGATCGACGGCGCGCACCTGGAGGAGGCCGGCGGCACCCAGGCGGGGCTCATCCTCCGGACGCCGACCAGCGTGCTGTTCGTCATCCCGTGGCGGGACCGCTGGATCGTCGGCACCACCGACACGCCGTGGCGGCTGGACCGCGACCACCCGGCCGCGAGCAGCGCCGACATCGACTACATCCTCGACCAGGTCAACCGGGTGCTGGTGCGGCCGGTGGCGCCCGACGACATCCTCGGCGTGTACGCGGGCCTGCGCCCGCTGCTGGCGGGGGAGTCCGACGAGACCAGCCGGCTCTCGCGCGAGCACGCCGTCGTCACGCCGGTGCCGGGTCTGGTGCTGGTCGCCGGCGGCAAGTACACGACCTACCGCGTCATGGCCGAGGACGCCGTCGACGCCGCGGTGGCCGGCCTGCCCGGGGTGCCGCCGTCGCGGACGGCGCACCTGCCGCTGGTCGGCGCGCACCGCTGGGAGGACGTCCGCGGCGCGGCGGAGACCCTGGCGGCCGCCTCCGGCCTGTCCAAAGAGGCCGTGGAGCGGCTGCTGCACCGGCACGGCGATCGCATCGGCGACGTCCTCGACCTGGTGCGCCGCGACCCCTCGCTCGGCCGGCCGCTCACCGGGGCGCCGGACTACCTGGCCGCCGAGGTCGTCCACGCGGTCACCGCGGAGGGCGCCCTGCACCTGGACGACGTCCTCACCCGGCGGACCCGGATCTCCATCGAGACCGAGCACCGGGGAGTGGAGTCGGCGCCGGACGTGGCCCGGCTCATGGCGTCGGTGCACGGCTGGGAGCCGGACTTCCTGGCCCGCGAGGTGGCCCACTACGAGGCCCGCGTCGAGGCCGAGCGGGAGTCGCAGCGCATGCCGGACGACCGGACGGCCGACGCCGCGCGGCTGGGGGCCCCGGACGTCCGCGCCGCGGTCTAGGGGACGGCCCCCGGACGGGGGAGAACGCCCTGGACGCAGGGCCGCAGCCGGGTAGCCTCTCGCCCGATGTGGCAGCTGACGAACACCGTGCGCCACTACCCCTGGGGGTCGCGCACGGTGATCCCCGAGCTCCTCGGTGAGCTGACGCCCGCCGAGGAGCCCTACGCCGAGCTCTGGATGGGCGCCCACCCCGACGCGCCCAGCGTGCTGTCGACCGGCACGCCGCTGGACAAGGCCATCCAGGCCGAGCCCGACCTGCTGCTGGGGCCGGCAGTCCGCGAGCGCTTCGGCGGGCGGCTGCCGTTCCTGATGAAGGTGCTGGCCGCCGAGCGACCGCTGTCCCTGCAGGCGCACCCCACGCCCGAGCAGGCGCAGGCCGGGTTCGACGCCGAGGAGACCGCCGGCATCCCGCGCGACGACCCGAAGCGGACGTTCAAGGACCCCTTCCACAAGCCCGAGCTGCTGCTCGCGCTCACCGAGTTCGAGGCGCTGTGCGGCTTCCGGCCGGTCGAGGAGTCGCTGCACTGCCTGGCCAAGCTCCAGGTGCCGGTGCTCAAGCCCACGATCGCCGCGCTGGCCCGCGGCGGCCTGCGCGCCGCCATCCCGCAGCTGCTGGCCCTGACCCCGGAGATGCGCGACGAGCTGGTCACCGCGGTGGCCGCGGCGGCGTCCCGGTTCGTGGCCGCGCACGACCCGGAGTTCATCAACACCTACCGCTGGGCGGCGTCGCTGGCCGAGACCTACCCCGGTGACCCCGGGGTCGTGATCTCGCTGATGTGCAACCACCTCAAGCTGGCGCCGGGCGAGGCGGTGTTCCTGCCCGCGGGCAACCTGCACGCCTACCTGTCGGGGGCCGGCGTCGAGGTGATGGCCAGCTCGGACAACGTGCTGCGCGGTGGGCTCACCGGCAAGCACGTCGACCTCGCGGCGCTGATCGAGGTGCTCGACTTCAGCGACGGCCGGGTGCCGATCCTGCACCCGGTCCTCGGCCCGGGCGGGCTGCGCTACCCCGTGCCGGTCGAGGACTTCGACCTGACCCGCATCCAGCTGGACGGTCAGGCGGGCACCATCACGACCCGCGGCCCGCAGGTGCTGCTGTGCACCGAGGGGGACGCCGAGCTCGCGTCGGTCGACGGGACGCTGCACCTGGGGAAGGGCGAGGCCGCTTTCGTGCCCGCGGGCACCCCGGTCACCGCGTGCGGTCCCGCGCTCCTCTACAGGGCCACGACGGGCCTCGCGTGACAGCAGTCGTCACCCCGAGGGCGCCCCTCCATCGGGGCAGCCCCTGGTCAGAGCGGCGCACGGACGCCTGACGGCGTTGCACTCTGTACAGGATGCCGACCGTGACCGCGGTAACCGAGCCGTACGTCACGGCCGGACGGAGGAGGTCCCATGTTCTTGTCGGTCGTGGTGCCGTGCCACAACGAGGAGGACGTGGTGGCGCAGGTCGTCGACCAGGTGCTCGAGGCAGTGCGGCCGACCGGTGTCAGCATCGAGGTGGTGCTGATCGACGACGGCAGCAGGGACCGCACCGGGGAGATCATCAAGGATCTGCACAGCCGCGACGCCCGGGTCCGCTACCTCTCCCTCAGCCGGAACTTCGGCAAGGAAGCTGCGATGCTCGCGGGGCTGGCGTATGCGCGCGGGGATGCCGTCGTGATCATGGATGCCGACCTCCAGCACCCTCCGCGACTCCTGGTGGAGATGCTGGACCTGTTCCGCCAGGGGAACGACCAGGTGGTCGCGCGTCGTACCCGTGACGGAGATGCCTTCGGCCGCACTGCGCTGTCCCGGCTGTACTACCGGCTGGCCAACTCGCTGGTGGAGGTCCGGATGGAGGACGGTGTCGGCGATTTCCGTCTGCTGAGCCGTCGCGCGGTCGACGCCCTCCTCCAGATGGGCGAGTACAACCGCTTCAGCAAGGGCTTGTTCTCCTGGATCGGCTTCCCGACGGTCTACGTGGACTACCGCAACGAGGCACGGCAGGGAGGCGCCGGCAGCAGGTGGAGCCTGCGACGCCTGCTGAACTACGGCGTCGACGGCATCATGTCCTTCAACAACGCGCCGTTGCGCCTTGCGATCTACGTGGGACTCGTCGTCACCGCGCTGTCGTTCGCCTACGTCGCCTTCCTCGTCGTCGCGGCGGTCACGAACGGGATCGTCGTCCCCGGCTACATCACGCTCGTGGCCGCCGTCCTCGGGCTCGGCGGGCTGCAGCTCCTCTTCCTGGGGGTGATCGGGGAGTACGTCGGGCGCATCTACTTCGAGACCAAGCAGCGGCCGCACTTCATCGTCGCGGAATCCAGCGACCTCGAACCCGGCGTCAACGCTCCCCGTCGTACCCGGGCACCGGTCCGCGAGGCGATGATCTTCGACGACGTCCTGTCCGAGCAGCGAGTCGTCCCGGCGACGGACGGGCGGTCCGTCCCGCCGGCCGGGCCGGAGTGGCGGCCCTGACCGAGCGGCAGCCGCCGAGCTTGCTGCGCTCCGCCGCCAGGTTCGCGATCGTCGGGCTCGTCAACACCGGCGTCTACTACGGCTCGTACCTCGTCCTGCGCGCGTGGATGCACTACGTGGCCGCTCACCTGGTGGCGACCGTGATCGCCATGGTGGTGTCGTTCTTCCTGAACTGCCTGTGGACGTTCCGCGTGCGGCCCACCTGGCGCCGATTCGCCCTGTGGCCGTTGACCAACATGGTGAACTACCTGCTGACCACCGTGGGTGTGGTGGTGCTCGTCGAAGGGCTTCGGGTCGACCAGCGCCTGGCGCCCCTCCTCGCGGCCGCGGCCGCCATCCCGGTGACCTTCCTGCTCTCCCGGAGGCTCATGGGCGGTGGTGACGGTCCTGCGGCAGGGAGGCCGGCCGCCTTGCGGCGCATGTTCGCCCCGCGGCCGTAGACTGCACCGCGGTACGAGCCCCGCCGAAGCCTCGGCATGCTCGCTCATCTCCCAGAGACCCCTCCCGCGCAGCGGGCAGGGCCGCACCCCGGAGCGACATGACCGCCAGCACCGGCACCCCCGTCCTGACCGACGGCGACTTCAAGGTCGCCGACCTCTCCCTGGCCCCCTTCGGGCGCAAGGAGATCCAGCTCGCCGAGCACGAGATGCCCGGCCTGATGGCGCTGCGCGCCGAGTACGGCGACCAGCAGCCGCTCGCCGGCGCCCGCATCGCCGGCTCGCTGCACATGACCGTGCAGACCGCCGTCCTCATCGAGACCCTCACGGCGCTGGGCGCCGACGTGCGCTGGGTCAGCTGCAACATCTTCTCGACGCAGGACCACGCCGCCGCGGCGATCGTCGTCGGCGAGGGCACCCCCGAGCAGCCCGCCGGCGTCCCGGTGTTCGCGTGGAAGGGCGAGAGCCTCCCCGAGTACTGGTGGTGCACCCAGCGCCTGTTCGAGTTCCGCGACCCGTCCGGCGAGATCGTCGGCCCGAACATGCTGCTCGACGACGGCGGCGACGCCACCCTGCTGGTGCACCTGGGCACCCGCTTCGAGGCCGACGGCGTCGTCCCCGACACCACCGACGCCGACTCCGAGGAGTACGGCGTCATCCTCGACGTCCTGCGCGGCACCCTCGCCGAGGACCCCGGCCACTGGACCCGCATCGGCCAGGGCATCAAGGGCGTCACCGAGGAGACGACGACCGGCGTCATGCGCCTGTACGAGCTGGCCCGCGACGAGCGGCTGCTCTTCCCGGCGATCAACGTCAACGACTCGGTCACCAAGAGCAAGTTCGACAACCTCTACGGCTGCCGGCACTCGCTGATCGACGGCATCAACCGCGCCACCGACGTGATGATCGGCGGCAAGGTCGCCGTCGTGTGCGGCTACGGCGACGTCGGCAAGGGCTGCGCCGAGTCGCTGCGCGGCCAGGGCGCCCGCGTGATCGTCACCGAGATCGACCCGATCAACGCCCTCCAGGCGGCGATGCACGGCTACGAGGTGACCACGCTCGACGAGGTCATCGGCAAGGCCGACATCATCATCACGGCCACCGGCAACAAGGACATCATCACCGCCGAGCAGCTCGCCCGGACCAAGCACCAGGCGATCGTGGGCAACATCGGGCACTTCGACAACGAGATCGACGTGGCCGGCCTCGCCCGCACCCCGGGCATCACCCGCACGACGATCAAGCCGCAGGTCGACGAGTGGCGCTTCGCCGACGGCCACACGCTGATCCTGCTGTCGGAGGGCCGCCTGCTGAACCTCGGCAACGCCACCGGGCACCCCAGCTTCGTCATGAGCGCCTCGTTCTCCAACCAGGTCCTCGCCCAGATCGAGCTGTGGACCAACCGCAGCGCCTACGAGGGCAAGGTCCCCGGCGTCACCGTGCTGCCGAAGAAGCTCGACGAGCACGTGGCGCGGCTGCACCTCGACGCGCTGGGCGTGAAGCTCACCGAGCTCACCAAGGTGCAGGCCGACTACATCGGCGTCCCCGTCGAGGGCCCCTACAAGAGCGACCACTACCGCTACTGAGCAGCGGCCCGGACGGGCCCCGCTACCCCTCGGAAAGCGGCTCACCCTGACGGGTGGGCCGCTTTCCTTGCCTCACAGCGCAGAATGGGCGCCGTGCCACCGACCGCTCCGCAGAACGGGCCCAGCCGCGGCCGTGTCCTGGTCGTCGACGACGACGCCGCCCTCGCCGAGATGCTCGGCATCGTCCTGCGCAGGGAGGGCTACGAACCGGCGTTCGTGTCCGACGGCAACCGGGCGCTCGGCGTCTTCCAGCAGACCCGGCCCGACCTGGTGCTGCTGGACCTGATGCTGCCCGGCCGCAACGGCCTGCAGATCTGCCAGGACATCCGCACCCAGTCGACCGTGCCGATCGTCATGCTCACGGCCAAGGGCGACACGATCGACGTCGTCCAGGGCCTGGAGGCCGGGGCCGACGACTACGTGACCAAGCCGTTCAAGCCGGTCGAGCTGGTCGCCCGCGTCCGGGCGCAGCTGCGCCGCGGCGAGACGGGGCAGGCCGAGAACCTGAGCATCGGCGACGTGCAGATCGACGTGCCGGCGCACCAGGTCACCCGGGACGGCGTCCCGATCGCGCTGACGCCGCTGGAGTTCGACCTGCTCGTCGCGCTGGCCCGCAAGCCGCGGCAGGTGTTCACCCGCGAGCTGCTGCTCGAGCAGGTGTGGGGGTACCGGCACGCGGCCGACACCCGGCTGGTCAACGTCCACGTGCAGCGGCTGCGGGCGAAGATCGAGCGCGACCCGGAGAAGCCGGAGGTCGTGCTGACCGTGCGCGGCGTCGGTTACAAGGCCGGCCCGCCGTGAGCGGACAGCCCCGTGAGCATCGCAGCGAGGAACGAGCGAGGAGCGGAGCGGGGCGCGGCAGCGAACCGTCCCATTCCGTGAGCGGCACACTGGAGCGGTGACCCGCACGACGCTGCCCGAGGGTGCCGCACCCGCGGCGTCCGAACCCGAGCCGCGTCCTCGCGTGGGCGCGGAGGTCCGGCGCGTCCGCAGGGGGCTGCGCCGGCGCCTCCGGCTCGCCCGTCGGCTCGCGCAGCGCACCCTGCGCGAGCAGGCCCGCCGCGCCGTCCGCACCTGGCGCTCGTCGCTGCAGGTGCGCATCGGCGCGATCACCATGCTGGTGGCGGGCACCGTGGTGGTCATCGTCAGCCTGGTGCTGTTCAGCCAGATCCGCGACCAGCTCCTCTCGGTCAAGGAGGAGGCGGCGATCGACCAGGCGCAGGCCGGCGTGGTCTACGCGCAGAGCCAGGTCGCGGCCATCGCCGCGGGGGACGGCGCGAGCGTCCGCTCCGCGCTGAGCCGCACCGTCAACGCGCTGCTCCAGCGCGGCGGGGCGGCCGGCGACTTCGAGGTGGTGATGATCCACCGCACCGGCGACATCGAGCGCCCGGCCGCCAGCCGGCGGGCGGTGCTCGAGGCGCTGCCGCCGGACCTGCGGGCCGACGTCGCCTCCGGCGGGCAGTCCCGCAAGTACTCCCCGGTGCCCGACGCGACGGGGGAGCCGCAGCCGACCCTGCTGGTCGGCGCCGCCGTGCCCACCGACGCGACCGGCGTGCAGCAGGTCGAGCTTTACTACGCCTTCCCGCTGGCGCAGGAAGTGGAGAGCCTCTCGCTGATCCGCAGCACCGTCGTGATCAGCGGCATCGCGCTCACGCTGTTCGTCGTCATGATCGGCGTCCTGGTGACCCGCCTGGTGGTCGACCCGGTCCGCCGGGCCGCCGGCACGGCCCAGCGGCTGGCCGAGGGGCAGCTGGAGGAGCGGATGACCGTGCGCGGCGAGGACGACCTCGCCCGGCTGGCCACGAGCTTCAACGCGATGGCCGACAGCCTGCAGCGCCAGATCACCCAGCTCGAGGGGCTCTCGCAGCTGCAGCAGCGGTTCACCTCCGACGTCTCCCACGAGCTGCGCACCCCGCTGACCACGGTCCAGATGGCCGCCGAGGTCCTGCACGAGGCGCGGACGGACTTCCCGCCGCACGTCGCGCGGTCGGCCGAGCTGCTGCGCGCCGAGCTCGACCGGTTCGAGAGCCTGCTGACCGACCTGCTGGAGATCAGCCGCTACGACGCGGGGGCCGCCGTCCTCGACGCCGAGCCGGTCGACCTCGGCGCGCTCGTCGACCGCGTCGTCGACGGCATGCAGGCGCTGGCCCGGCGGCACGACTGCGAGCTGCTCGTCAACCGGCCGCGGGAGGCCGTCATCGCCGAGGTGGACGCCCGCCGCGTGGAGCGGATCCTGCGCAACCTCGTCGGCAACGCCATCGAGCACGGCGCCGGCCGGCCGATCGAGATCACCCTCGCGGCCAACCGGACCGCCGCCGCGGTCACCGTCCGGGACCAGGGCGTCGGGCTGAGCTCCGCCGACGCGCAGCACGTGTTCGACAGGTTCTGGCGGGCCGACCCCTCCCGCGTGCGGACCGTCGGCGGCAGCGGCCTCGGCCTGTCCATCAGCCTCGAGGACGCCCGCCTGCACGGCGGCTGGCTCCAGGTGTGGGGCCAGCCCGGTGCCGGGGCGCAGTTCCGGCTCACCGTGCCGCTGACCGCGGGCGGTGAGCTGACCAGCTCACCGCTGCCGCTGCGCCCGGCGTTCGTCCGCCGGCCGGGGACACCGGTATGAGCCGGCTGCGCGCCGCCCTCGCCGCGGCCCTGCTGCTCGGGCTCGCCGGTTGCTCCACCGTGCCCATGACGTCGTCCACCGTGCAGATCACCCAGGCCCCGGCCCGTCCGGCCGAGGTGGTCGGCATCGAGCCCCTGGCACCCGAGCCCGGCGCGGCGCCCGAGGACATCGTGAAGTCCTTCATCGACGCGGCGGCCAGCACGCGGTTCGGGCACCCGGTCGCGCGCGAGCACCTCACCGAGGAGGCATCGCTGGCCTGGGACGACGAGACCACCATCACCGTCATCGGCCAGGAGTACGCGACCACCGTCCTGCCCGAGAGCGGGGCGGTCGAGGTGACCGCCAACGTCGTCGGGACCATCGACGACCGGGGCGTCTTCACCATCGCCGAGGGCACCACCCTGACCCGCCAGTACACGCTCGAGCAGGTCGACGACGAGTGGCGGATCAGCGACCCGCCCGACGGCCTGATCATCCTCGAGCCGGACTTCCAGCGGCTCTACGAGGAGGCCGCGGTCTACTTCGTCGACCCGACCGGCTCGCGGCTCGTCCCCGACCCGCGCTACGTGCTCGCCGGCGAGGCGCTGCCGACGACGATCGTCGAGCGGCTGGTGAACGGACCCTCCCCGTACCTGGCCGCGGGGGTGGGCAACCGCCTGGCCGGCGCCCAGCTGCGCAGCGCGGTGACCCTCGACGGGCAGCTCGCCGTCGTCGACCTGACCAACCTGCCGGCCGAGCCGTCCCCGGCGCTGAACGAGGCCTCCGCCCAGCTGGTCTGGACGCTCACCTCGCTGCGCAACGTGTCCATCAACTCGGTGGAGGTGCGGATCGACGGCGAGCCCGTGCCGATCCAGGACGTCCCCGACGAGCAGACCACCGAGCACTGGAGCGGCTTCAACCCCGACGCCGTCCCGCTGGAGACCGTCGGGCACTACCTGACCGGCGGGGCGCTGCACACGGTGACCACGGGGGAGCCGACCCCGGGCCCCGCGGGTGCCGGGGCCTACGGGCTCACCGAGGCGGCCGTCTCCGTGGACGGCGCCACGGGCGAGCTGTCGTTCCTCGTCGGGGTGCGGCCGGAGGGGGGCGGGGCCACCCTGCTGGCCGGTCCGTACGACGGCGAGCTGGCACCGGTGCTCAGCGGCACCCGGCTGACCTCCCCGACGGTGGCGGCCACCCGTTCGGAGGTCTGGGTCGTCCGGGACGACACCTCGGTGGTGCGGGTGCAGGCCGGCGGGCCGCCGCAGGCGGTCACCGCGCCGACCTTGCCGGGTCTCGGGTCGACCAGGGTGCTGCGGCTCTCCCCGGACGGCGTCCGGGCCGCGCTCATCGTGGAGGGGCCGAGCGGCCGGGCGCTCCAGGTGGGCACCGTCGTGCGCGCCGAGGACGGCAGCGTCGCGCTCCGCGACTTCCGGGCGATCGCGCCCGCGCTCTCCCGCGTGGTCGACGTGGCCTGGCGCGACAGCGGCACGCTGCTCGTCCTCGCCGGGGACGCCGGGGAGGACCGGATCGTGCCCTACAGCGTGGGGGTCGACGGCTGGGGGCTGGATGAGATCCCGCGGTCCGGGCTGCCCGGTCAGCCGCAGTCGATCGCGGCGGCGCCGGCGCGGCAGCCGCTGGTGACCGCGGACGGGACGATCTGGCAGCTGGCCGGCGGCACCTGGGTCACCCTCGTGCGCGGGCAGGAGCCGCTGCCCGGGACGGCGCCCTTCTACCCGCTGTAGCCGTCCACACCTCCGCGGCGAGCGGCCCACGGGCGCCGCGGGCACGTCAGGCTGGCCGGGTGGAACGGGCCGGGATCGCCGCGCTGGCCGACCTGCTCCTGCCCCGCACCTGCGCAGGCTGCGGCGTGCCCGGCGCGGTGCTGTGCCGGTCGTGCGCGGAGGCGCTGGCCCGCCCCCACCTGGCCGCGCCACGGCGGTTCCCGTGGGGCTTCCCGCCCACGGTGGCGGCCGGGGCGTACGCGGGGTCGGTCCGGCCGGCCGTCGTCGAGTTCAAGGAGCGCGGGCGGGCCGAGCTCGCCGTCCCGCTGGGTGCGGCGCTCGCCCTCGCGGTGGCCGCGGTGGCCTCCGCCGTGCCCGGCCCGCCGGGGCCCGTGGCGCTGGTGCCGGTGCCCAGCACCCGCGCCGGGCTGCGGGCCCGTGGCCGCGACCACGTGCGCGAGCTGACCGCGCGTGCGGTGGCCGAGCTGCGGGCAGCCGGCCTGCCGGCCGCGGAGGCGCGGCTGCTGCGCCGCCGCGGCCGGGTCCGCGACTCCGCCGGGCTGTCGGCGGCGCAGCGGCGGGCGAACCTGGCGGGGACGTTCGAGCGGGTCACCGGCGCCGTCGCGCCGGGCGCCGTCCTGGTGCTCGTCGACGACGTCGTCACCTCCGGCGCGACCCTCACCGAGGCCGCGGCAGCGCTGTCGCCCGGCGGGTCGGCGCGGGGCGCGCCGGTGCTCGCCGCCGTCGTCGCGGCGACCCCGGCGACCGGCCGCGAACACCCTTCGCGGGCCCACCTGCACGTTGTCCGGAACCGGCCCAAGAACGTCCGTCGGAGCCCTCTCGATCGACTGTCGGGACAGGTGAACAGGGACTAGCGTCGAAGTGACCTACTACCGGCTCAACCGGGAGGTCCCATGGAGATCGTGGTCCGAGGTCGCAACGTCGAGGTTCCGGAGCACTACCGCCAACACGTCGAGGACAAGGTCGGTCAGAGCGATCGATTCGACGGCAAGCTGAAGATCCTGCGCATCGACGTGGAGCTGTTCCACGAACCGAATCCCCGCCAGTCCGCCAGCTGCCAGCGCGTGGAGATCACCCTGCGCGGCAAGGGTCCCGTGGTCCGTGCCGAAGCCGCCGGCCCCGACTTCTACGCGGCCCTGGACACCGCCTGCACGAAGCTGGACAACCGGCTGCGCCGCGCGGCCGACCGCCGCCGGGTGCACCACGGCCGGCGGACCCCCGCCAGCGTGCGCATATCGGGCAACACCGTCGCCGACGTCGAGGCCATGGTCGGGGGAACGGCCACCTCCGCGCCGGACACGGTGCCCACCGACGGTCCGCTCGTGACCGATCTCGACGAGCACCTGCCCGGGCGCGTCGTCCGGGAGAAGCACCACCCGGCGACGCCGATGACGGTCGACCAGGCGCTCCACGAGATGGAGCTGGTCGGTCACGACTTCTTCCTCTTCCAGTGCGCCGACACCGGGCAGCCGACCGTCGTCTACCGCCGGCACGCCTACGACTACGGCCTCATCCGGCTGACCGAGGTGCCGCAGAACGGCGCCGCTCCTACCCGCACGGCCGAGCCACAGGCCGTCTCCTCCGTCTGACGCGAGGGGTGGGAGGGCCGTCCGCCCTCCCACCCGTTCAGTCCCCGGCCAGCCGGCCGAACAGCGCGGCGTCGCCCCGGGTGCCGTCCCGGTACTCCAGGCAGCCGCGCACCACGCCCTCCTGGGTGAACCCGGCCCGCCGCGCCACCGCGAGGGAGGGGGCGTTGCGGACGTCGACGTACAGGTGCACGCGCGGTGCCCCGTGCGCGAGCCCCCAGTCGGCCAGCGCCCGGGCCGTCTCGCTCGCGTAGCCGCGGCCGCGCGCCCACGGGGCGACCGAGTAGCCGATCTCGGGGCCCAGCCGCCCGGGCCGCAGGTAGAGCCCGGCGCTCCCGGCGTAGCCGTCGCCGTCCTCGATCACGACCGAGAGACCCAGGCGGTCGCTGCGGTCGCGCATGGCGACGTCCTCGACGAAGCGGCGGGCGTCCTCGCGCGTGTAGGGGTCGGGCATCGCGCTGATCCAGCGCTTCGACTCCGGGTCCTGCGAGGCGCGCAGCACGGCGTCCACGTCGTCGGCCCGGAACGGGCGCAGGGTCAGCCGCGGGGTGCGGACGACCTCGGTGAGGAGGTCGACCCCGCTCAGGTCGAGAGCGGTCAGCTGCTGGGTGCTCACGGACGGCAGTGTCACGCGTTGCCGAGGACGCGGTCGACCCGAATTTCGAGAACCACGCGGGCCGGGTTCTCGCGCGGCTGCCGGTAGCGCTGCGCGTAGCGGCGCTCGGCGTCGGCGACCGAGGCGGCGTCGTCCCTCACCACCGCCGCTCCCTCCAGGGTGACCCAGCGCCGCCCGTCGACCTGGCAGACGGCGACCCGCTGCTGCCCTGCCCGCACGTGCCGGGCCTTGGCGGAGGACCCCGACGTGATGACCCGCGCGGTCGCCGTGGCCGGGTCGAAGGTGACCCCGACCGGGACCACGTGCGGGCTGCCGTCGGCGCGCAGCGTGGTCAGGGTGGCGAGGTGCCGCTCGGTGAGCAGCTCGAGGAGGCCGGGGGCGAGGTCGTGGGGGTCGTGGGGCACCCGGGAAGGCTAGTGACCGGTCCGCGGGGTCGCGCTGGCTGATCCCGGCGCATCCGCCGCCTACGCTGGGGGTGTGGTGTTCCAGAAGCTTCTGCGCGCCGGTGAGGGCAAGCTCCTCCGCCGGCTGTCCAAGATCGCCGACGCGGTCGAGTCGTACGCCGACGAGACCGGCGCCCTGAGCGACGCGGAACTGCGTGCCAAGACCGACGAGTTCAAGGAGCGGTACGCCGACGGGGAGTCCCTCGACGAGCTCCTGCCCGAGGCCTTCGCCGTGGTCCGCGAGGCCGCGACCCGCACGCTGGGCCAGCGGCACTACCGCGTCCAGATCATGGGCGGGGCGGCGCTGCACCTCGGCAACATCGCCGAGATGAAGACCGGTGAGGGCAAGACCCTCACCGGTGTGCTGCCGGCCTACCTGAACGCGCTCACCGGCGACGGCGTGCACGTGGTCACCACCAACGACTACCTGGCCTCCCGCGACGCCGAGTGGATGGGCCGGGTGCACCGCTTCCTCGGCCTCACCGTCGGGACGATCGTCTCCGGTCAGCGTCCCGATGTCCGACGCGAGCAGTACGCCATGGACATCACGCACGGCACCAACAACGAGTTCGGCTTCGACTACCTGCGCGACAACATGGCGTGGAGCAAGGCCGACCTCGTGCAGCGCGGCCACCACTTCGCGATCGTCGACGAGGTCGACTCGATCCTCATCGACGAGGCCCGCACCCCGCTGATCATCAGCGGCCCGGCCGAGACCAGCGCCAAGTGGTACGGGGAGTTCGCCCGCATCGCGCCGATGCTCAAGCGCGACGTCCACTACGAGGTGGAGGAGGGCAAGCGCACCGTCGCCATCACCGAGGAGGGCGTCGAGTTCGTCGAGGACCAGCTCGGCATCGACAACCTCTACGAGGCCGCGAACACCCCGCTGATCAGCTACCTCAACAACTCGCTGAAGGCGAAGGAGCTCTTCCACCGCGACCAGCAGTACATCGTCAGCAACGGCGAGGTGCTGATCGTCGACGAGTTCACCGGCCGCGTGCTGGCCGGCCGCCGCTACAACGAGGGCATGCACCAGGCCATCGAGGCCAAGGAGAAGGTGCAGATCAAGGACGAGAACCAGACGCTCGCCACGATCACGCTGCAGAACTACTTCCGGCTCTACGAGAAGCTGTCCGGGATGACCGGTACGGCCCAGACCGAGGCCGCCGAGCTCAACCAGACCTACAAGCTGGGCGTCGTCCCGATCCCGACGAACCGGCCGATGGTGCGGCAGGACAAGTCCGACGTCATCTACAAGACGGAGAAGGCGAAGTTCGAGGCCGTCGTCGACGACATCGCCGAGCGGCACGAGGCCGGCCAGCCGGTCCTCGCCGGTACGGCCAGCGTCGAGAAGTCGGAGATCCTGGCGAAGTACCTGCTCAAGCGGGGCATCAAGCACGAGGTCCTCAACGCGAAGAACCACGCCCGTGAGGCGGCGATCATCGCCCAGGCCGGGCGGCTGGGCGCGGTCACGGTGGCCACGAACATGGCAGGCCGCGGTACCGACATCGTGCTCGGTGGCAACCCCGAGTTCATCGCCGACGAGGCCCTGCGGGCCCGCGGGCTGTCGCCCTCGGAGACGCCGGAGGAGTACGAGGCGGCGTGGGACGACGCCCTCGAGGCGGCCAAGGCGCAGGTCAAGGCCGAGCACGAGGAGGTCGTCGAGGCCGGCGGTCTCTACGTGCTGGGCACCGAGCGGCACGAGAGCCGGCGCATCGACAACCAGCTGCGCGGGCGATCCGGCCGTCAGGGCGACCCGGGGGAGTCGCGGTTCTACCTCTCCCTCGGCGACGACCTGATGCGCCGGTTCAACGGCCCGATGCTCGAGTCGATGATGAACACCCTGCGGGTGCCCGACGACCAGCCGATCGAGTCGAAGATGGTCAGCCGGGCGATCCTGTCGGCGCAGACGCAGGTCGAGCAGCAGAACTTCGAGGTCCGCAAGGACGTCCTCAAGTACGACGAGGTGCTCAACCGCCAGCGCACCGTCATCTACGACGAGCGCCGCAAGGTGCTCGACGGCGAGGACCTGCACGTGCAGATCCAGTCGATGGTCGACGACGTCATCAGCGCCTACGTCGACGGCGCGACGGAGATCGGCTACGCCGAGGACTGGGACCTCGAGCAGCTGTGGACCGGCCTCAAGGCGCTCTACCCGGTCGGCCTGGAGATCGGCGACCTCCTGGACCGGGTGGCCGACGGTGACCAGTCCTCGCTGGCGCCCGAGGTGCTCAAGCAGGAGCTCCTGGACGACGTGCACCGCGCCTACGAGGAGCGGGAGAAGGCGCTCGGCTCGGAGGTCATGCGCGAGCTGGAGCGCCGCGTGCTGCTCTCGGTGCTCGACCGCAAGTGGCGCGAGCACCTCTACGAGATGGACTACCTGCGGGCCGGCATCCACCTGCGCGCGATGGCCAACCGCGACCCGGTCGTGGAGTACCAGCGCGAGGGCTACGACATGTTCAACGCGATGCTCGACGGCATCAAGGAGGAGTCCGTCGGCTTCCTGTTCAACCTCGAGGTGAAGACCAAGGAGGAGCAGGAAGCCGAGGCCAAGGCGAAGCAGGACGAGGCCGAGGCCAAGGCGCTGGCCGCCGCGCAGGAGGGCACCGCCCGCGTGCTCGCCCGCCAGGCCGCCGAGGCGAAGCTCGCCGCGCAGGGCCAGACGGCGCAGGCGCCGACGTCGGCTCCCTCGGCGCCCACCTCGGCCCCGTCGGGCAACGGGACGGCGACGCCGACGGCCCGCCGGTCGAAGCCGGCCGCCGGTGCGGCCGCCGGTGCGGCCGCCGCCGCGGCCGCTCCGGCCGCTCCGGTCGCGACGCCCAAGCCGACCGGCACCGGGCCGGCGCTCGACGTCAAGGGCCTCGACGCGCCGCAGCGGAACATGGACCAGCTCAGCTACTCCGCCCCGAGCCTGGACGCCTCGGCGGGGGAGTCGGGCAAGGCCAAGGCGGCGAAGTCGGCGACGGTCTCCGGCACCAAGGAGACCCCGCGCAACGCCCCGTGCCCCTGCGGCTCGGGCCGCAAGTACAAGCAGTGCCACGGAGCAGCCGGCCGCTGACGCATCGCACGACGACGCCCCCGCCCGAGCCTCTCGGCGGGGGCGTCGCGGTTCCAGAGTCTCATCAGTGCATGCGGTGGCTGCACATCGGGAGCGAGCAAGCCCGTCCAGCTGCAGCGATGCAGTTGAGGCTTAGCAGCGGGGCTGCCGATTAACCCTGCAAGCGGGCACTGCAAACTGCTGACATACGGCGCGACGACTGAGGAACGCCAGTGCGCTCATAAAGGCGCCTAAAGTGCCGCCGGGCCAAATTGCATACTCTCTAGTGCGGTCTCTGTGCTGGCAGCTAGCCTGCTTAGCCTTCGCGAGGCGGTAGAGGTCGAAATCGTCGCTCTAACATTCAGGTCACTACTTCCTACATTCTCGTGCGCAATCTTCCAGCCGGCAGAGGCCAGGCGTGCCGTTAGCGCCTGTGCATTTCGTTTAACGAACTTCGATAGGCCAGTGCGCTGCTCGACCCCCGTCCTTGTCCACCCGATCGTCAGTGCAATTATGGCGTTCACTTCGTCGGCTGCGATGCTCAAGCTCATCCCTGTCGGAGAGGTCTTCTTCGCAGTTAGAGTGTCCGACTCCCATACATACCCGTTGAAGAAGCGCACCGCGGTGGCCAACTCCTCGGCGACCAGCTCCGCTGAGGTGACGGACTGCGGATTCTCGGCCGCCACTCTTAGTCGGCCAAGTTCGCCAGCGATTTGCGACAGGTCCCACCGGTCCGCTTGCCGTTCAGCCGTGGCGCCGAGGATTAGTCGCGAGAATCGCGCGGGTAGTGATCTCCATGTAACACCAGTTAGCGTGGCTACCCCTTCAGCGACACGCTGCGGGTAGTCGGCCCTCTGCTGCTCGTTCAGAACAGGATCAACGCCGCTGCAAAGGAAATTCAGCGTCGTGCCGATTCCGAAGGCATCCACGGCCGCGCTCCGTGTAGAGGCATCGGATTGCTGAGTCACCTGTTCTGGTGCCAGGTAGCCCATGGCAGTGGAGTAGACAACAGACTTCTCATTGGCGCCTCTATGCCAGGACAGGTCAAAATCTAGTACCACTACGTGCCAGTCGTCCTGCGTGTAGAACCCGGAAAGCATGATGTTCGCGGGCCTGAGATCTCGGTGGAGGATGCGGTCGGGCAAAGCGTGTGCGCCCGCGATGATGCCAACCAGCTCCTGAGCAATCCGCAGTAGCGTTGGCCAGTCGTCGACGTAGCCGCTCTGCTTGGCTTGGAAGAGGTTCGGACCATCTATCCAGTCCATGACAACGAACGCAGGAATCTCTGACGCTTCCCTGTACGGAACCATCCCCCTTAAATGGTTGCTCCCTAGAATGCGCATCGCTTGAACGCCTCGCCGAAAGCTTTGCAGAAGGCCGAGGTCTCGACGAATCTCCTCTAGGAGAACCTTGACTGCCACGGTTTCCCCTGCGGGGCTCATTGCTCTATATACGCGGCCGAAGGCGCCGCGTGCTATCTGTTCCTGAAGCGTGTAGCCTAGAAGGTCATTGCTACCTTCTTGGTCGCTGGTATACCAAGCCCTGTAGATGGCTTCGTCATAGCGCTTCGAGAACGCCTCGTAGTTTGACCATGCCTCGCTGTCCCCGTTGCGCAAGATCTGTGCCGCCCGAGCGTTCAAGTGCTTGCGAAGGGCAGGGGCGGACCAGTCACGCAACTCGCTAGGTGCCAGCTCCTCTTCCTCCGCGTCAACGTCTGCCGCGAGTCCAAGAGAAACAGGCGGGAAGGCGGTTCTCTCGGGTGCCGGTGTAGCGGCGAGAAGGGGGGTGAAAAACTCCTCGACAGGTCCGTCGTGCCCAGAAGCATCTTTCGTATATCTAATTACTTGGATTCCCAGCTCCTCAGCCCAAGCGTCGGTCTCTGCGTCCGTCCGATGAGTTAGCCAGAAGTGAGGAGGGTGACTAAGATGAAGATCCTTCAATTTGCTCAGGTGTCGACTAATGGCAACATCGTCGGCACTAACGCCGATGAAAACGTTCGTAAAGGTGCTGAAGCAGTTCTGCATCAGGGCCAAGTACGCTTTGTCCTTCTGCAACTTCGATAGCTCTTCATTCGTGAAGATCCACGAGGTCGTGTCCTCGCTAGTGCCGTGGAGGTTCGCTACGAAAGGCTGCCGCCCGTGCAGCAGGCCCGGAAGGCGCGCGAGTTTCGTTCCCTCGAACTCCAAGAAGGACTCCCCGGGTCGCTCTTCCGAGAAGGCTCGAGTGGCGAGGCGGTCGATGTTCAGATTGAGAATGCCGGCCACGTTGAGGCGCCAAATGTGACGGTATGTTGCGGGTACCTTGCAGGTCACGGCCTGGCTCATGGCCCGGCGAATCACTGACTCATACGAAGCTGGTCCCATGGTTTGCCTGAGCCTCTGAAAGGCAACCCAGGGGTCCGGCTCGGACACGACGTTGTCGATTCGCTGAGCCCTGGAGGCGGCTTCGCGCGGATCGAAGGTTGCCGCCTTGCTGTACGCCGCGTCGATCAGCTTTTGACGCAGTTCGACCCAGACGGGCAGCCCTGCACTGGCGCTAAGCCCAGCGCCGGTCCAAACCAGAATGGGCGCCGTCCGCTCCGCGATGATCTCCTTCAGGGCGACGTAGGAGTCCTGACTGCTGTTGAAGCTCATGTGCTGCGGTCCCCCCGAGTGTTTTGCTTCCGGAACGTAGCCGGGTCGAGACTGTCTGGCCAAGGCCCACTGGTCGCGGTGCGGTGCGGTGAGCGATCGAGACGTCGCTCTTACGGATGCAACGTCCGACTGAGCTGTCGGCCTGAGACTCTGAGCTCTAGCGTGGGCCACCGAATCAGAGGAGACACATGGTCGAGCGGCTGACCCGGCTGGACGCGTCCTTCCTCTACCTGGAGGAACCGGACACCCCGATGCATGTCGGCGGCGTGCTCATCCTCGAACGCCCTCCGGGGGGTGTGGAGGCGCTCGCCGAGCTGGTGGAGGCGCGGCTGCCGCTCGTCCCGCGGTACCGGCAGCGGGTCGCCGAGATCCCGGGGCACCTCGCCAACCCGGTGTGGGTGGACGATCCCGACTTCGACATCAACTACCACGTCCGCCGCTCGGGCCTGCCCCGGCCGGGCACCGAGGCCCAGCTGCTGGACCTGGTGTCGCGGTTGACCTCGCGCCCGCTCGACCGCCGCCGTCCGCTGTGGGAGGCGTACCTGGTGGACGGCTTGTCGGACAACCGGGTCGCCGTCGTCACGAAGACCCACCCGGCGCTCGTCGACGGGCTCAGCGCGCTCGACATCGGCCAGGTGCTCCTGGACGTCGACCCGGACGCGCCGGCGCCGCACTCCGAGGAGTGGCGCCCGCAGCGTCCTCCCAACGGCGCGGAACTGGTCTGGCAGGCGCTGGACGAGTACGCGCGGCGACCCTCGGCGGTGGTCGACACCGTGCGCGGGGCGGTCACCGATGTCCGCTCGACGGCGGCACGGCTCACCGGGGTCGCCGGCGGGCTGCTGCGGACCGCGCGCAAGGCGGTCATGCCCGCGCCGAACAGCCCGCTCAACGCCTCGGTGGGCCGCCAGCGACGGGTCGCGGTGGCGCGGGCCGAGCTCGACGACCTCAAGAAGATCCGCAAGGCTCACGGCGGCACCGTCAACGACGTGCTGCTGACCGTCGTGACCGGCGCGCTGCGCGAATGGTTGCTCTCCCGGGGCGAGCCGGTCGTGGCCGGCACCTCGGTACGCGCGCTGGTCCCTGTGTCGATGCAGGACGAGGACGCGAGCCCTGGGAACCGGGTCTCGTCGTACCTCGTGGACCTGCCGGTGGGCGAGCCGAACCCTCGGGTGCGGCTGACGCGGCTCAGCTACGCCATGCGGGGGATCGCGCTGCACGGGCAGTCCGTCGGCGCCGACAGCCTGATCGCGCTGACCGGCTTCGCGCCACCGACGCTGCACGCCCTCGGCGCCCGAGCCGCACGGGGCCTGTCCCGCCGACTGTTCAACCTGGTGGTCACGAACGTCCCGGGTCCGCAGCTGCCGCTCTACGCCGCGGGCAGCCGCATGCTGGAGGTCTTCCCGGTGGTCCCGCTCGCCCGCGGGCAGGGCCTGTCCATCGGGATGACCAGCTACGACGGCCGGGTCTACTTCGGCTTCAACGCCGACCGCGACGGTGTCGGGGACGTCGACGTCCTGGCCGATCTGGTGGAGCAGGAGGTCGGCGAGCTGGTGGAGACCGCGGGCTGATCCGGCCGCCGGGATACCGTCGCCCTTTCGACGGAGGGAGCGACCCGGGTGCGCGTGTACCTGCCTGCCACCACCACGGTCCTGAGGACCCTGGTCGACGAGGGCACCCTGCCCGGACCGCACACGGCCTTCGCGGTGACGCCGCAGCTGCGCGAGTTCTACGAGCTCAGCGACGCCGAGGCCGACCTCGAGGAGCTCGAGTACGCCGCGCTGCTCGGTGCCGCGAGGGCCAGCCTGCGGCTGATCGACGTGGACCCCACCGCCGCTCGCCGGCGGGTCGTCGTCGCGGCCGACGTGCCCGACGACTCGGTCCGGCCGATCGACGATCCGGACACCGACCGGGGCGCGGTCCGCGTCGAGGCGGACATCCGCGTCCGCGACGTCGCCAGCGCCCACATCGACGGCTCCGAGGCCGAGGACGACGTCCGGGCGGCCGTGAACGTGGTCCTCGAGGCCGACCTCGGCAGCGAGGACGCGCAGTTCGTCGTCGACCAGGCCGAGGGTCACGAGCTGGCCTGGTACGCCAGCCAGGAGATGGGCTCGGCACTCGAGCTGCTCTGATCCGCGGCAGCGGCCTCCTGGCGCCGGATGGGGAGTCGCTCGTCGGTGCCACGACTTGCAAGAACGACGTTCCGTCCGCGCCGGCAATGCGGTTCGCCAGGCAGACCCTGGACTGTTCGAGGGCGACCAGCCGGTGAACGAACCCTGCCTGCTTCCAGAACCCAGTGGGTAGGCGGGATGGCTGGCGCGCGTGGACACTCAATGGACTGAGCTTTGCTCCATGCATGACGCGGGGCCCCGGGCACATGCCCGGGGCCCCGCTATCAGTGCACCCAGTTATGACCGGATCTGCAGGCCCGTCGGGCTGTTCGGGCGGAGCAGAGCGTCCAGCACGGCGTAGCCGACCTCCTTAGGGCCACCGATGGCGAAGGTGCGGGACCTGACCTCACCCGTGATCTGGTCGACCTTGCTGCTGACCTTGCCGGCGATACCGGCCCATGGGAAGACGATCTCGCCGTTTGGCAGCTGCCGAGAGCGGTCCCATTCGACCGATCGAAGCAGAGTCAGGACGTCTTCGACGGTCCATGCCTCGACGTCCTCGCGCCGCGGCGGTGAGGCGATGGTGCGGTGCGCCAGTCCTCCGAGCGCCGCCATCACGGCGGGCGAGCCAGCGACGGTCTCGTCCTTACGTTCCAGAACCGGTCGCAGCTCGGTCAGGAGCGGCTTCCAGACTGCGAGCACTTCCTGCTCAAGACGCTGAAGGTCGACTCCCTCGAGGCGGTCGCCCACAGGCTTGGCGCCGAGGGCGACACCGGCCATGCCCAACACGGTAGTCACGATGGCCGTGCGGACGTTGCTGATGGTGAGCAGCTCGGTGCTGTCCTTCTTCAGCTGCCGCTTGGTGAAGCTCACCGGGATGCCGGTCTCCGTCACCAGCTTGGTCGCGATGCGTGTCACCGGGTCCCTGGTGTCCATGCCCACCGCGACGGCAACGTTCGGCTTCACCTCGAGGGTGTTCAAGTCGTAGAACGACTGGCGAGCCCAGGGCACGCTGCGGCCGTGGTGGATGGTGACCTTGATCGGCTGGTGCCAGACCGCATCGTTGAGCGCCTGATGCACCTTGCCCCAGGCGATCCGCTGGGTCTCGCCGTCGATCGCGGTCATCGTCTCGCCGTGCGGAATGAGCAGTGCAATGCGGTTGGGCTCGTAGTCCGGCAGGAGGACCTGCTCGAGCAGCGTCTCGTGGTACAGGGTGATCGGTGGAACCACCCAAGAGCTGTTGCCCTTGAGGCCCTCCGTCAGGTAACGGGCGAAACGGTTGGCGTTGTCCGCCTTGGCGCCGGTCACCGCGCGCTGTACCTCCGCGCGCAGCGCCTGGTACTTCGCCATGGTCGGACTGCTCGACCGCCCTCGTTCCGCCTCGATCGGGTCGGGTACCAAGGTGACGAGCTGCGCGAGGGGCACGACGCCGAAGGCCTCGTTTTCGTCGACCACCATGGCCGGGATTGCGATGCCGTCCGACGCGCGATAAGGACGGACGTTGCTGAACGTCGGGATCGTCACAAGAGTGACTCCTTCTGTGCAAGTGAGCACCCGAGAAGTACCCTCATGCTTGTCACGGCGACGAGAGCAGTGCTCGAGTCCTCGGCGAAGCCCCGGCCAGTCGGTCGGGGCTTCGCTTTTTCTACACCTGAGCCACCCCAGGGCACAACCCGAGAAGCACAAGTCGGGCGCTTCGCCTTCTCGAGATAGCCAGTGGCGCAGCCTGGGAGTGTGGGCCAACATGGTCGCCCAGATCGAGGCGATGCTCCGACCGGCCGTGGCGTTGCCGCGGGCGGTCGGCGGCGCCGCCGGCCGCCGTCCCGGCGGTCCCGGAGGCGGCGCCGGGTGGCGTCCGTAAGATCAACGCCCGTCCAGGCGGGTCACCGGTGCTTCGCGATGGGCAGCCGGCCCGGCGCGTGCATGGGCCTGCCGCTCCGGCGCCGCGTGCGCCGCCGTCGTCGTGAGGTCGGGAGCGAGCACATGCAGTTCGGTCGGTACTACGAGGAGTTCGAGGTCGGGGCCGTCTACAAGCACTGGCCCGGGAAGACCGTCACCGAGTACGACGACCACCTGTTCTGCCTGCTCACCATGAACCACCACCCGCTGCACATGGACGTCAACTACGCGGAGACGACCACCGACTTCGGCAAGAACGTCGTGGTCGGCAACTACATCTACTCACTGCTGCTCGGCATGAGCGTCCCCGACGTGTCGGGCAAGGCCATCGCCAACCTGGAGATCGAGTCGCTGCGGCACGTCGCCCCGACGTTCCACGGCGACACGATCTACGGCGAGACGACGGTCCTGGACAAGACGCCGTCCAAGTCGAAGGACGACCGCGGCGTCGTGTACGTCGAGACCATCGGCTACAAGCAGGACGGCACGGTGGTCTGTATCTTCCGTCGCAAGGTGATGGTGCCCAAGCAGTCCTACGGCGAGGCCCGTGGCGGGGAGCAGCCCGGTCGTCCGGAGCCCACCCCGCGCTGAGCGGCGGATGCCGTGAGCTCGCGAGGGCGTCAGTCCGGCAGCACGCCCCACCCGCGGAGGGTCTCGACCAGCCGCGGGGTGCACGGCAGCCCGTCCAGCGTGGCGGCGTCGGCGAGCACGACGTCGCTCGCGTCATCGCCCGCGACCGGAAGCTGCTCCGCGGGCTGGAGGGTGCAGCGGAAGTCCGCGACGTCGAACACGACGGCGCCGGCGGGGATGGCGACGCGCCCGACGAGCTCCCCGACCTCCACGGCCAGGCCGGTCTCCTCGAGCACCTCGCGGCGGACCGCCTGCTCGAGGGTCTCGCCGTCCTCGACCCGGCCCCCGGGCAGCGACCACAGACCCGCGTGGGGGTCGTGGCCACGCCGGATGAGCAGCAGCCGGCCGGCGTCGTCCACGACGACCGCGCCGACGCACGCCACGACGGGCAGCTGCTCCGTTCCCACGCCCCGCACGCTACGCAGCGGGCCGCCGACAGCACGGCTTGACGAGCGGCGACGGTCCCGCGACCGTGATGTCCGATGAGCGTCTCGCCGGTCTGCCCCCGATGCGGCGAGGAACTGGTGGTCCGCCCGGCGTCGACGGCGAGGGCGTGGTGCCACACGCACGGCGCCGTCACGCCGCTGCACCACACCGTCCTGGTCGCGCACGACGCCATCTCCGCCGTCACCGCCGACGCCCGGGTGCCGGCGTGGGTGCCCGACCCCATGCCCGCCGGCTGGTCGGTGACCGGGCTGGCGTGGGGCGGGGAGCCGGGCGCCCGGGCGATCGTCGTGGACACCGCGGGCCCGGCGCCGCTGGGCGGGTCGGCCGAACTGGTCCTCGTCGCGGAGGAGCCGGGCACCGGCGTGGGCTGCGGGTACGCGGGCCTGCCGGGGCTGGACCCGGGTGACGTCATCGAGGGGCCGTCGTCGGTCGACGTGAAGGCGGCCGGCCAGCACGCCCCGCTGTGGGCGGTGCCCACCACCGACGACCGGGCCGCGTTCGTGGGCGAGGCCTACGGCGTGTGGCTGTGGCTGGTCATGTGGCCGATGAACGCCGCCTGGCTGCTGGCCGAGCAGCTCGAGCTGATCGACCTGCGCGACCGCATCTACCCCGACCTCCCGCTCGGCCCGCCGAGCGAGCACCTGCTGCCGGGTCGGTGACCGGACCCGACCGGTCCGCATCATGATCGGCGCGTCGCCGGTGCGACCGGTGGGGCATCTGTTACCCATGGGACGAAGCAGTCCGCCGCAGTTCGGTGGACCCTGTACCCCGCAGGCCCGAAGCCCCCGAGCCTGCCCGCCCGAGCGCACCCGTGGAGGTGGCGGTGAACCTCAAGAAGGTCGTCACCTGGTTGGTCGTCGCATTCGTCGTCTTCTACGTCATCCAGGCCCCCGAGCAGTCCGCCGCGCTGGTGCGCAACGCCGGTCAGGCGCTGGGCGACGCGGCGTCGTCCCTGGCCCAGTTCGTCGGGTCCCTCGTCTGATCCGCTGACGGCGTGAGCGGACCCACGCCCCTGGATCTCCCTCCGCGGGCGAGCAAGGACGTCGAGAAGTACCTCCTGCCCGACGAGACGGCGGTGGTCGCCACCCGCCGGCACTGGGCGGTGCTCATCGAGCCGACGGTCAAGTTCCTCCCCGTCTTCGTCGCCGGGGCCTGGCTGCTGCTCTTCGACCCGGAGAACCGGGTGACCAGCTCCGCCGGGCTCCTCGTGATCGTCGCGGCGCTCGTCTACTACGGGCTGCGCGTGGGCGAGTGGTGGATGCGGCACTTCATCGTCAGCACCCGCCGCGTCCTGCTGACCTCGGGCGTCATCGTGCGCACGGTCACCCTGCTGCCGCTGCGGCGCATCACCGACCTGACCTGGAAGGAGACCCTGCTGGGGCAGGTGCTCGGCTACGGGACCTTCCGGTTCGAGTCCGCCGGCCAGCAGCAGGCGCTCTCGGAGATCACCTTCCTGCCCGGCGCCGACGTCCTCTACCGCCGGGTCAGCGCGCTGCTGTTCAGCAGCGACTGGGGCGGCGGCGGAGGCGGCGGGGGCGCCGCCTCCATGGGCGACGACGAGGGCAACCCCGAACCGCCCCCGCCACCCCGCCCACCGAACGAGGGCGGCCGCCAGGACACCGAGCCCATCCCGCGCGTCACGTGAGCGTGCGGCAGGCTGGGCCGTGATGCGGATCGACCTGCACACCCACTCCTCGGTGTCCGACGGCACCGACACCCCGGCGGAGCTGCTCGCCACCGCCCGCGCCGCCGGTCTCGACGTGGTCGCCCTGACCGACCACGACACGACCGCCGGCTGGTCGCTCGCCGAGGCGGCGCGCCCGGCCGGGCTCACCGTCGTCCCCGGCATGGAGCTGTCCTGCCGGTGGTTCCCCGACGACCAGCCGCCGATCAGCGTCCACCTGCTCGCCTACCTGTTCGAGCCCACGCACCCCGGGTTCGCCGCCGAGCGGGCGCGGCTGCGGGACGAGCGGCTCGAGCGTGGGGAGCGCATCGTCGCGGCGCTCGCGGCGGCCGGCTACGGCATCTCGTGGGACCGGATCGTCGAGAAGTCCGAGGGCGGTGTCGTCGGCCGGCCGCACATCGCCCGCGCGCTGGTGGAGGCCGGGGCCGCGGACTCCGTCGACCACGCCTTCGCGACCCTGCTGCACCACCGCAGCCCGTACTACGTGGCCAAGGCCGACACCGACGTGCGGGAGGGGATCGCCCTCGTGCGGGCCGCCGGCGGGGTCCCGGTCTTCGCGCACGGGCTCGCCACCAAGCGGGGTCGCGTCGTCGGCGACGACGCGATCGCCGCGATGGCGGAGGCGGGGCTGCTCGGCCTGGAGGTCGACCACCCCGACCACTCCGAGGAGGAACGGGCGCACCTCCGGGGGCTGGCCGACGACCTCGGCCTGATCACCACCGGGTCCAGCGACTACCACGGCACCAACAAGGTCACCCCGATCGGCGCCTGCACCACCGACCCCGACCAGCTCGAGGCGCTGTTGGCCGCGGGGACGGGCAGCGCGCCGTTCCGCGACTGACCGGGAAGCGTCGTACCCCGCGGCTACCGTGGCGGCCATGCGCAACCCGACCGACGGCGGGCAGGCGGTCCTGCCCGGCATGCCCAAGCGGCTGCTGCGCGCCTCGCCCCGGTCGCTGGCCGACTTCTCCGACTGCCCGCGCCGCTACCGCTACGCCAACATCGACCGGCCGTCCCCGCCGCGCGGTCCGCGCTTCGCCCACCACACGGTCGGGACGGCGCTGCACCAGGTGCTGTCGTCGTGGTGGGACCTCCCGGTCGAGCGCCGCACGCCGGGGGCCGCGAGGCAGCTGCTGTACGCGGCCTGGTCGCCGGCCGGGTTCCGGGACGACGAGCAGTCCGACCGCTGGCGAGCCCGGGCGGCGGGCTGGCTGACCGACTACGTCGCCGAGCTCGACCCCACCGACGAGCCTCGAGCTCGTGAGCGCACGGTCAGCACGATGACCGAGCGGATGACCCTGTCGGGCCGGGTCGACCGGATCGACGAACGCGGCGAGGAACTCGTCGTCGTCGACTACAAGACCGGGCGGGTGCCCAGCACCGACGACGAGGCACGCGGGTCGCAGGCGCTGGCCCTCTACGTGCTGGCCGTCCGCCGCACGCTGCGCCGTCCGTGCAGCCGCGTCGAGCTGCACCACGTCCCCAGCGGCACCGTCGCGGCGTTCGAGCACACCGACAGGTCGCTGGCCAACCACGTCCGGCGGGCCGAGGACATCGCGGTCGACATCACCGCGGCCACCGAGCGCATGACCGCGGGGGAGGACCCGGACGCGGCGTTCCCGGCGGTCCCCGGCCAGCAGTGCGGCTGGTGCGACTTCCGGTCCAGCTGCCCGACGGGCCAGGCCGCCGTCCCCGCCCGCGAGACGTGGAGCTTCCTGGCGGAGGAGGACCCGGCGCCCGCGCCCTAGGCGGCGGGCTCGTCCGCCACGCGCTCCCAGCCGCCCCAGACGATCGGCGACCGCTGCGCGCGCTGGGGCAGCCGGAGCAGCGCCTGCCGGAACGCCTTGAGCGCGCCGGTCGCCGCAGCGTCGGTCAGGCCGAGGCCCGGCAGTGAGTACATCTGGCGCGCCCACTGGGGCAGCAGCGCCACGGAGAGCGCCGCCAGCCCACCCCAGGCGCCCTGCGCCGGCGTCAGGTACCGCACCCAGGTCGGCATCGGGGGCACGGTGATCAGGCGGAAAGCGTCCCGAGCGGCGGCGGTCACCGCCAGCTGCGGCCGAACGGCCTCGAAGTAGGCCGCCAGCGCGGCCACCGAGCCGGGCACGTCGTCCCGCGGGACGCCGATCAGCTCCGCCGCCGTCACCTGCTCGGCGACGTACCGGTCGGCCTCCTCGTCGGTCAGCGGCACCCCGGCCCGGCGCGCGCAGCTCAGCAGCGAGTCCACCTCGCAGCAGTGCACCCACAGCAGCAGGTCGGCGTCGTCGACCCGGTAGGTGCGCCCCGTCGTCTCCTCGGTGGCCCCGAGGCGGCGGTGGATGCCGCGCACGCGCGCCACCGCCCGCACCGCCTCCGTGCGGGTGCCGAAGGTGAGGGTGTCGACGTAGGTGGCCGTCCGGATGAGCCGCGGCCACGGCTCGTCGCGGAAGCCGCCGGAGAACCGCGCGACGCCGTCCATCGCGACCGGGTGCAGGGCCTGCAGCAGCAGGGCCCGCAGGCCGCCGACGGAGAAGGACGGGTCGGAGTGGACCCGCCAGCTGACGCTGTCCGGGCCGAAGAAGCCGAGCCGGTCCTCCTCGTCCGTCCAGCCGGACGGCAGCGGGGTCACGACGCCGCGGAGGCGCCGGCCCAGAAGTCGAGCAGCACCTCCGTGGTGCGCGGCGGGTTCTCGACGGCGGGGGAGTGGATCGAGTTGAGGATGACCTCGTGCCGGGCGCCGAGGCGCTGCGCCATGTCCTCCTGCACGTGCGGCAGCCAGGCGTCGTCCGCCTCGCCGTGCGCCACGAGCACCGGCAGCCCGACGGCGGCGAGCTCGGCGACCCGGTCGGGCTCGTTCAGCATCGCGTCGGCCATCCCGCGCAGCCCGGCCTCGGCGTTGGCCAGGAACCGGCGCGAGTAGAACTCACGAGTCTGCGCGGGCACCAGCTGCGCCTTGGGGTCGGTCATCGCGACCTGCTCGAGCGTCTCGTGCACCAGCTTCACGCCGCCGGCGTCCAGCAGGGGGCCGAGGTGGTCGAGCAGCTCCGCGCGCCCGCCACCCAGCTTCGACGGACCCGAGCCGAGCAGCGTGAACGAGCGGAACAGCTCCGGTGCGGCGAGCACCGCGGCCCGGGTGACGAGGCCGCCGAAGCTGTGGCCGAGCAGGTGCAGGGGCTCGCCGGACTCCTCGCGCAGGATCCGCGCGACGGCGACGACGTCGAGGCCGAGCTCCTCGACCGAGTAGGCGGCCGGGTCGTCGGGCCCGGGCGACTCGAACTGCCCGCGCTGGTCCATCGCGACGACCCGGTAGCCGGCCTCGGCGAGCGGCCGGAGCAGGGGCGCGAAGTCCTCCTTGCTGCCGGTGTAGCCGGCGACCATCAGCGCCGTGCCGCGCACCGACGCACCGCCGGTGTCGAGGGCGGCGAGCGGGCCCGCGCGTCCCGGGAAGGTGCGGTGCTCGGCGTCGTGCTCGGCGAGCTGCCGCAGGTCGTCGGGGGCGATGGCGAGGGACACCGTGTCGCGGGTGCCGCCGGGCATGACCATGGTCCCCAGTGAACCTCGTCCCGGTGCGCCGTGCACCGGTGGGCTCAGCGGTAGCCGAGCACCCGGTCGTCGAGCCGCAGCAGGACCACGGTTCCGATCGCCGAGGCGGTGCCCGCCGGGGGGAGATCGGCGACGGCGGAGCGCGCCGACTCGGTGCCCGTGAACGGATCCCGGAAGGAGAAGCCGTCGGCATCGGGGAGCACCAGCGCCGGCGGACGGGCGGGGTCCTTGGGCGGCGGGCTCCCCACCGGTAGGCCGATCGCCGGGGCCTCCCACAGGAAGGCCCCCGAGGCGGTGTCCAGCGCCGTGACCGTGCCGCCGATGCGGACCAGGGACACGGTCCCGACGCTCACCTGCTCCACGTCGGTGACGTCGGCCGGCACGGGCAGCCGACCCAGCTCCGCCCCGTCCGGACCGGCGAGGGTCTGCACCTCGTCCCCGACGAGCACGGTGACTGCGCCGTCGGCGCCGAGCAGGCGCACGTCGGCGCCCTCGGCGACGGGCAGGTCGCGGCTCCAGTTCGGCGACCCGGCGAAGCCGTCGAGCAGCCTCACCTGCACCTGCCCACTGTCGGAGCAGCGCTGCAGGACGACGACGCCGGTGCTCCCCGCGTCGGCCCCGAGCAGCCGGCAGCTCCCCGGCGCGGCGTACCGCCAGCGGATGTTGTTGCCGCGGGGGTCCAGCGTCAGCACGCCGGTCCGGTTGCTGGCCAGCACGATGGACGCGGTCGAGTCCAGGACGGCGTCGCCGGCGAGGCTCAGGCTCCGGGTCCAGGCGCGCACCCCGGTCCCGGCACGCAGGGCCACGGCCTCGTCGCACCGGTCCTCGGTGGCGAACACCGCGACCACGACCCCGTCGGTGGCCGTCACGCCGCACATCCGGGCGTTCGAGCGCGTGTAGTGCCACGCCTCGTCACCGGTGACCGGGTCGAGCGCGCGGACCCCGTGCTCGGAGCCCACGACGACCCGGCCCTCGGCCAGCACCACCTCGGGCAGGGGGCCGCCCTGGGCGGACCACGCCTGCGAGACGGCACCGGCCGGCGTCCCGGTGGGGACGTCGGCCGGTGGGGCGGTGGTGCTCTCCGTGGCGGCCGCGTCGGAGCCCCGCCAGAGCAGGGTCGCGACGAGCAGCAGCGCCAGGGTGGCCGCGGCCCACACCCAGACCGGCAGCGGCGGGAGGCGGAGTGCGGACACGGCGACCGGGAGGATCAGGCGGCGGACTCGGAGCCGCCACCACCGCGGTTGGCGCCACCGCGGCGGCGACGACGCCGGGGCCGGGTGGTCGTGCCCTCGGAGGGAGCGGACTCCGACGCCGGACCGGACGCGGAGTCGGCCTGACCGGCGGACGACCCGCCGCCGCCGCGCGTGCGGCGACGCGGACGGCTCTTGCCGCCACCCTGCTCGCCGTCCCCGGAGCGGCCGCCCGAGGGGCCGCGCGAGTCGCCACGGCCACCGGAGTCACGGCCGCCGGAGGCGGGCCGGTTGCGCTTGCCGGTCTCGCCGAGGTCCTCGATCGTCTCCGCCTCGAGCCCCTCGCGGGTGCGCTGCGAGCGGGGGAGACGGCCCGTCGCCGTCTCCGGCACGTCGAGGTCGGTGTAGACCCACTTCGAGGTGGAGTAGGTCTCCGGCGGGTCGGCGAAGTCGAGGTCCAGCGCCTTGTTGATCAGCTGCCACCGGGGGATGTCGTCCCAGTCGACCAGCGTGACGGCGACACCCGTGGAGCCGGCGCGGCCGGTGCGGCCGATCCGGTGCACGTAGGTCTTCTCGTCCTCGGGGCACTGGTAGTTCACGACGTGGGTCACGCCGGTGACGTCGATGCCGCGGGCGGCGACGTCGGTGGCGACGAGGACGTCGACCTTGCCGCTGCGGAAGGCGCGCAGGGCCTGCTCACGGGCGCCCTGGCCGAGGTCGCCGTGCACGGCCGCGGCGGCGAACCCGCGCTCGACCAGCTCGTCGGCGACCTTCTGCGCCGTCCGCTTCGTGCGGCAGAAGATCATCGCCAGGCCGCGACCGCGGGCCTGCAGCACGCGGGACAGCAGCTCGGGCTTGTCCAGGTTGTGCGCCCGGTAGATGAACTGCGTCGTCTGCGGGACGGTCGAGCCCTCGTCGTTGCCGTGCGCCCGGATGTGGGTCGGCTGGGTCATGAACGACCGGGACAGAGTGACGATCGGGCCGGGCATGGTGGCCGAGAACAGCATGGTCTGCCGCTTGTCCGGGACCATGGCCAGGATCCGCTCGATGTCGGGCAGGAACCCCAGGTCGAGCATCTCGTCGGCCTCGTCGAGGACGAGCACCTTGACCTTGCCGAGGATCAGGTGGCCCTGCTGGGCCAGGTCGAGCAGCCGGCCGGGGGTGCCGACGACGACCTCGACGCCGGACTGCAGCGCGGAGACCTGCGGCTCGAAGGCGCGGCCACCGTAGATGGCCTGCACTCGGATGCCCCGCTTGGCGCCGGCGGTGCCGAGGTCGCGGGCGACCTGGACGCACAGCTCGCGGGTCGGGACGACGACGAGTGCCTGCGGGACGCCGTCGGCGCCCTCGCTCGGGGGCGTCACGCGGGTCAGCAGCGGGACGCCGAAGCCCAGGGTCTTGCCGGTGCCGGTGCGCGCCTGGCCGATGAGGTCGTTGCCGGCCAGCGCAAGGGGGAGCGTGAGCTCCTGGATGGCGAAGGTGCGGGTGATCCCGGCGTCGGCCAGCGCGGCGACGATGTCGGGGTGCACGTCGAAGTCGCTGAACAGCGGGCTGTCGCTGGCGACGGGCGCGCCGCCGAGCTCCTCGACCTGCTGCTCGAGCTCCTCGGGAGCCGGCGCACCGGTCTCGGCGTGCTCGAGGGCGACGGCCTCGGGGGTGGCCTCGGTGGATTCGGGGGTGGGGGTGTTCTCGGTGGAGGTCAGTGCTCTCGCCTCTGGTCTGCTGGGGGAGAGGTCCGCGGCGCTCGTCGCAGCGGTCCCGTCCCGGTGGTGGTCGCGGGATCGGTTCCAGCGCCAACGCAGCCAGCAGAACCGGGCGTGTTCGAGATCGGCCCGGGAGACGGCCCCGGAGGGCGTCGTCCAGCGGTCGTCAGCGCACAGATACACAGCGCACCCGGGGGTGCACCGATTCCCATGGTAGCGCGGGCACCCGTTAGCCTCGGCCCGCCGCGCTGTCGGGGTGAGCTGCGCCACCCGCTGCGACCGGCGTCCCGAACCCGTGGACCCCAGGAGATGCGTGTGACGACCCCGGTCGACAGCAGTGCCGTCGTGGACCTGCTGGGTGCGCTCGCCTACGCCGAGCTCACCGCCTTCGACCGGCTGGCGGAGGACGCCCGGCTCGCGCCCACCCTCACCGGCCGGGCGGCGCTGGCGAAGATGGCGGCCGCCGAGATCGGCCACCACTGCCGGCTCGTCGAGCGCCTGGAGCAGCTGGGTGCCGACCCGTCGCAGGCCATGGCGCCGTTCGTCCGCGCGCTGGACGCCTTCCACGAGAGCACCCGGCCCAGCACCTGGCTCGAGGGCCTGGTCAAGGCCTACGTCGGTGACGGGCTGGCCACCGACTTCTACCGCGAGATCGCCGCGTTCCTGCCCGACCCCGACCGCGCGCTCGTCCTCGAGGTGCTCGCCGACACCGGCCACGCCGACTTCGCCGTCCGCGAGGTGCGCGCGGCCATCCAGGCCGACCGCAAGCTGCCCGGCCGGCTGTCGCTGTGGGGACGGCGGCTCGTGGGGGAGGCGATGAGCCAGTCGCAGGCGGTCATCGCCGAGCACGACGGGCTGGCCGAGCTCATCATCGCCGGCACCGGGGACCTGTCCGGCGTCGCGAAGCTCATCGACCGGATCACCAGTGCCCACACCAAGCGGATGAAGGCCCTGGGCCTCAACCCCTGAACGGAGTCCCGTGCCGCATCTGCTCGTCGTCGGGGCCGGCCCCGGCATCTCCGCCGCGACCGCCCGCCGCCTCGGCGCGGAGGGCTACGCCGTCGGCCTGATCGGCCGCCGGCAGGGCGCGCTCTCCGGGCTGGGCGCGGAGCTCCGGCAGTCGGTCGCGCGCGTGGAGTGGGCCGGCGCCGACGCCGGCGACCCGCGCTCGCTCACCGTCGCGGTCGAGGCCCTCGTGCAGCAGTTCGGGCCGGTCGACGTCCTGCTCTACAACGTGTCGGTGGGCCGTGAGGTCGCCGTCCCGGACCTCTCCCCGGAGGAGCTGCTCGCCGACCTGGCGTCCGGTGCCGTCGGCCTGCAGACGGCGGTCCGCGCGGTGCTGCCCGGGATGCGGGAACGCGGCTCCGGAACCGTGCTGGTCACCGGCGGCGGCTCCGCGGACCGGCCGATCCCGTCCATGGCCAGCCTCGGCGTGCAGAAGGCGGCGCTGCGGGCGCTGGCGGAGGTGCAGGCGCGGGCGCTGGCGCCCGAGGGCATCCACGTGGCGACGGTGACCGTCCGCGGGCTGGTGGGGAAGGACCGGCAGATCTCGCCCGACCGCGTCGCCGGGCTCTACGCCGAGCTGGTCGCCGAGACCGCCGGCCCGCGCGAGCAGTGGCGGACCGTCGTCGAGCTGAGATGACATCGCGATCCTTCGGACCGCACCGCGGCCACGAAGCGTCCCCGACCTGCCCTGAGCGCGCCAGTGCCCTCCGGCGGGAGGCCTCCGGCCCCCGCGCCGAAGGGCACGGATGTTGGTGCTACGCGCCGGCGATGAAGCCCACGCGGCGCTGGTCCGCCTGGGCGATCTCGACGTAGGCGATCCGGTCGACCGGGACGACGACGCGACGACCCCGCTCGTCGACCAGGGTCAGCAGGCCGTCCTTGTTCGAGCCGGACATGGCCGCGGCGACGTCCTTCTCGATCTCATCGGGGGTCTTGGGGCTGTCGATGACCAGCTCCCGGGGGGAGTGCTGGACGCCGATCTTGACTTCCACGTGGGCGATGCCTCCTCGGTTCGCGACTGCCCACCACGCTAGCCCAGCCGGGCGCCGGGCGGCCCGCCGTCGGGATGCGCCGTCAGCGAACGCGGGTCAGTGCGGGTCGCCCTCGACGCGGGGGAATCCGGAGATGCCGCGCCAGGCCAGCGCCGACACGAGCGCCACCGCCTCGTCGCGGGAGACGGTGCCCTTGCGCGGCAGCCACCAGCGGGCGCTCGTCTCCGACAGGCCGGTCAGCCCGGAGGCGAGCAGCAGCGCCCGCTCGGGGTCGAGGCCGGTGTCGGCCGCGATCACCTCGGCGATGGCCTCCACGCAGGCGCCGGTGCCCCGGTCGACGATCGCCCGGACGTCGGCGTCGTTGCGCAGGTCGGACTCGAAGACGAGGCGGAAGGCCTCGCCCTCGGCGTCGATGAAGTCGAAGTACGCGCCGACGGCGCCGTCCACGCGGGCCCGGTTGTCCTCGGTGCCGCCCATCGCCTCGGCGACGCGGTCGGCCAGCTCGGAGACGTGCTCCTCGAGGAGGGCCAGGTAGAGCTCACGCTTGCCCGGGAAGTGCTGGTACAGCACCGGCTTGCTGACGCCGGCCCGGTCGGCGATGTCGTCCATCGCGGCGGCGTGGAAGCCCTGGGCGACGAACACGTCCTGCGCGGCGCGCAGCAGCTGCAGGCGCCGGGCACCCCGGGGGAGGCGGGACGTGCGCCGGTTGTTGTTCACGGCGGCGGGACGAGGCGGCTGCATGACGAACGGGATGTTACCGGCGGGTTCCCGAACCGCATGCCGGACGGGCGGGGATTACCGTCGAATGGATGTCCGAGGCCCGTCGCCCGACGTCGTGACGGCCGATGTCCCGGTCGCCCGCCCGTCGGCCACCCCGCTGCCCACGCTCACCTCGCTCGTCCCGCCGTGGCCCGGGGAGCAGCTTCCCGTTCGCGGCGGTGAGGTGTTCGTGCGCCGCACCCCCTGGACGGGTCCGGTCGACGGCGCGGAGGGTCCCCGGGGGAGGGCGGTCTACGTCCACGGCCTGGGGGGCGCGTCGACCAACTGGACCGACCTGGCGGCGCTGCTCGCGGTCCGGTTCGACGGGTGGGCCGTGGACCTGCCCGGTTTCGGCCGGTCCCAGCCCCCGCCGCGCGGCCGGTACTCGATCCGCGGGCACGTGCGGGCCGTCGTCGACGTCCTCGAGCACGTCGTGGCCCAGCCCGGCGAGGCGCAGGGGCGGCCGGTGCACCTGCTGGGGAACTCGCTCGGCGGGCTGGTCAGCCTGCTGGTCGCCTCTCGCCGTCCCGACCTGGTGGCCACGCTGACCCTCGTCTCACCGGCCATGCCGGTCTACCGCGTTCCACCCGCGTTCAGCCGTGCCCTGCTGCTCCTCCTCGTGCCCGGGGTGCCCTCCCTCGCTGCCCGGCGGATGGGTGCCATCACGCCGGAGGAGAGCGTGCGGGCGATGATCCGGATGTGCTTCGGGGAGCCGCGCGCGGTGCCGCCGGAGCGGATCGAGCAGGCGGTCCAGGAGATGCGCGAGCGGGCGGCGCAGCCGTGGGCCGACCACGCGCTGACCCGCAGCATGCGCGGGCTGATCACCTCGTACCTGCGGGTCGGTGCGGCCAACGCCTGGCGTGCGGCGCGCACGCTGCGGGTGCCGACGCTGGTGCTCTGGGGCGCACGCGACAAGCTGGTCGACCCCGCGATGGCCCCGCGGCTCGCCGCGGCCATCCCCGACGCCCGGCTCGAGGTGCTGGAGCGGGTCGGGCACGTCGCCATGCTGGAAGCTCCGGAGGCCACTGCCCGAGCGGTGCTGGGCCTGGTGGAGACGACGTCGATGAGGCAGGAACCGCTGGCTGCTGTCGACACGCCACGCAGCGTGAGACGCTGAGGAACTGACACCGGAGGACGACGAGGAGCACGAGTGCGGCCAGTGGGAGGACGTCCGGGGGACGGCCGTCCCTCGGCTGGTCGCCCCGGTGCCGCGCGCCCAGGCCGACCGGTGCCGCCGCCCCCGCCGCCATCGCGGGCGATCCCGCCCCGCGCCCCCGTGCGGACCGCCGATCGACCGGGCCGGCCGCTGGTCGCCCGGGTGGACCTCGACCGGCCGAGGCGGCCCCGGCAACCGGTGCGGCCGCCGTCCGGCCGCCTGCGCCGCTTCGTGCAGCGCTACGGCTGGCGCGCGTACGCCATCCCGCTGCTGACCGTCGCCACGATCGTCACGCTCGTCGACCTGGCCCTCAGCTCCCCTCTCGCGCCCTCCGGTGGCACCGGCGCCGCTGCGCCGTCGAGCACGGCGGCGTCGGAGCTCGCCCCCGCGACGGCCAGCCCGCCGGCCGGCGCGACCACGCCCGTGGCGCCCGCGGAAGGGGACGTCGCTCCCACGGAGGCGCCCGCGACAGTCGGTGTCGAGAGCTACGTGGAGCAGGGTGCCGGGTCGCTCACCGTCGTCGACGGCACGTCCGCCGTCTACGGCACCGGCCCGCTGCAGCGGTTCATCGTCGAGGTCGAGGACGGCATCGGGGTCGCCGGCCTGCCGTTCGCGCAGGCGGTCGAGGCCACCCTCGGCGACCCGCGGTCGTGGGGGAGCGGCGGGCGCATGTCGTTCCAGCGGGTCGGTCGCGCCGAGGCCGCGGCCGGCCAGTTCGACTTCAAGGTGAGCCTGGTCAGCCCCGGCAGCATGGAGACCTACTGCCCGGGGGTCGGCACCGGCGGCTACACCTCCTGCCGCTACGGCAACCGCGCCGTGATCAACCTGGCGCGCTGGGCCACCGCCGTCCCCGACTACGAGGGCGACGTCGCCACCTACCGGCTCTACGTGGTCAACCACGAGGTCGGGCACGCCCTCGGCAACGGCCACCAGGACTGCCCCGGCGCCGGCCAGCTCGCGCCGGTCATGCAGCAGCAGACGCTCGGCCTCGAGGGCTGCGCGAAGAACGCCTGGCCCTACCCCTGAGCAGTCCGGAAGTCCTGGCCGACCGGGAAGAGCGGGTCTAGCGTCGTCTCCGGTGCGCCGGGAAGCCTGGTCGGCAGTCGAGTTCCCGGCTGCGAGCGGAGTGCCATGTCCACCACGTCCCCTCCCGCGCTGCGCACCGAGCAGCTCACCAAGCGCTTCGGTCCCACCCTCGCCGTCGACGGCCTCGACCTGACCATCCCTCCCGGCGAGGTCTTCGGCTTCCTCGGCCCCAACGGGGCCGGCAAGTCGACGACGATCCGCATGGTGCTGGGCCTGCTGCGGCCGACGGGCGGCGCGGCCTGGATCTTCGGCGAGGGCGCCGGCGACGTCGAACGGGCCCACCGGCACCTCGCCTACGTGCCCGCCGACGTCGCCCTGTGGCCGTCCATGACCGGGCAGGAGTGCCTCGACCTGCTCGCCGGCGTCGGCCCCGGCACCGACCTCGCCTACCGCGAGGAGCTGGTCGCCCGCTTCGCGCTGGAACCGGGCCGCCGTGCCCGCACGTACTCCACCGGCAACCGCCAGAAGGTGGCCCTGATTGCCGCGTTCGCCACCCGGGCGCCGCTGCTGATCCTCGACGAGCCCACCAGCGGTCTCGATCCCCTGATGGAGCGGGAGTTCCGCCGCTGCATCGCCGAGGCGGCCGACCGGGGGCAGTCGGTCTTCCTCAGCTCGCACCAGCTGGCCGAGGTCGAGGCGGTCTGCACGCGCGTCGGCATCCTGCGGCAGGGGCGGCTCGTGGAGGTGGCCGGCCTCGAGGACCTCCGGCGGCTCCGCCGGTCGGAGGTCGTCGTCGACCTCGGGCGCCCGGCGCCGGAGCTCGGGCGGCTGGCGGACCTGGGTGAGGTGGCGGACCTGCGCTGGACGTCCGACCTGCAGCTGACGCTCGCGCTCGTCGGCCCACCCGCCCGGGTCCTGCGCGCCCTGGCCGACGCCGACGTCCTCCGGATCGACGTCCGCGAGCCCTCGCTCGAGGAGATCTTCCTGGACTACTACGGCGAGGTGCCGGCATGACGGCGACGACCGCCCGGCGGCCACCGCTCCTCCCGGCGCCCCAACCGTTCCGTGCCCCCGGCCGGCTCGTCTCCCGCGTCGCGCTCCGGCAGGTGCGGCGGGGGACGGCGGTCGTGACGGTGCTGGCCGGGGCGCTGCCGGCGTTCGTCGCCGTCCAGTACCGCTCGACCTTCGAGGGGACCATCGGCGCCGCCTCGCTGGGTGCGCTCGCCGACAACCCGGCCATCCGCACCCTCTTCGGGCCTGCCGTCGCGCTCGACGACCCGGGCGGGTTCACCGTCTGGCGCCTCGGGACCGTGCTCGGCGTCCTCGTGGGCGTGTGGGCGGCGCTGACCGGGACGCGGATCACCCGCGCCGAGGAGGAGGCCGGGCGCTGGGACCTGCTGCTGGCCGGGCGGCTCTCGCTCCCGGCAGTCGTGGCGCGGCACCTCGCCGTCCTCCTCGTGGCCGCGGCCCTGCCCGGGCTGGCCGCCGCCGCGGGTCTGCTGCTGGCCGGCGCCGCGTCCACCGGCGCGGTCCTCTTCGGCGCGGCGCTCGCGGGGATCGGCATGACCGGCGCCGCGCTGGGGGTGCTGGCGGCGCAGCTGGCACCCGAGCGGCGGACTGCCTCGAACCTGGCCGTGGCCGTCGTCCTCGGCGCGCTGCTGGTCCGCATGGTGGCCGACGGGGTGGAGGCCCTGGCGTGGGCGCAGTGGCTCAGCCCGTTCGGGCTGCTGGGCCGCGTCGGGCCGTTCGCGGCGGACCGGCCGCTGCCGCTCCTGGTCCTGCTGGCCATGGTGGTGCTCGCAGGGGCCGGTGCCGCCGTGCTGGCCCGCGGCCGCGACGTCGGCCTCGGCAGGCTGCGCGGCCGCGACATCCGCCGCAGGGCGAGCCGGCTGGTGCGCACCCTGCCCGGTCTCGCGGTCCACCGGCTGCGGCGTCCCGTGTCGGTCTGGGGGGCCGGGCTGGTCGCCTACTTCCTGCTGATCGGGCTGCTGACCACGGCGATGATCGACTTCCTCCGGGAGAACGCGGCCTTCGCCGAGCTGGCGGCCCAGGCCGGCTTCGCGCAGCTGGGATCGGTGCAGGGCTACGCGTCGGCGATGTTCGCCCTGCTCGCCATCCCGCTCGGCGCCTTCGCGGCGACGCGGGTCGCGACCACCGCGGCCGACGAGCACGCGGGCCGCCTGAACCTGCTCTACGCCGCGCCGGTGAGCCGGGTCCGGTGGGTGGCCACCGAGACCGCGGCCGTGTGCGGAGCGCTCGTGCTGCTCGCCGTCGTGACCGGGCTCGCCACCTGGACGGGCGCCGCGTGGGTCGAGGCCGGGCTGGGCCCTGGAGAGGCCGTGCGCGGAGCAGCGAGCGTCCTCCCGGTGGCGCTCCTGTGCCTCGGGGCGGCACTGGCGGCGCTGGGCTGGGCACCGTCGGCCGTGCTGGGCATCGGCGTGCTCCCGGCGGCGGGCGGCTACCTGCTGCTCGTGCTGGCCGACTCCTTCCGCTGGCCGGAGTGGGTGCGGGACATCTCCCCGTTCGCCCACCTCTCCGCCGTCCCGGCCGAACCGTGGGACGTGGGCGGTGCCGTGGGCATGACTGTTGTCGCGGCACTGCTCGCGGTGGCGGGGGTCGCGCGGTACGGCCGTCGGGACCTCGGCGGCTGACCTCGGCGCGGGCGGGAATCGGTCCGCGTGCCACGCTGTTATCCGCGTGAACGCCGGCCCCCGCGGGCCGTTGTCGATCGACCCGAGGAGCAATCCGTGTCCCTGCCACCGCTGGTGGAGCCCGCCGCCGACCTGTCCATCGAGGAGGTCCGCCGCTACAGCCGCCACCTGATCATCCCGGACGTCGGGATGGACGGGCAGAAGCGACTGAAGAACGCCAAGGTGCTCGCCGTCGGCGCCGGTGGCCTCGGGTCGCCCGTGCTGATGTACCTGGCCGCGGCCGGTGTCGGAACGCTCGGCATCGTCGAGTTCGACACCGTCGACGAGTCCAACCTGCAGCGCCAGATCATCCACGGGCAGTCCGATGTCGGCCGGTCCAAGGCCGAGAGCGCGCGCGACTCCATCAAGGAGATCAACCCGCTGATCGACGTCCGCCTGCACGAGACGCGGCTGGACAGCGACAACGTGCTCGACATCTTCAGCCAGTACGACCTGATCGTCGACGGCACCGACAACTTCGCCACGCGCTACCTGGTCAACGACGCGTGCGTGCTGCTGAACAAGCCCTATGTGTGGGGCTCGATCTACCGGTTCGACGGCCAGGTCTCGGTCTTCTGGAACGAGCACGGCCCGAACTACCGCGACCTCTACCCGGTCCCGCCGCCGCCCGGCATGGTGCCGAGCTGCGCCGAGGGCGGCGTGCTCGGCGTCCTCTGCGCCACGATCGGTGCCATCCAGGCGACCGAGGCGGTCAAGCTGATCACCGGCATCGGCGAGACGCTGCTCGGCCGGCTCATGGTCTACGACGCCCTGGAGATGACCTTCCGCACGATCAAGGTGCGCAAGGACCCCGAGGCCGAGCCGATCACCGGGCTCATCGACTACGAGGCCTTCTGCGGCGTCGTCTCGGTCGAGGCCCAGGAGGCCGCCGCCGGCTCGACGATCACCGTCGACGAGCTCAAGGACATGATGGACGCGGGCAAGGACTTCGAGCTGATCGACGTCCGCGAGCCGAACGAGTACGAGATCGTCTCCATCCCGGGGGCCAAGCTGATCCCCAAGGACGAGATCCTCTCGGGCCGCGCGCTGGCCGAGCTGCCGAACGACAAGCCGATCGTGCTGCACTGCAAGACCGGCGTCCGTTCCGCCGAGGTGCTGGCCGCGGTGAAGAACGCCGGCTTCAAGGACGCGGTGCACGTCCAGGGCGGCGTGACGGCGTGGGCGACCCGCATCGACAAGGCGCTGCCCACCTACTGACGCAGTCGGCCGACGGCCCGGTCCGTTCCCTCCGGGGAGCGGGCCGGGCCGTCGTCGTCTTGACTGGTCGCCATGGCCGACTTCAACCCGGTGGAGCTCCTCGAGCTGTTCCAGCGCGCCCAGAACCAGTTCACCGACCGGGTCGACGCCGTCGAACCGGGTCAGTGGGAGGACGAGTCGCTGCCCGGCTGGACGGTCGCCGACCTGGTGGCCCACCTGGTGAGCGAGCACCTGTGGGCGCCGCCGCTGCTGGCCGGTGAGCCGTACGCGGAGGGGCGCTTCCCGGACGAGACGAGCGACCTGCTGGGCGACGACCCGTTCACCGGCTGGGAGACCGCCGCCGACAACTCCCTGTCGGCCTTCGCCGAGGACGACGCGCTGATGCGCACCGTGCACCTGTCGCGCGGCCCGACACCCGCGACGCAGTACATCCTCGAGATGACCGCCGACCTGACGGTGCACGCGTGGGACCTCGCCCGCGCCACCGGCGGTGACACCGAGCTGGACGGCGAACTGGTGACGGCGGCCCTCGTCTTCGCCGAGCAGCTGCCGGAGGACGGCGTCCCGGGCCTGTTCGACCCGCCGCTGGACGTCTCCGCCGCCGCGCGACCGCAGACGCGGCTGCTGGCCCGGTTCGGCCGCAAGGACTACTGACAGAGGACCCCGTGCCCCCCACCGCTCGCGAGCTCGCGGCGGGACCCTGCAAGGGGCCGGGCATTTGCGCCACGATGTGCCGGTGACCGACCCGGCCGACGTCGACGAGGCTGTCTTCGACGTCGTCGACCAGATCCCGCCCGGCCGGGTCAGCACGTACGGCGCGATCGGCGCGCTGATCGGCATCGGCCCCCGGCGGGTGGCCCGTGCGCTGTCGTCCGGCGGGGGAGCGGTGCCCTGGTTCCGGGTCGTGCGGGCCGACGGCTCCGCGGCCGAGCCGGTGCGGGTGCGGCAGCTCGAGCTCCTCGCCGCCGAGGGCGTGCCGATGCGGGACGGTCGCGTGGTGCTCTCCGCCGTCCGCTGGCCGTAGGCGTGTTGCCGGGGTGTGACCTTTTTCCCCGGGCGGAGCAGATCGCCGCCGTCCCCTTCAGCTGGGCCGCCGAACTGCCGACTTCTCCGGCATGAACAGCATCGCGTGCAGTGCGGTGGCCCAGGCCGGGCTCAGCGCGGCGACGGCGTCCCTGGACTCCGAGACCGAGTGGCCGCTGCTCCTCGTCGCCGGCTGGCTGACCACGGCCGCCGACCTCGTGGTCGAGGCCACGCTCCGGGACGCCGCCCTCGCCCTGACCTGAGGCCTTCCTCCCACCCGCCCCAGCCGCCCCGGAACTGTCGGTCCGCCGTGATTCCATCGAGGGGTGGCACAGGGGGGAGCGGCGCCGGTCTACCGGCTCGTCACGGGTGAGGTCCCTCGGCTCTCCGCCCCCCGCCTCGACCCGACGCAGCAGGCGGTCGTCGACCACGAGTCCGGCCCCCTGCTCGTCCTCGCCGGTCCGGGCACCGGCAAGACGACGACGATCGTCGAGGCGGTCGCCGCGCGCATCGACGCCGGCATCGACCCCGAGCAGATCCTCGTCCTGACCTTCAGCCGCAAGGCGGCCGCCGAGCTGCGCACCCGCATCACCGGCCGGGTCGCCCGCACGATCCGCGAGCCGCTCGCGCGCACGTTCCACTCCTACGCCTACGGCGTCCTCCGCCGGGCGGCGCTGCTGCGCGGCGACGCCCCGCCCCGCCTGCTCACCTCCGCCGAGCAGGACGCCGTGGTCGCCGAGCTCCTGCGCGGCGACGCGGAGGAGGAGGGCGCGGTCCGCTGGCCCGACGCCCTGACCCCGGCGCTCGGCACCGCGGGCTTCCGCAGCGAGCTGCGCGACCTGCTCATGCGCGCCACCGAGCGCGGCGTGGGCTCGCGGCAGCTGGCCGCGTGGGGCCGGGACACCGGCCGCGACCACTGGGTGCTCGCCGCCGCCTTCCAGGAGCAGTACGAGGGCGTCACCGCCTTCTCCACCGCTGGCCGCGGTGACGCGTCGGGCTACGACCCCGCCGAGCTCGTGCGGGCGGCGATCGCCGAGCTCGATGGCGACCCGGAGCTGCTGCGCCAGGAGCGCGAGCGGGCCCGCTGGCTGTTCGTCGACGAGTACCAGGACACCGACCCCGCCCAGGTGGAGCTGCTCGAGCTGCTCGCCGGGGGAGGGGGCAACCTGGTCGCGGTCGGCGACCCCGACCAGGCGATCTACGCGTTCCGCGGGGCGGAACCGCGGGGCATGGTCGAGTTCGCCGAGCGCTTCCGGCACACCGACGGCCGGGCCGCCGGCCGGGTGTCGCTGGGGGTGTGCCGCCGATCGGGCGAGGAGCTGCTCCGGATCAGCCGGAAGGTCGCCGAAGGTCTGCCCGGCCCGTGGGAGCACCGTCGTCTCGTCCCCGGCGAGGCCACCGATCCGGGGGCGGCCGAGGTGCACGTCTTCGGCTCCGCCGCCGTGGAGGCGGCCTACCTCGCCGACGTCCTGCGCCGGGCCCACCTGCTCGACCACGTGCCCTGGTCGCAGATGGCGGTCGTCGTCCGCACGTCCGTCGCGCTGGGCCCGCTGCGACGCGCACTGGCCTCGGCCGGCGTCCCCGTGGCGGTCTCGACGGACGACCTGCCGCTGGCCGGCCAGCCTGCCGTCGCGCCGCTGCTGACGGCGCTGGACGCGCTGCTGCCGGCGCCCGGGTCCGACGGCGCAGCGGTCGGGCTCGACGAGCCGGCCGCCGAGGCGCTGCTCGCGTCTCCGCTCGGCGGGGCCACGGTGCTCGACCTCCGCCGTCTCCGTCGGGCGGTGCGGATCGCCCTGGTGAAGCAGGGCGTCGACCCGGCCGAGCGCGGTGCCCCGCTGGCCCTCGCCCTGGGCGACGACACCCTGATCGACGCGCTGCCCGACCACGTCGCCGCTCCGGCCCGCCGGGTGGCCGCGGTCCTGTCCGCGGGCCGGCTCGCACTGGCGCACGACGGCACGGCGGAGGACGTCCTCTGGGCGATGTGGCAGGCCAGCGGCCTGGCCACCAAGTGGGCCCGGTCGAGCGCGGCCGGCGGCCCGTCGGGCGCGGTGGCCGACCGCGACCTCGACGCCGTGGTGGCCCTCTTCGACGCGGCTGCCGGGTTCGTCGACCGGCTGCCGTCGGCCGACGTCCGGGCGTTCGTCGCGCACCTGTCCGCCCAGGAGCTGCCCGGCGACACCGGAGCCGCCCGGGCGGTCGCGGGCGAGACGGTGCGCCTGCTCACCGCGCACGCGTCCAAGGGGCTCGAGTGGGACCTCGTCTGCGTGGCCGGGGTCCAGGAAGGTGTCTGGCCGGACCTGCGCGAGCGGTCCAGCCTGCTGGGCATCGAGGAGCTGGTGGAGCGGGCGTCCGGCGTCGACGGCACCGCTGTCGACCGCCGGACCCTGGCCCTGGCCGAGGAGCGGCGGCTCTTCTACGTCGCCTGCACCCGTGCCCGGAAGCGGCTGGTGGTCACGGCGGTCGAGGGCGCCCTGGACGGCGCCGACGCCGGCGCGACGGCATCCCGCTTCCTCGACCTGGTGGCCCCGCCGCCGGAGGACGGGCGTCCGCTGACCGAGCTGCCCCGGTCGCTCACGCTCCCGGCGCTGGTCGCCGACCTGCGCCGTGCGCTGACCGACCCCGACACCCCCGCGCACCGGCGGTCGGCCGCCGCGTCGGTCCTCCGCCGGCTGGCCGACGAAGGCGTCGCCGGCGCCGCGCCGTCGAGCTGGTGGGGGCTCGCCCCCCTGTCGGACGACGCCCCGCTGGTGCCCGAGGACGACGCGGTCCGCGTCCGCCCCTCGGCCATCGAGACCTTCCAGCGCTGCCCGCTCCGGTGGGTGCTCGGTGCGGTGGGCGCCGAGGCCTCGCCCGACACCACGCGGACGGTCGGCTCGGCGGTGCACGCGGTCGCTCAGCGGGTCGCCGAGGGGCTGCCGGCGGCTGAGGCGAAGGCCGCGCTCGACACCGAGCTCGACCAGCTCGACCTCGGCCCCGGGTGGTCCGACCAGCGGCAGCGGGTCACCGCCCAGGAGATGCTCGACAAGTTCCTCCGCTGGCACGCCGCCAACGGCCGCGAGCTGCTCGGCGCGGAGGAGGACTTCGACGTCACCGTCGGCCGCGCCCGCATCCGCGGGCAGGTCGACCGGCTGGAGCGGGACGCCGAGGGCCGACTGGTGGTCGTCGACCTCAAGACCGGCAAGACCGCGGCGAAGAACACCGAGGAGCACGGGCAGCTGGCCGCCTACCAGGTGGCCATCGCCGCCGGCGCCTTCGGCGACCACGGGAACGTGCCCGGCGGCGCCGCGCTGCTCCAGGTCGGCACCGGGGCCAAGGCCAAGGAGCAGCACCAGGAGCCGCTGCCCGCGGACGTGCCGGTCGGCGAGACGTGGGCGGGCGAGCTGCTCGCGCAGGTCGGCGAGGGGATGGGCGCGGCCACGTTCGAGGTGCGCACCGGCTCGCATTGCTCGCGGTGCCCCGCTCGTCGCAGCTGCCCGCTGCAGGAGCCCGGCCGGCAGGTGACGGCATGACGCCCCGCGCCGGCGCGCCCGCCGACCAGCTCTCCTTCGACGACCTGTTCGCCGAGCCGGTCCCCGAGGCCCCCGCCACCCGCCGGTGGCTCAGCCCGGCCGAGGTCGCGGCCCGCTGCGGGCTGTCGTACGCGCCCTCGCCCGAGCAGGCGCGGGTCGTCGAGGCACCGGCCGACCGGCCGCTCGTCGTGGTCGCGGGGGCCGGGTCCGGCAAGACCGAGACCATGGCCGCGCGCGTCTCCTGGCTCGTGGCCAACCGCGTGGTCGCGCCGGAGGAGATCCTCGGCCTGACCTTCACCCGCAAGGCGGCCAGCGAGCTCAACGAGCGCATCCGGCTGCGGCTGGGCGCGCTCGCTCGCCACCCCGACACCGAGCCGGAGCTGCGGGAGCGGCTGGACATCGCCCAGCCCACCGTGTCGACCTACCACGGCTACGCCGCGGCGCTGGTCGCCGAGCACGGCCTGCGGATCGGCGTCGAGCCCGGGGCCGGGGTGCTCGGTCCCGCCATGTGCTGGGGTCAGGCGGCGCAGGTGGTCACCGCCTACACCGGCGACATGAGCGACGTCCCCCTCACGCTGCTCACCACGGTCGAGGACGTGCTGGCGCTCGCCGCCGACCTGGGCGAGCACGACATCAGCCCCTCCACGCTGGGCGCCTGGACGGCGCGGTTGGAGTCGCAGATCCACGGCTACGCCGACGCCCCGCGCAAGAAGGGCCCCTACGCGCCGGTCCTGGAGTTGCTCGCGCGGCAGAAGGCGCGGGTCTCGCTGCTGCCGCTGGTGGAGGCGTTCGAGGCACGCAAGCGCGCGGCCGGTGCCATCGACTACGCCGACCAGGTCGCCTACGCCGCGCGGATCGCGGTCGCCTCGCCGGAGGTCGGCCGCCGCGAGCGGGCGCGCTGGAAGGTCGTGCTGCTCGACGAGTACCAGGACACCAGCGTCGGCCAGCTCCGGATGCTCGAGGCGCTGTTCGGGCGGGCGACCGGTCACCCGGTGCTGGCCGTCGGCGACCCGCGGCAGTCGATCTACGGCTGGCGCGGCGCCTCGGCCGGGACGATCGAGCGCTTCGACCGCACGTTCCCCGGGCTGCCCGGCAGGTCGGCCGAGCGGCTCACCCTGGCCACGAGCTGGCGCAACGACGACGCCGTCCTCGCAGTCGCGAACGCGGTCTCGGGGATGCTGCCCCCGCCCGAGCAGCCGCTGCCCGACCTCGCGCCCGCGCCGACCGCCGGCCGCGGTGCCGTGACCGTCGGGCTCTACGACACGGTGGCGGACGAGACCGAGGCGCTGGCCGACCGGCTGGCCACCTGCTGGCGGAACGAGGACCCGCTGGTGGCCCGGCAGGACGGGAAGCGCCCGACCGTCGCCGTGCTGGTGCGGACCCGCAAACAGCTTCCCGGTATCGCGGCGGCGCTGCGCGAGCGGGGCCTGCCCGTCGAGGTGGTCGGTCTCGGCGGCCTCCTGGAGGTCCCCGAGGTCTCCGACGTCATCGCCACCCTCACCGTCCTGGTCGACCCGACCGCGGGGGACGCCCTGGGCCGGCTGCTCAGCGGCGCCCGCTGGCGGATCGGGCCCCGGGATCTCGCCGCCCTCGAGGCGCGCGCCCGCGCGCTCGTGCACTCCCGCCGGCCGGCGCCGGCGGAGGGCGCCCCCACGGTGGAGGCGCCGTCCGAGCGCGGCAGCATCGTCGAGGCCCTCGACGACCTCGGCGGCCCGGACGCCTACTCGCAGGCCGGCTACCGGCGGCTGCGGCGGCTGGGCGCGGAGCTCGGGCACCTGCGCACCCGGCTCTCCGAGTCGTTGCCCGACCTGGTCGACGAGGTCGCCCGCACGCTGGGCCTGGAGACCGAGCTCGCCAGCGCACCCGGCGCCAGCCCCGCCGGCGCCCGCGCCCACCTCGACGCGCTGCACGGCGTCGCCGCCGAGTTCACCGAGCTGGCCGAGCTGCCGTCGCTGCCGGCGTTCCTCGGCTACCTGCGGGACGCCGAGGAGCGCGAGCGCGGGCTGGAGCCCGGCGAGGTCGCCGTGAACCCCGAGGCGGTGCAGCTGCTCACCGGGCACTCCGCGAAGGGCCTGGAGTGGGACGTCGTCGCCGTCCCCGGGCTCACCGCCGATCAGTTCCCGGCGAAGGCGGACACCAGCGACTCGTGGATCCGCGACCCCGGCGCCGTCCCGGCCGACCTGCGGCTCACCGACCGCGAGGAGCTCCCGCGGCTCCGCCTGCCCGTGCCCGGCTCGGGCGACCAGGCCGTGGTCAAGCAGGCGCTGGAGGAGTACGTCCAGGAGTGGAAGGACTTCGGCACCGCCGAGGAGATCCGCCTGGGCTACGTCGCGGTCACCCGGGCGCGGCACCTGCTGCTGTGCTCGGGCAGCTGGTGGCGCGACGGCGTCAAGCCGTGCGGGCCGTCGTCGCTGCTGCTCACCGCCCGGCAGGCGTGCGAGGACGGCGCGGGCACCGTCGTGCACTGGGCCGAGCCGCCCGCCGACGACGCCACCAACCCGGCGCTGGAGGAGTGGCCGGTCGGGATCTGGCCGGCCGACCCGCTCTCGTCCGGACGGCGTCGCGCGCTGACGGCCGCCGCCGAGCTGGTCACCGGCGCCGCTCCGCACCCGCTCGACGCCGAGCAGGTCCTCGACGGCGGCGACCCGCTCGTCGAGCAGTGGGTGCGCGACGCCGACCTGCTGCTGCGCGAGCGGGCCCGGCACGCCAGCCCGACGGTCGACGTCCCGCTGCCCTCGCACCTGTCGGTGTCGGCGCTCGTGACGCTCCGCCGCGACCCCGCCGAGCTGGCCCGGCGGCTGCGCCGTCCGATGCCGGCGGCGCCCGCCCCTCAGGCTCGGCGCGGCACCGCGTTCCACGCCTGGCTGGAGGAGCGGTTCGGCGCGGCCAAGCTGGTCGACCTCGACGAGCTGCCCGGCTCCGGCGACGAGTTCGCCGCGCCGGACGGCGTGCTGGCCGAGCTGCAGGAGGCGTTCCTCGCCAGCGAGTGGGCCGACCGCCAGCCGGCCGAGGTGGAGGTCCCGTTCGAGACGCCGCTCGGTCCGCTGACCCTGCGCGGGCGGATCGACGCCGTGTTCCAGCGCGAGGACGGCGGATTCGAGGTCATCGACTGGAAGACCGGCCCGCCGCCGTCGGGGGGCGAGCTGTCCGCCGCCGCGGTGCAGCTCGCCGCCTACCGGCTCGGGTGGTCGCGCCTGACCGGCGTGCCCGTCGAGCAGGTCAGCGCCGGCTTCCACCACGTGGCCGCCAACGTGACGCTGCGCCCGGTCGACCTCCTCGACGAGGCAGGGCTGCTGAACCTGGTCACCGGCGCGGACGACTGACCCGCCCCCGGGGCTCGAAACCGGCAACCCGGAGCGCGACGCCCCACGTACCGGCGACCGATGAGATGTGCCAGCGCCCGCAGTCACCCCATCCGGGAGCACGGCCGGACGGGCCGGCGCGACGACCTCGGAGGATCACCGTGACGCAGTACCTGCTGTCGATGCCGCACGACTCGGCCGAGGAGCCCACGATGGCGACGATGGACCCGGCGGAGCTCGAAGCCACGATGGCGGTGGCTCTCGCCTTCATCGAGGAGCTGCAGGGCTCGGGCGCTCTGGTCTTCGCAGGCGGGCTGCACCCGCCCTCGACGGCCGTCACGGTCGACCACACAGGTGACGGCCTCGCCCTTGTCGACGAGCCGTACACGAAGGCGCCGGAGTATCTCGGTGGCCTCTGGGTGATCGAGGTGCCAGACCGCGAGGCAGCCGTCGCCTGGGCCGCCAAGGCGTCCAAGGCCCTCAACTCCCGGATCGAGGTCCGTGCCTTCCAGGAGGTCCCGGCGTAGGTCGTCGGCCGGGCCAACCCGGTCCGCGGGACCGACCCGCTCAGGCGGACGCGATGCGGTCCAGGATCGCGCGGGCCAGTTGCTCGGGGGCCTGCTCGGGGATCCAGTGCGTGATGCCGGGCAGCTCGACGAACTTGTAGTGCCCCGTGACGTAGTTGGCGCACGCCTCGGCCGCCGTCCGCCCGATCGCCGCGTCGCCGTCGCTCCACACGTACGTCGTCGGCACCTCTACCCGGTCCACGCGGGTGTCGGAGCTCATCGCGCGGTACCAGTTGAGCGCCGCAGTGAGCGCCCCCGGTGCCGACAGGACCGCCACGTACTCCTCGACGGCCTCGTCCGGGATCCCGGACGCGTGCTCGCCGCCGGTCAGCATCCGGCGCAGCCGACGGGCGTCGTCCTCGAGCAGCACGTCCTCCGCCTTGCCGGCCTGCCAGAACAGCCGGATGTAGGCCGACCGCTCCTTCTGCTCCGGGTCGGTGCGATAGGCGACGGTGTAGGCGGCCGGGTGCGGCACCGAGACCGCGGTCAGCGAGCGGACGCGGTCGGAGTGCCACGCGGCCAGCGTCCACGCCACGTTTGCGCCCCAGTCGTGCCCGACCACGTCGGCGACCGGGATCTCCAGCGCGGTCATGAGGTCGGCGGTCACCTGAGCGAGGTTCTGCGCGGAGTACGCCTGGACCTCCCCGGGGCGGGCGCCGGGGGAGTAGCCCAGCTGGTCGGGGGCGTAGGTCCGCAGCCCGGCCTGCGCCAGCAGCGGGCTGACCGCCGCCCACGACGCCGAGGTCTGCGGGAAGCCGTGCAGCAGCAGCACCGGCCGCCCGTCCTCCGGGCCGTCGACGCGGACGTCGAAGGTCAGGTCGCCGACGTCGGTCCGCAGCAGCTCTCCGCCCATGCCCCGGACGCTAGCCGGACGCGGGCCGCACCGCCGACGGCACTACCGTCGACCGCCGTGAGCAACCCCGAACGCGACTTCGTGCTGGACCACGTCGACGACCTGCACGCCGACCTCGAGGCATGGGTCCGCATCCCGTCGATCTCCGCGGACCCGGCACACGCCGCCGACGTCGCCGCGAGCGCCGAGTGGCTCGCCGAGGCGCTGCGCCGCACCGGCTTCCCGACCGTCGAGATCTGGCCGACCCCGGGCGCGCCCGCCGTCTTCGCCGAGTGGCCGTCCGCCGACGCCGACGCCCCTGTCGCGCTCGTCTACGGCCACCACGACGTCCAGCCGGTCGACCCGCCCGAGCTGTGGGTGCACCCGCCGTTCGAGCCCACCCGGGTGGACGGACCGGACGGCCCCGAGCTGCACGGCAGGGGTGCCAGCGACGACAAGGGCGTCCTGATCGTGCACCTGCTCGGTCTGCGCGCCCACCTCGCCGCCACCGGCCGCGACACCCCCGCCGTCACGGTCAAGGTGCTGATCGAGGGCGAGGAGGAGTCGGGCTCGCCGCACTTCCCCGCCCTGCTCGCCGAGCGGCGCGAGCGGCTCGACTGCGACGTGGTCGTCGTCAGCGACACCGGCATGGCCGCACCCGACATCCCGAGCGCGGTCACCGCCATGCGCGGTCTCGCCGACGCCGAGATCACCCTGCGCGGACCGGCCGTCGACCTGCACTCGGGGTCGTTCGGCGGTGCCGTCCCCAACCCGCTGCACGCCATGGCCGAGCTGCTCGCGAAGCTGCACGACGACCAGGGGCGCGTCACGCTGCCCGGCTTCTACGACAAGGTGCGCCCGCTCACCGACCGCGAGCGCGAGCTCATGAGCCGCGTCCCGTTCGACGAGCAGGCCTGGCTGGCCGGCCCGGCCGCCTCCCGCGCCACCTACGGCGAGGCGGGCTTCAGCACCCTGGAGCGCACCGGCGCCCGCCCGACCGCCGAGGTCAACGGCATGTGGGGCGGCTACACCGGCCCCGGCCACAAGACGATCATCCCGGCGGAGGCGCACGCCAAGCTGACGTTCCGGCTGGTGTCCGACCAGCGGCCGCAGGACATCGGGCCGCAGCTGCGCGCGTGGGTCGAGGCGAACGTGCCGGCCGGCATCGAGGCCGAGGTGCACACCCCGCCCGGCGGCGTCTCCCCGTGCGCCAGCGACCTCGACTCCCCGGCGATGGAGGCGCTGCTGCGCGCCATCGGGCAGGCCTTCGACACCCAGCCGCAGGACGTGCTGTTCACCCGCGAGGGCGGCAGCGGGCCCGAGGCGGACCTGGTCGAGGCGCTGGGGGCGCCCCTGCTGTTCCTCGGCGCGGGGCTGCCCACCGACCGCATCCACTCGCCGAACGAGCGCGTGCTGCTGCCGATGCTGCACCGCGGTGCCGAGGCGGCCGCGCACCTGTGGCGCGAGCTGGGCGCGATGCGCCTCCGCTAGCCGGCGACCAGGGTCCCGACGACGACCGTCGCGCCGATGTCGTCGTCGGCGACCACCCGGCCGGCGAACCCGGCCGCGGTGACGACCGCGGTCGCCGTCGGGACCTGGGCCGCGCCGACCTCGAAGAGCAGCGACCCGCCCGGCGCCAGCCACGCCCGCGCGCCCGACACGACGCGTCGGGCCACGTCGAGGCCGTCGCCGCCCCCGTCGAGGGCGGTCCGCGGCTCGTGGTCGCGCGCCTCCGGCGGCATGTACGCGATGGCCGCGCTGGGCACGTACGGGACGTTCGCCACGAGGACGTCCACCCGCCCCCGCAGCGAGGACGGCAGCGCGTCGAACAGGTCGCCGGCGTGCACAGCTCCCGTGGGCAGGTTGCGGCGGGCGCAGGCCACCGCCGCCGGGTCGACGTCCGAGGCGTGCACCTCGGGCCGGTCGAGCCGCGCGGTCAGCGCCGCGGCGACCGCGCCCGACCCGCAGCACAGGTCGACGACGACGGCCCCGGCCGGCGCCAGCGCGGCGGCCTCGCCGACCAGCAGCTCCGACCGGCGTCGCGGCACGAACACCCCCGGCGCCACCGCGATCCGCAGGCCGCAGAAGTCCACCCAGCCCAGCAGGTGCTCGAGCGGCTCCCCGTCGATCCGGCGGCGCACCAGCTCCTCGAGCGCTGCCGGGGACGACGCCTCTGCGGTGAGCAGCAATGCCTCGTCCTCGGCGAACACGCAGCCGGCAGCCCGCAGCCGGTCGACGACTGCAGCAGCGGTCACGCGCGCCTCCTCGAATGGGCCGCGAACGCTACGCGCCGTCCTAGGGTGGACGCCGTGACCGGACCCGACCAGCCGGCTCCGCCCCCCGGCTGGTACCCCGACCCCGACGGGACCCCCGGGCTCGTGCGCTGGTGGAACGGCCTCACCTGGTCCGACGTCGCGATCCCGTCGGGTCCGGGCGTCGCCGTCCGGTCCTCCCCGCTGCTCGCGCCGCCCGCACCGGCGCCGTCGCCGGTGCCCCCGCCCGAGGAGCCGTCCCGAGGTGGCGGCGGCGCCCGGACGGCCTGGATCGTCGGCGTCTCCCTGTTCGTGCTGGTCGCCGTCGTCGTCGCCGCGGTGTTCCTGGGCCGGCCCGCGTCCGACCCGGTGGCCGAGGCGCCGTCGTCGTCGGCGCAGCTGCCCCCGGCCGGACCCGAGTTCCCGCCGGGGACCGTGCGGATCATCGACGAGGCCTCGGGGATCTCCTACCCGTACCTCGGCGAGAACTGGTACGAGTTCGACCTGGGCATGCAGGCCGAGGTCACCGCGATCGCCGGGCAGTACTTCGTCACCCAGGACCTGACGCCCGAGGGGACGACGTTCATCGCCCAGTGCACGTCCGGCCCGCTGTCGGACGGCCTCGGCTGGGCCGGGCCCTCGACGCTCCAGACGACGACGCGGACCGTCGCCGACAGCGTGCGGTTCAACTACTACCCGCGGCCCAACGAGCGGACGGTCCTGCGCGACGAGGCTCGGACGGTCGACGGCCACGAGGCCTACCTCTACGAGTTCCAGCTGGCGTGGGACGCGCCGGGCTACGACGCGAGCGGGGAGCGGGCGGCGCTGCTGCTCATCGACGTCGGCCGGCCGGCGCCGGCGCTCCTCTACCTCTCGATCCCCAACACCCACGCCGAGCTCTACGGCGTGATCGACCGGGTCATCGACGCCGTCGACGTGTTGTGAGGGCCGACCGCGCAGCGGTCGGTCGCCCCCCGCGATTACTGTCGTCGGCGTGACTGCAGCCGGGACCGAACTGACCCTGCGGCACCCGGTGGAGCGCTTCACCCTCGACAACGGGCTGCGCGTCGTCCTCGCCCCCGACCGCAGCGTCCCGGTGGTCGCGGTGAGCGTCTTCTACGACGTCGGGATGCGCAACGAACCGGAAGGGCGCACGGGCTTCGCCCACCTCTTCGAGCACATGATGTTCCAGGGGTCGGCGAACGTCCCCAAGATGGAGCACGCGCGCCTGGTGCAGGCCGCCGGCGGCACGTTCAACGGGTCGACCCACCAGGACTACACGAACTACTTCGAGGCGCTCCCGGCCGAGGCGCTCGAGCGTGCGCTGTTCCTCGAGGCCGACCGCATGGCGGCGCCGGCGATCACCGAGGAGAACCTCCGCAACCAGATCGACGTGGTGAAGGAGGAGATCCGGGTCAACGTGCTCAACCGGCCCTACGGCGCCTTCCCGTGGCTGCAACTGCCGCAGATCGCCTTCGAGAGCTTCGCCAACACCCACGACGGCTACGGCTCGTTCGTCGACCTCGAGTCCTCGACCGTCGACGACGCGGCCGACTTCTTCTCGACCTACTACGCGCCGGGCAACGCCGTGCTCTGCATCGGCGGCGACCTCGACGTCGCCGAGACCGAGCGGCTCGTGCAGCGCTGGTTCGGCCCGGTCGCCGCCCGCCCGGTGCCCCCGCTGCCGCCCACCGGCGAGCCGCTGCCCACGAGCGTGCGCACCGCGGTCGTCGAGGACGCGCTGGCCCCCGCGCCGGCCCTGGCCATCGGCTGGCGGGTGCCCGACCCGGTCGGCGACTTCGACCGCTACCTGGGCACCGTGCTGCTGGGCGAGCTGCTCAGCGAGGGCGACGCCTCGCGGCTCGAGCGCCGGCTGGTGCACGACGACCGCATCGCCATCGCGCAGAGCAGCTACGTCGGGCTGTTCGGCGACCCGTTCGACGTCCGGGACGCCACGCTCCTCACCACCCAGGTGCACCACCCCGCCGCCGTCGCACCCGAGACGGTGCAGGCCGCGGTGCACGAGGAGGTCCGGAAGATCGCCGACGACGGCGTCCCCGCCGACGAGCTGCGCCGGGTGCAGGCCCGCACCGAGGCGCAGCTGCTCCGCCAGGCCGACTCGGTGCTCGGTCGCACGCTGGGCTTCGCCGCCGCCGAGCTGGTCCACGGCCGGGCGGAGCTCGCCGGCGAGCTGGCCGCGCGGCTCGCGGCCGTGACGCCCGAGCAGGTGCAGGCCGCCGCCCGCGACCTGGATCCCGGCACCGCTGCCGTCCTCGAGCTGCGCGCCACGGGAGGACGGCGATGAGTCTCGACCTGTCCCTGATCCCGCCGCTGGGCGAGCCGCGGCCCCAGCCGGTCCCCACGGCGGTCGAGTCGACGCTGCGGAGCGGGCTGCGCCTGGTCGTGGTCCCGCGGCCCGGCGTCCCGCTGATCGAGCTGCGGCTGCGCGTGCCGTTCGCGGCGACGACGGCGGCCGACGCTGGCCTGCACACCGCGCAGGGCTCCGTCCTCTCGGGCGCGGTGCTCCTCGGCACCGCCGCGCACGACCAGACCGGCATCGCGCAGCTCCTCCAGGGCCACGGCGCCGAGCTGTCAGTCTCCACCGACCCCGACCGGCTCCTGTTCGCCACCACGCTGCTGCCCGACGGGCTCGGTCCCGTCCTCGGCGTGCTGGCCGAGCTGCTGACCGGCGCCACCTACCCCGACGACAAGGTCGAGGGCGAGCGCGACCGCGTCGCCGAGCGGATCGCGATCGCCCTCTCCCAGCCGGGTGTCATCGCGCGCAGCGCCCTGGCCGCGCGACGCTACGGCGACCACCCCTACGCGATCACCCTCCCGGACCCCGCCCTGGTGACCGGCGTCGACGGTGCGGCGCTGCGCGACCTCCACCGGGCGCGCGTGCTCCCGGCCGGCAGCAGCCTCGTCCTGGTCGGCGACCTCGACCCGGCGGCCGCGGCCGACGCGGTCGCCGCCGCGCTCGGCGAGTGGGCCGGCAGCGGGCACGCCGTCGAGGCACCCCCGGCGCCCGAGCTGCTCGGCGCCGGCATCGAGGTGGTCGACCGGCCCGGGGCGGTGCAGTCCAACATCCGGCTCGGTGGACCGGCGCCCGGCCGGACCGACCCGGACCTGCCCGCGGTGCGCCTGGCCAACATGATCTACGGGGGGTACTTCTCCTCCCGCCTGGTCGAGAACATCCGCGAGAACAAGGGATACACGTACAGCCCGCGCAGCTCGGTCGACCACCTGGCGGCCGGCTCGTCGTTCCTCGTCGAGGCCGACGTCGCCACGGAGGTGACCGGCCCCGCCCTCCTGGAGACCTGGTACGAGCTCGGCCGCATGGCCCTGCTGCCGGTGACCGAGGCCGAGCTGGACGCCGCCCGGCGGTACGTGCTGGGCAGCATGGCGCTGTCCACGGCGACGCACGCGGGGCTGGCCAGCACGCTCTCCGCGCTGGTCGGCGCCGGGCTGCCGCCGGGCTGGCTGGCCGAGCACCAGCAGGCGCTGGCCCAGGTGACGCTCGAGCAGGTGCGGGAGGTCTCGCACCGGTATCTCGCCGCGACCGGGCTCACCGCGGTCGTCGTGGGCGACGCCGAGCGGATCTCCGGTCCGCTCGGCGCTCTCGCACCGGTCAGCGTCCGGGCCGGCACCCCCGGATGACCGTCCCGGCATCCGCGTGGCCGGAGGGGACCGGCCCCTCCAGCGGTGAGGTCCCGGTGCTCAGCCGGGTCGCGCACGACAGGGCCCACCTGTCCCGCACGCTGCCCGACCCCACGGGCGGGCGGCCGGTCCGGGTCCTGACCGTCGACCCCCGGCGCACCGTGCCGGTGGCCGAGGGACCGACCGGGCCGGGCCTGGTCTGGGACGAGCAGCCGGAGCTGCCCCTGGGCGCGGTCTACCTCGGCGAGGCCGACGGCGTCCCCTACGCGGCCGTGCGCGGCGAGCGCTCGCTCACCGTGAACGGGCGCCCGGTGGACACCTGGACGGGGCTGCGCGAGGTCGGCGCCGACCTCGGCGACCTGGACGCCGGCCTGCTCGTCGAGGCGATCGGCATCCTGGAGTGGCACGAGCGCCACCGGTTCAGCCCCCTGACGGGCAACGCCACGACCGTGGAGCGCGCCGGCTGGGTGCAGCGCGACCCCGAGACGGGCACGGAGTTCTTCCCGCGCACCGACCCCGCGGTGATCATGCTGGTCCACGACGGCGACCGCGTCGTCCTCGGGCGGCAGGCCGTCTGGCCGCCGGGGCGCTTCTCCATCCTGGCCGGCTTCGTGGAGCCGGGGGAGTCGGCCGAGGCGGCGGTGGCCCGGGAGGTCGCGGAGGAGGTCGGCCTCGCGGTGACCCGCATCCAGTACGTCGGTAGCCAGCCGTGGCCGTTCCCGCAGTCGCTGATGCTCGGCTTCGTCGCCCGCGTCGACGGCGCCGACGAGCTCGTGGTCGACCCCACGGAGATCGAGGAGGCCCGCTGGTTCACGCGGGACGAGCTCGCGCGCGGGGAGGGGCCGGCCGCGCTCCCGCCACCGGTGTCGATCGCCCGCCACATCCTCGACCGCTGGGTCGCCGGCGAGTTCAGCTAGCGAATCGGCCGGCGAGCACCAGGGCCGGCCGGTCGGGGTGGTCGGCGAGGACGACGGCGTCGGCGAGCCCGGCCGGGTCGACCTCGTCGTCGTAGCGGTCGAACGCCGGCAGCTCCCATGCCTGGTCCGCCGGGGTCAGCCGGCGGCGGGCCGCCGGCGACATGCGCAGGTGGACGACCACGTCGAAGGGCAGCCCGATGCCCTGCAGCAGCGGCCCGGGCACGAGCAGCACGCCCGACGGCGGGACGGGCCGCCGGCGAGCCCGGGCGGCGCGGTCCCGGACGACGTCCCACAGCACCGGGAGGTACTCGCCGCTGCCGCCGGGGCCCACCGGGGCGAGCACCTCGCGGGTGAGCGCCCCGGCGTCGAGCCAGTCGGTGTACCGCGCGTCGGGGTCGGTGCGCCCGTGCTCCAGCCGCAGCGAGGCCGGCCGGTAGAAGCCGCCCGCGGGCACGACGACGGCCGGGCGGCCCAGCGCGGGCAGGTGCTCGGCGACCGCCGTCGCGAGGCGCTCGGGAGCCGCGGCGTCCGGGCCGTCGACGGCCACTCGCAGCGCGGACGCGCCCGTCTCGGGGGGCAGCGGGGCGAGGAGGGCGGCCAGGCGCTCGGCGAGCGCCGGCGGGGTGAGCGGCTGCGGACGGCTCAGGAAACGCCGTCCACGGCGGCGGCCGACGGCTGGGGAGGCGTGCGGGGCAGCGGGGGGCTCACCTCGGCGACCACGGCGCCGCGACGACGTCCGGGCGCGGGCACCGACCGGCCGCCGCGCCGTGAGCCGCCGTCGGCCGGCGGGGGATCGGCGGCCAGCCCGTCGAGGACCTCGCGGGCCAGTTCGGCGACCGGACGGCCCTGCGACCGGGCGTCGCGGCGGAGCGACTCGAACGCGTCACGGGCGCTGGTGCCGTGCCGCTCGGCCAGCACACCGATGGCGCGCTCGGTCGAGACGCGGGCGGCGAGGGCGTGCTCGAGCTGGGCGACGGTGCGCTCCAGCTCGGCCACCCGCGCCGCGGCCGGGTCGAGCGGGTCGGTGTCCGCGCTGGGGCCCCGGGCCGACCGGCGGGCCGTGCGGTCGGGCTCCACGAGGGCGCCGAACTCCTCGGCCACGATGTCGGCGAGCGAGAGGCCCTCCACGAGGTCGGCCGCCGGATCGGCGCCCGCCGGTGACTGGACCGCCCAGCCGCGGGCGGTCCGGGTGAGGGCCACCGGCGACGGGCACGGGGCATCCGGGGAGGGGGACTCGGGTCCCGAACTCTCCACGGGGGCCTCCGGGAGGGCGTCCGGCGAGGCGTGCCGGAGGACGTCGGTGCCGCGGTCGCGGCCCGCTCCAGGGCGATTGTGCCCTGTCGAGGGCCGGGGACCGGGGATCACCTGGTGCTCACGCCTCCGCAGCCGAGCCCAGCTGGGCCTTCACCTGGTCGATCGAGGGGTTGGTGAGCGCGACACCGTCCGGGAACAGCAGCGTGGGGACGGTGCGGTTGCCGCCGTTGGCCTGCATGACCAGCTCGGCGGCCTTCGCGTCGCGCTCGATGTTGACCTCGGAGAAGGGGATCCCCTCGCGCTCCATGAGCTTCTTGAGCCGGACGCAGTACCCGCACCAGTCGGTGGTGTACATCGTCACGAGGGCCGTGGGGGTCGAGGTCATCGAGGGGGATCCTCCCTGGTAGTTCCGAGCCGGTCCACCCCCGGGAGGGTGGCCTTGATCTGTCCCCGGACCAACGCCGCGCCCCTGGGGATGCTTCCCGGCGTCGTCGCACCCGGCTGAGAGGATCGGGGCACACACGTCGGCCGCGAGGACGGAAGGGGATCCCATGCCGCAGACGGGAGCCGAACCGGCCTCCCGGGCCGAGGCCGTGCTCGCCGCGCTGGACGACGAGCAGCGCGCCGCCGCCCAGGCCGTCACCGGTCCGGTGTGCATCCTCGCCGGCGCCGGAACGGGCAAGACGCGCACGATCACCCACCGCATCGCCTACGGCGTCCACTCCGGTGTCTACGTGCCGGAGCAGGTCCTCGCCGTCACCTTCACCGCCCGGGCGGCGGGGGAGCTCCGCGGGCGCCTCGCCGCCCTGGACGTCGGCGGTGTGCAGGCCCGCACCTTCCACGCGGCGGCGATGCGCCAGCTGCGCTACTTCGCGCCCCGGGTGCTGGGCGGCCCCATGCCGGCGCTGATCGAGAACAAGCTCCGCGTCGTGGCCACGGCGGCGGCGCGCAACCGGCTCACCACCGACCGCGCCAGCCTCCGTGACCTGGCCAGTGAGATCGAGTGGGCCAAGACCACCCTGGCCACGCCGGACGACTACCCGGCTCGCGCCCAGGCGGCCGGCCGCGAGCCGCCGTTCGACGCCTCGGCGGTGGCCGCCGTCTACGCGAGCTACGAGACCGCCAAGCAGCGCGACGGTGCCCTGGACTTCGAGGACCTGCTGCTCGTCACCGCCTATGCGATCGAGGAGCACCGCGCGGTCGCCCGCGAGGTGCGCGCGCAGTACCGGCACTTCGTCGTCGACGAGTACCAGGACGTCAACCCGCTCCAGCAGCGGCTGCTCGACGCCTGGCTGGGCGGCCGGGCCGAGGTCTGCGTCGTCGGCGACCCCAACCAGACCATCTACTCCTTCACCGGCGCCGATCCCGACTACCTGCTCGGTTTCGCCGACCGCTATCCCGACGCCGCCGTGGTCAAGCTCGAGCGCGACTACCGCTCGACACCGCAGGTGGTCGGCCTGGCCAACCGGCTGATCGGGCAGGCGCCGAAGCGCAAGGGGCTGCCCGGCCTGCGGCTGCTCGGCCAGCGCCCCGACGCCGCCGAGCCCACGTTCGTCGAGCACCCCGACGAGCCGGCCGAGGCGGCGGCCGTGGCGGCGAGGTGCAAGGCGCTCATCGACTCCGGGATGCCGGCGGCCGAGATCGCGGTGCTCTTCCGCATCAACGCCCAGTCGGAGGTCTACGAGTCGGCGCTGGCCGACGTCGGCGTGCCCTACGTGCTCAAGGGCGGGGAGCGCTTCTTCGAACGGCCCGAGGTCCGCGAGGCCGTGCTGCTGCTCCGCGGCGCCGCGGCCGGAGGCACCGATCCGGGCGCGCTGGTCCCCACGGTCCGCGACGTGCTGGCGTCCATGGGCTGGGCCGAGCACCGCCCGCCCGCCGGCGGTGCCGCGCGCGACCGCTGGCAGTCCCTCGCCGCCCTGGTCGACCTCGCCGTCGACCTGGTGTCGGAGAACCCCACCCTCGACCTGGCCGGCTTCGTCGGGCACCTGGCCGAGCGGGCCAACGCCCAGCACGCGCCGACCGTGCAGGGCGTCACGCTGGCGTCGATGCACGCGGCCAAGGGCCTGGAGTGGGACGTCGTGTTCGTCGTCGGCCTGGTCGACGGCGTCGTGCCGATCTCGCAGTCGCTGAGCAGACCGGCCGCCGTCGAGGAGGAGCGGCGCCTGCTCTACGTGGCCATCACCCGGGCGCGCGAGCACCTGTCACTCTCCTGGTCGCTGGGGCGCAACCCGGGTGCCAAGCGTGCGCGCCCGCGCAGCCGCTTCCTCGACGGTCTGGCTCCCGGCTCCGGTCCCACCGCGCCGGCGGCCCGTCGCCCGACCAAGCGGGCGAAGGTGGTGCTCGAGGGCGAGGCGGGGGAGCTGTTCGAGCGGCTCCGGGCCTGGCGCAGCCAGGCGGCGCAGTCGGCGTCGGTGCCGGCCTACGTCGTCTTCACCGACGCCACGCTGCAGGCCATCGCCGAGACCCGGCCCTCGACGATGCGCGAGCTGTCCGGGCTGCCGGGCATCGGCGCCCGCAAGCTGGAGCTCTACGGCGCGGACGTGCTGGCCACGCTCGGCGCCTGACCTGCGAGGGAGCCCATCCGGACCCGGGCCGGGTCGGCACCCAGCGCGACGGCAGGCGGTCGCGGTGGCCGTCGTGACACGTTCTGAGGAACTCGCCGTTAATTCGATTGACCCGCTTCCGGCGGGGGCCATAGTGTCCCCGCACACACGAGATGCACCCCCGTGCTCCTGGCCGTCCTGGTCAGGGCCGCGACCGAGGAAGGAGGGGGTACCAGTGATCAGCACGACGTGGACCAAGGCCCCCGCCGATCTCCTCGGCATGGGCGGCATCGACGTGCGCCCGGCCTACGGCCCGGGCCTGTGCGGCGGCTCCGCCGATCTCCTGGCGGTGCAGATCGCTGCGCCCACCGCTCCGGCCCAGGGGACCGGTCTGCCCGCAGGCAGCACCGCTGTCCGCCTCCGCCCCGTCACGCGCCGGCCGATCGGCGACGTCGTCGTGACCAAGCACCTCTTCGAGAACAACGGCACCACCCTCGGGATCCACTCCTCGAGGAGACCGCAGAGCTAAGCGCTCGACCGGTCCTCCTACAGGCCGCGGAACCCGAACCCGGGATCCGCGGCCTTTCTCATTCTCCGCGACTCCCGGCACCGACCACCGGTCGGCGGGCCCCCGCCGGCCACCTGCCAGAAGCCCAGCAGAGACGAGAACTAGGAGGAGCGGCAGTGCAGCAGACGATCGCCCGCCCGACGTCCCACCGCCGAACCGGGCTCCCCTGGACCGGGGGATCCCCGCCGAGACGACCCACGCCACTGGCCCCCGCGCCGGTGCGGCGCCCGCTGCCGTGCCGGGTCGAGGACCCGGAGCTGTGGTTCGCCGAGAGCCCGGCACAGCTCGAGCAGGCCAAGAGCTTCTGCGGCGAGTGCCCCATCCGGAGCGCCTGCCTGGCCGGCGCCCTGGACCGGGGCGAGCCGTGGGGTGTCTGGGGCGGCGAGATCTTCGAACGGGGCGCCGTCATCGCCCGCAAGCGTCCGCGGGGCCGTCCCCGCAAGGTCGTCGCGGCGTGAGCCGCGACGGCACCACCGCTGAATGCATCCAGCTCGACCGGTCCCTCCTCATGTCAGGGGGATCGACCACTCATCCAGAAGGAACTGCCATGTACATGCTCGAACAGGATCTGGCGCGCAGCCGGATGGGCGAGATGCAGGCGGAGGCCGCCGCGGCCTCGCGCGCTCGTCGTCTCTACCTGGCCCGCCGCGCGGCTCGTCGCGCGGAGCGTGCGGTCCGCCGCGCCGCTCGGGCTTCCGCCGCCGTCTACTGAGCACATCGCGGCCCTCCGGGCCGCACCGCCACCACGTGCCGCCCACGGTTGCGTGGAGCCGCTGACTCGCACCTGCGCGGGACCCTCCGGGCCCCACTCGGCGCGAACCGGTGGTCCCTACTGAGGCCGGGTCACGGACGCTCCCGGTGCGTCCGTGACCCGGCCTCGTCCCGTCTCCGCACCGTTCGCGCACGAACGGTGGTCACGGAGCCGCCGACACCACCGTTCGTGCGCATCCGGTGGTGCGGCAGCGGGTCACTCCACGAAGCCAGGCAGCCACTGCTCCAGGACGCTGCGGAAGTCGCCGGCGGAGTCGAGCTGGCACAGCACCCCGATGGACCCGATGGTCACCCGGTGGATCAGCAGGTACGCCGGCGGGAGGTTGAGCTGCCGGCCCAGCCGGCTGGCGTCGTTGCGGGGGTCGGCGATCCGCGCTGCCTGCTCCTGCATCCACGCGCGGGTGAAGTGGAAGTGGTGGGACGCCACCGGCTCGAGCATCGGGCGCAGGAAGTCGTGCACCCCCTGCGCGTCGACCTCGATGTTCGCCCGCACGAAGCCCTCGGCCCGCAGGTCGGCCAGGACCTCGTCGGCCTTGCCCGCCAGCGCCCAGCGCAGCAGCCGGCCGATCGGTTCGGGGTGCCCGTCGGGCAGCCGCGCCGTGGCCCCGAAGTCGATCACGCCCAGGCGGCCGTCGGCGAGCAGCCGGAAGTTCCCGGGGTGCGGGTCGGCGTGCAGCATCCCTGCCCGCTCCGGGCCCGAGAAGTGCAGCACCGCCAGCAGGTGCCCCGCGCGGTCGCGCTGCTCGCGGGTGCCGTCGGCGATGATCCGGGACAGCGGCGTGCCGTCCAGCCACTCCGACACGATCACCTTGGGCGCGCTGGCCACCACCCGGGGGACGACGATCTGGTCGTCGCCGGCGTAGGCCTTCGCGAAGGCGCGCTGCGCGTCGGCCTCGAGCCCGTAGTCCAGCTCCTCGACCACGCGCGCCTTGAGTTCGGCGATCAGCGGTTTGACGTCCATGCCCGGGAACAGCGCCGCGAACAGGCGCGCGAAGCGGGCCAGCTGGTTGAGGTCGGCCATCAGGGCGGTCGCCGCGCCCGGGTACTGGATCTTGACGGCGACGTCGCGCCCGTCCCGCCAGGTCGCGCGGTGCACCTGGCCGATGCTGGCCGCGGCCGCCGGCTGGTCGTCGAACTCCGCGAACCGGGTGCGCCAGGTGCCGCCGAGCTGCTGGGCCAGGACCGCGTGCACGGTCCGCACGGGCATCGGCGGCGCCTCTTCCTGGAGCTTCACCAGGGCCTCGCGGTACGGGGCGGCGACCTCTTCGGGGACGGCCGCCTCGAACACCGACAGCGTCTGGCCGAGCTTCATGGCCCCGCCCTTGAGCTGCCCGAGCACGGCGAACAGCTGCTCGGCGGTCCGCTGCTGCAGCTCCGCGGTGACGGCGTCCGCCGGCCGGCCCGAGAGGCGCTTGCCCAGGCCGAGCGTGGCCCGGCCGGCGGCTCCCAGGGGGAGCGACGCCAGCCGCGCGGTCCGCGACACGGAGCCCCGCGGCATCACCGGTCCGTCGTCACTCACGCGTTCCTCCTCGCCGGCGCTCGCGCCCCGTCCGGCGCCGCCGTGTGGTCTCGGTGAGCTCGTGAGCTCGGTCAGCCGCCCATTGTTCCCTGCCGGGGGGCCTCCGCGCCCAGGGGAACCGCCGACGGCTCGCCCTCCCGGGTGGCGGCGGACGCCGTGGCGGCACCGCACGGGCACGCCGGGTGGGCCGGCCACCTGCGGACCCGCGGCGTGAGGTGCGGCGGGCGCAGCTCCACCGTGGCCGCGAGAACCCCGGGCGCCGACGTGCCGTCCAGGTAGGCCAGGACCTGGAGCGCCGCGGTGGCGGCGGTCAGCAGGCAGGTGATCGTCGCCCCGCTGGGGGGAGGGTCGCTCCCGGTCAGCTGGGCGGCGAGCCGCGGCCAGCGGGGGTCGGCGTCGCGGCGGTGCAGGTCGGCGCACTGCAGGCAGCTGGTGACGCCCGGGACGACGAGCGGTCCGACCACGCCGGTCTCCCCGCGCACCGTCGCGACCAGGTGCGGCACGCCGGCGCGGTGGACCCCGGCGGCCAGGGGATCGGACGCCGCCCACGGACGGGCCAGCACGACGAGGTCGGCGGCGGCGTCGCTGCCCAGGGGTCGCAGGTCGGTGAGCGGGCTCGCCCGGCGCACGGCGTCGGCAGCCGCCAGGGCCCGTGGTCGCCCCTCGTCAGCCGCGCTGAGCCCACCGACGACGGCGTCGCCGGCGGCGGTGAGCCCGGTGTCCCGGACCGCCACGCGACCGATCCCGCTGGCGGCGAGCATGGCGGCCAGCGGGGTGCCGACGCGGGTGGCGCCCTCGACGACGACCGCGGCCTGCCGTCGCGCGCGCCAGCCGCCCGGGCGCGCCGACGCCGCGGGCAGTTCCGCGGCGGTGCGGGCGGCGGCCGCCGGTCCCGCGTCGGCGGCGAGCAGGTCGGCGGCGTCGAGGTCGACCAGCAGCCCGGCGGAGCGCAGCCCGCCGAGCACCCCCGAGACGACGGCGGGATCCAGGCCGGCCTCCACCGCGTCGGCCAGGACGGCCTTCTGCGCCCGGCGCCCGTCGAGCCCGCGCAGCAGCGCCACGACCGCCGCGCCGTCGGGGCGGAGCGCGAGCCCGTCGGTGCCGTCGACCCCGCCCACCTGCACCGACCCGTCGCCGTCGCGCAGCAGCGGGGTGCCGGCGGGAAGCAGCGGGTGGGAGAAGTCGCTCACCGGGGCAGCGTCGCAGCGCACGGGGAGGCCGCGCGGGCGCCGTCCACAGGCCCGGGACGACGAACGGCGGCGCCCCTGCCGGGGCACCGCCGTGTCAGGACCGCACGGTCCGCGCTCAGGCCTTGCCGAGGATCCGGTTCATCTTGGTGCCGCAGACGGGGCAGGTGCCCTGCGCCATGCGCCGGCCGGACTCGCTGACCTTCACCTCGCCGTCGAAGTCGCGCTTCTCCTTGCACTTCACGCAGTAGCCGTTGTAGCTCTCCGCCACGGGGGTCTCCTCGAACTCGGGGTGCCTCGGCTCGCGCGCCGGGCGCCGTTGCGCAGGCACGCTACCCGTGCGAGCGGCCGATGGTGTGACGGGCGGTCGCCGGAACGCGGCCGCCCCGGACGGGTTTGCCCACAGCCTGTGGACAGGGCTGTGGAGCGCGTGGGGACGACCCGGCGTGTCGCTGTGCGCGCAGCGGGGACAGGGTGGGGGAGCAGCCCCGCCTGCACGGCATGACCCGGGGCCCGACCTGCGGCTACGTGCCCGTCCAGGCTGTGGACCGACCACCCAGCGCAACCCTTGTCACCGGGTGGAGCGGCGGCCGTGTCCACCGTCCGTGCGACGTGCACCCGAGTGGGTGCCCTCGCAGAGGCGAAGGGTCGGCGCGGTGCCTTACGGTGCCTCCGTGCCCGGATCGACTCCCGACGCTCACGCGTGCCCCGAGGCGACCGGCCCGTCCACCTCCGCCGGCCGGGCCGGCCGTGCGCTCCCGGCTGCCCGGCCGCGCAAGGGAGCCGCGCCGGAACCGGCGAGGAGCGATCTCGCCGGCGGCCCGGCGAACCTCGGGGAGGTCGAGGTCCGGCGCAGCGCCCGCCGGCGCCGGACGGTGACCGCCTACCGCGAGAAGGGGCGGACCGTCGTCCTCATCCCGGCCGCCTTCAGCCCGGCCGAGGAGCGGCGCTGGGTGGCGCAGATGGTGGCCAAGCTGCAGACCCGGGAGGAGCGGCGCCGCCGGTCCCTCGGCGGCGACGACGAGCTGATGGACCGCGCCCGCGCGCTGTCGGCCGCCCACCTCGACGGCCTGGCCGAGCCGCTCAGCGTGCGGTGGGTGGACAACCAGAACCGCCGCTGGGGGTCCTGCACGCCCGCCGACGGCAGCATCCGCCTGTCGAGCCGGCTGCGGTCCATGCCCGAGTACGTCGTCGACTACGTCCTCGTGCACGAGCTGGTGCACCTGCTCGAGCCGGGCCACGACGAGAACTTCTGGGCGCTCGTCGCCCGGTACCCGCGCGCCGAGCGCGCCCGCGGCTTCCTGGAGGGCGTCGAGATGGCCGGCGCCGGCGACGCCGACGGCGACTCGGCCGACCTCGTCGACTAACCGGGCTGGTCGCCCTCGTCGTCCTGCGGCTTCTCGGCGTCCTCGGCCGTGAGCGCCGCCAGCTCGTCGTCCAGACCCTGGCGGGCCACGAAGTCCAGGGGCTCGTCCAGGTCCTCGGACGTGGGCAGCAGGTCGGGGTGCGACCACAGCCGGTCGCGGGCGTCCGACCCGTGCTGCTGGGTCATCGCACCCCACACCGTCGCCGCGTCGCGCAGCCGGCGGGGGCGCAGCTCCAGGCCGACCAGCGTGGCGAACGTCTGCTCGGCGGGCCCGCCCGAGGCGCGACGACGGCGCATCGTCTCGGCCAGGGCCGGGTGGCCGGGCAGCCGGTCCTTGGCGGCCTCGGCGACGACGGTGTCGACCCAGCCCTCGACCAGCGCGAGCAGGGTCTCGAGGCGGCGCAGCGCCATCTGCTGCTCCGGGGTCTCCTCCGGCTCGAGGACGCCGCTGCCCAGCAGCTGCTGGATGCTCTCCGGGTTGCTGGGGTCGATGCCGCCCTCCATGCCCGACATCGCCTCGCCGAGCTTCTGCTCGATGGCCTCGCGGTCGATGGTGATCCCGCGGGCGTAGGCGTGGACGGCGTCCTGCAGCTGCTGGCGCAGCCACGGGACGTGCGCGAACAGCCGCTGCGAGGCCGCCTCGCGCAGGGCGAGGAACAGCCGGACCTCGTCGGCCGGCCGGTCGAGGCCGGCGGCGAACGCCCCGACGTTCTGCGGCACCAGGACGCCGGTGCCCGCGGGGGCGAGGGGGAGCCCGACGTCGGTGCTGGTGACGACCTCGTCGGCGAGCTTCCCGAGCGCCTGGCCGACCTGGGCGCCGAACATCAGCCCGCCCATCCGGCCCATGATCCCGGCGATCGGCCCGAACGACATGGCCGCCTCCTGGGGGAGCGCGCTGGTCATGGCGCCGACCACCTTCTCGGCGAGGGGGTCGATCAGCGCGCGCCACGCCGGCAGCGTCTGCTCCACCCACTCGACCCGCGACCAGGCGGCCGTGCGCTCGATGCCCGAGGGCAGCTCGGTGACCTGGTCGAGCCACAGGTCGGCCAGCCGCAGCGCCTCGGCGACGGCGGTGCGCTCGGCGTCCGACGACGGCTGGTGCCCTGCGGCGAGCTGGCTGATCGCGCCCTGCCGGGCGAGGTCCCAGTTGACCGGTCCGCCGGACCAGTTCATGAGCTTCTGCAGCTCGGCGAACAGCGGCATCTTGCCGAGCAGGTCCTCGGGGGAGCCACCGCCGGCGATGCCGCCGAACAGCGCGCCCAGACCGAAGGGGTCGCCGGGGTTGCCGGGGGCGCCCCCCTGACCGGGCTCGCGGCGCTCGGGGTCGCGGTCGGGCAGTCCGAAGCCGAACGGCACGTCACTCATGCATCCACGGTAGACGCGTGATCTTCGCCGGGGTGGCGACGCGTTGCGCCCACGGCGGACAGGACGCGACGGCGCCGTCCAGCTCCGCCGCATAGGCTCGCCCGTCGTGACCCGCCGGATCGCCGTCCTGACCGCCGGTGTCGTGCTCCTGCTCCTCTTCGGGATCCTGGGGACGACGCTGCCGGTGCCCTACGTCGCGCAGGTGCCCGGGCCGACGTTCAACACCCTCGGCGACATCGACGGCGAGCCGATCATCGACGTCCAGGGTCGCGAGCGGAACGACGTGGAGGGCAACCTCAACCTGACGACGGTCGGCGTGAGCCGGGGCGGGCTGAGCCTCGTCCAGGCCGTGCGCGGCTGGTTCGACGACGAGGTCAGCGTCGTCCCGGAGGAGGCGGTCTACCCGCCCGACCGCTCCGAGGAGGAGACCCGCCGGGCCAACCGCCAGGCGTTCCTGACCTCCGAGCAGGCGGCCATGACGGTGGCGCTGGGCCGGCTGGGCTACCCGGAGAAGGTCGTCGTCCAGGGGCTGGCCGACGACTCCCCGTCGGAGGGCGCCCTCGAGGAGGGCGATGCCATCGAGGCGATCGACGGCGTCCCGACCCCCGACACCGACGCGCTCGACGAGGTGCTGACGGCCACCCCCGGCGGGTCGACGGTGACGGTCTCCTACACCCGGCTCGGCGAGCCGGGGACGGCGACGGTCACCACCCGCGAGGCCGAGGACAGGGAGGGGTCGCTGCTCGGCATCACGATCCTCGAGCAGCCGTCGGCCCCCTTCGACGTCGACATCCAGGTGGAGGACGTGGGGGGTCCGTCGGCGGGGCTGATGCTGACCCTCGGCATCCTCGACCTCGTCGGTGACGACGACCTGACGGGGGGAGCGGTGATCGCGGGCACCGGCACGATCGACGCCGACGGCGCGGTCGGGCCGATCGGCGGGATCCCGCTGAAGATGGTCGCCGCCGAGGAGATCGGTGCGGAGCTCTTCCTGGTCCCGGAAGGCAACTGCGCCGAGGCGGCCGCCGCGGCCGACCCGGGCTTCCCCCTCGCCAAGGTCGCCACGCTCGACGACGCCCTGGAGGCCCTCGCCGACTTCCGCGCCGGGCGCACACCGGAGACCTGCTGAACCGCTGACCTCGCGGGGAACCCCGTCGGCCCCCGCGCGTTGTGCTGGGATGACCGGGCGTCCCCCGTGTCACCGCACGTCTGCAACTGCCTGCAACTGAAGGAGAGCGCTCGTGGCCATGCGGCCCCCCGTGCCGGTGCCGACCCTGTCGCGCCGCGCGAAGCTGGTCCTCGGCGCCGTCGCCGTGCTGCTGGTGCTGTTCACGGCCATCGGCACGCTGACCAACGTCTACGTCGACTACCTCTGGTTCGACGAGACCAACTACACCGAGGTCTTCTGGACCGAGATCCAGACCCGGGCGCTGCTGTTCGCCGTGGCCGGGGTGGCCACCGGTGGTCTGGTCGCCCTGTCGATCTACCTGGCGTACCGGTTCCGGCCGACCTTCCGGCCGATGTCGCTCGAGCAGCAGAACCTCGAGCGGTACCGCCAGTCGCTGGAGCCGCGGCGCGGGCTGGTGCTCACCGCCGTCGCCGTCGTGCTGGGTCTGTTCGCCGGCTTCACGGCGCAGGGCAGCTGGCAGACCTGGCTGACCTTCCGCAACAGCACCGACTTCGGCCGGACCGACCCGCAGTTCGGCGTCGACCTGTCGTTCTTCGTCTTCGACTACCCCTTCTACCGCTTCGCGCTCGGCTTCGGGTTCGCCATCGTGCTGCTGGCGCTGATCGGCGCGGTGCTGACCCACTACGTCTTCGGCGGCCTGCGCCTGCAGACCCCCGGCCAGAAGCTGACGGCTGCTGCCCGGGTGCAGCTGTCGGTGCTGCTGGGCCTGTTCGTCGCGCTCAAGGCCGTCGCCTACTGGCTGGACCGCTACGGGCTGGTCTACTCCGACCGCGGTGACGTGTTCACCGGCGCCAGCTACACCGACGTCAACGCCCTGCTGGTCCCCAAGACGATCTTGGTGTTCGTCGCGATCGTCTGCGCCCTGGCGTTCTTCGCCAACATCTTCGTGCGCAACTTCCTCCTGCCGGCCGCCGCGCTGGTGCTGCTGCTGGTGTCCAGCCTGGTGATCGGGGTGGCCTACCCGGCGATCGTCCAGCAGTTCGTGGTGCGGCCCAGCGCCGACCAGAAGGAGGCGCCCTACATCGAGCGGGCGATCGCGTCCACGCTCGACGCGTACAACCTCTCCGACATCGACTACGTCAACTACGCGCAGGACGCGACCGGCGACTCGGTGGACACCGACGCCGCGCAGGCCGAGCTGCGCAACGACACCGAGACCATCCCGAACGCCCGGCTGCTGGACCCGAACGTCCTGTCGGAGACGTTCACCGCCCGCCAGCAGATCCGCAACGTGTACGGCTTCCCGGAGAAGCTCGACATCGACCGGTACACGATCGACGGCGAGACCCGGGACTACGTGGTCGCGGTCCGCGAGCTCAACAGCGCCGGTCTGTCGGAGAACCAGGGCAGCTGGATCAACCGGCACACCGTCTACACCCACGGCAACGGGTTCGTGGCGGCCCCGGCGAACGAGGTCGTGGCCGGCCAGGAGGGCGGCGAGCCCAACTTCACGACCCGCGACCTGCCCACCCGCGGCAACATCGAGGTGGACGACGACGGCGCCCGCATCTACTACGGCGAGCTGATCCAGCAGAACGGCCAGGACGTCTACTCGGTCGTGGGTGCGCCCGAGGGCTCCGAGCCGCGCGAGTTCGACCGGCCGGAGGACGGGTCCGACGAGGGCCAGGTCAACAACACCTACGACGGCGAGGGCGGCGTCGAGATCGGCAGCTTCTTCCGGCAGCTGACGTTCGCCATCTACTACCGGGAGCGCAACTTCCTGCTCTCCGGAGCGGTGAACGACGAATCGAAGGTGCTCTACGTCCGCGACCCCCGGGACCGCGTCGAGAAGGCGGCCCCCTTCCTGGAGGTGGACGGCGACCCGTACCCGGCGGTCATCGACGGGCGCGTCACCTGGATCCTCGACGGCTACACGACCTCGGACGCCTACCCGTACTCGGAGCTGCGCGACCTCGGGACGACGGCCGCGGACTCGCTGACCGGCGCCGGCACCACGGCGCTGCCGAACGACCAGTTCAACTACATCCGGAACTCGGTGAAGGCGACGGTCGACGCCTACGACGGCACGGTCACGCTGTACGAGTGGGACCAGGAGGACCCGGTCCTGCAGACGTACATGAAGGCGTTCCCGGGCACGGTCACCGCCTACGACGACATCCCGGACGAGCTCATGAGCCACGTCCGGTACCCGGAGGACCTGTTCAAGCTGCAGCGCGACATCCTGACGCGCTACCACGTCTCGAACCCGGTCGACTTCTACAACCAGAACGACCGTTGGCAGGTGCCCGACGACCCGACGCAGGACACCGATGCCGCGCAGCCGCCGTACTACATCCTGGCCCAGCGGCCCGGTGACGACGAGGCGTCGTTCCAGCTCACCAGCGCGCTGAACGCCTTCAACCGCGAGAACCTCTCCTCGTTCATCTCGGCGTCCAGCGATCCGGACACCTACGGCGAGATCCAGGTCCTGCGGTTGCCCGGCAACACGCCGTTCCGCGGGCCTCAGCAGGTGCAGCAGTCGTTCATCACGAACAACCAGGTGAGACCTGACCTGACCCTGTTCAACAGCCAGGAGTCCCGGGCCGTCTTCGGGAACCTGCTGACGCTGCCCATCGGCGAGGACGGGCTGCTCTACGTCGAGCCGCTCTACGTGCAGGGCACGGGGGAGAACTCCTTCCCGCTGCTCCAGAAGGTCCTGGTGAACTACGGGGACCGGGTGGGGTACGCGAACACGCTGTCCGAGGCCCTCGACCAGGTCTTCGGTGCCGGAGCGGGGGAGTCCGCCGCGGACAGCGGTGACGCAGGCACGACGCCCGATCCGCAGGAGGAGACCCCGTCGACGCCGGAGGCCCCGACCACGCCGCCGGACGACGGCGGCGGCACGCCGGCCACCCCGGGGACGGAGCAGGCGGTCGAGGACATCAACGCCGCCCTGGAGGCCCTGGCCACCGCGCAGCGCAACGGCGACTTCGCCGGTCAGGGGCAGGCGCTGGAGGACCTGCAGGAGGCCGTGACGGCCTACCAGCAGGCGCAGCAGGCAGCCGGCGCCACGCCGGGCGGCTGACCGGCCGGGTGGGGAGACCGCGGGACCCGC
>NZ_JBJGZL010000012.1:0-138756 GCF_054050495.1 Blastococcus sp. SYSU D00922
CGGAGGCCTCCGCACCGCACGCTCGAGTTCGGCACACCTCCGTCGGTCAACGTGACGGTGGGACCTCGGGCGCGCGCCCGGCGCCGCACCTGGCCCTGGATCGCCGGGCTCGCGCTCGTGCTGCTGGTGCTGGGCGTCGTCCTGCTGGTGATGATGCTGCGCGGCGCGACCATCGACGGCACGGCCGACCTGCTCGGGCAGGCAGGGGTGACCGCCGTCGTCCGCTCCACCGGCTGAGCCGGGGGCCGCCGGGCGGCTGGACGGCGCCAACTACCGTGGGCAGGTCAACCGCCGACCGCCAGCCGGATGGAGCCCTCCGCGTGAGCACCGCCAAGCACGACCCCCAGCGACTCGACAAGGTCGTCAACCTCTGCAAGCGCCGGGGGTTCGTCTTCCCGTCGGGTGAGATCTACGGCGGGACCCGCTCCGCGTGGGACTACGGCCCCCTGGGCGTCGAGCTCAAGGAGAACATCAAGAAGCAGTGGTGGCGGACCGTCGTCCAGAGCCGGGACGACATCGTCGGCCTCGACTCGTCGGTGATCCTGCCGCGCCAGGTGTGGGTGGCGTCGGGCCACGTCGGCGTCTTCACCGACCCGCTGACCGAGTGCCAGAACTGCCACAAGCGCTTCCGGGCCGACCACCTCGAGGAGGAGTTCGAGGCGAAGAAGGGCCGGGCGCCCGAGAACGGCCTGCTCGACATCACCTGCCCGAACTGCGGCACGAAGGGCGCGTGGACCGAGCCGCGCGACTTCAACATGATGCTGAAGACCTACCTCGGCCCGGTCGAGGACGAGAACGGCCTGCACTACCTGCGCCCGGAGACCGCCCAGGGCATCTTCGTGAACTTCGCCAACGTCATGGGCGCCGCCCGCAAGAAGCCGCCGTTCGGCATCGGGCAGATCGGCAAGTCGTTCCGCAACGAGATCACGCCGGGCAACTTCATCTTCCGCACCCGCGAGTTCGAGCAGATGGAGATGGAGTTCTTCGTCGAGCCGGGCAGCGACGAGCAGTGGCACCAGTACTGGATCGACGAGCGGACCCGCTGGTACACCGACCTGGGCATCGACCCGGACAACCTGCGGCACTTCGAGCACCCGAAGGAGAAGCTGTCGCACTACTCGAAGCGCACCGTCGACATCGAGTACCGCTTCGGCTTCCAGGGCTCGGAGTGGGGCGAGCTCGAGGGCATCGCCAACCGCACCGACTTCGACCTGTCGACGCACTCCGAGCACTCGGGCACGGATCTCTCGTACTTCGACCAGGCGACCAACACTCGCTGGACGCCGTACGTCATCGAGCCCGCGGCCGGCCTCACCCGCTCGCTGATGGCGTTCCTCATCGAGGCCTACACCGAGGACGAGGCGCCCAACGCCAAGGGCGGCGTCGACACCCGCACGGTGCTCAAGCTCGACCCGCGGCTGGCCCCGGTGAAGGCCGCCGTCCTGCCGCTGTCGCGCAACGCCGACCTCTCGCCGAAGGCCAAGGACCTCGCCGCGACCCTGCGCCGGAACTGGAACGTCGACTTCGACGACGCCGGGGCCATCGGCCGCCGGTACCGCCGCCAGGACGAGGTCGGGACGCCGTTCTGCATCACCGTCGACTTCGACACCCTCGAGGACCAGGCGGTGACCATCCGCGAGCGCGACTCGATGAGCCAGGAGCGGGTCGCCCTGGACCAGGTCGAGTCCTACCTGGGAGCGCGCCTCCCCGGCTGCTGATCCGCGTGGGTGCGCCGAGGCCGGGTCCCCTGCGCGGGGACCCGGCCCCGGCGCGCCCCGTCGGACCAGCGGATGCCGCTGAGCCCGAACTCCTCGTCGGCCGCCCGCTCCAGCCGGGCGACGGCGGGGAGCCACCCGTCGTCGTCGCCGTTGGCCAGCTGCAGCACCGCAGCCGCGGCGTCGGTCAGCGCGGTGTGCAGGCGCGGCCCCAGCAGCAGTTCCTGGACGTTCAGCTCCTCGTAGACAGCTGTCAGCGGGACGAGGTCGCCGCCGACGAGGAACCCCTCCGGCAGCGGCTGCCCGTGCTGGGCGCGGTTGAGCTCGGTCGTGATCCGCTGCAGCCGGGTGAACAGGTCCAGGAAGGCTACGTAGCGGTCGGTGAGGATCTTCTCCTCGAACCCGGAGCGCCGGCCCAACCGCAGCTTCAGCTCCTCGGCGTAGGCGTCGAGCCGCGCGCTGACGGCCTTCTCGACGACGGTCCTCGCCGCGAACAGGAAGACAGCCCCGACGGCCAGGAGGACGACGACCGGCAGCGAGTAGTCGGCCAACCAGGTCAGCAGCGCATCCACGGCGGCACCTCCCGACGTCAGGAGAAGTGCACCAGAACATCGGGACGTCGTGGGTGACCTGCGTCGCCGCCTACCCTGGGTGGCGTGACCACCACGCTCGAGCCGACGACGACGGCTGCCCTGCCGCCGCTGGAGCTCGGCGCGCTGAGCGTCGACCCCGCGGTCGTGCTCGCCCCGATGGCCGGCATCACCAACCCGGCCTTCCGCACGCTGTGCCGCGAGTTCGGGGCCGGGCTCTACGTCTGCGAGATGATCACCACGCGGGCGCTGGTCGAGCGCAACGAGAAGACCCTCGGCATGGTGCGGGCGACCGCCGACGAGAAGGACGCCTTCTCCGTCCAGCTCTACGGCGTCGACCCGGCGACCGTCGGGCGCGCCGTCGAGATGCTGGTCGACGAGGGCGTGGCCGGCACCCGCCCCGCTCACATCGACCTGAACTTCGGTTGCCCGGTGCCCAAGGTGACCCGCAAGGGCGGGGGATCGGCGCTGCCCTGGCGACGGGTGCTGTTCCGCGACATCGTGCGCTCGGCCGTGCGCGCCGCGGGAGACGTCCCGGTCACCGTGAAGACCCGCATCGGCATCGACGCCGAGCACGTCACCTACCTCGAGGCCGGCCGGATCGCCCAGGGCGAGGGCGCCGCGGCGATCACCCTGCACGGGCGCACCGCCGACCAGCTCTACAGCGGCACGGCCGACTGGGCGCCCATCGCCCGCCTGGTCGAGGCCGTGGACATCCCGGTGCTCGGCAACGGCGACATCTGGGAGGCCGACGACGCGCTGCGCATGGTCGCCGAGACCGGCTGCGCGGGCGTCGTCATCGGGCGCGGCTGCCTCGGCCGGCCGTGGCTGTTCGGCGACCTGGCCGCCGCCTTCGCCGGCCGCAGCGAGCGCGCCTTGCCGACGCTGCGCGAGGTCGCGGCCGTCATGCACCGGCACGCCACGCTGCTGTCCGAGGAGCAGGGCGAGCTGCACGGCTGCACCGACTTCCGCAAGCACGTGGCCTGGTACCTGAAGGGCTTCTCGGTCGGCTCCGACACCCGCCGCGCGCTGGCGATGGTCAGCGGACTCGACGAGCTCGCCGAGCTGCTGGCCGGCATCCCGGACCAGCCCTATCCCGTCGCCGTCCTGGGCGCCCCGCGCGGGCGGACCAGCCCGCCGCGCCCCGTCGCGCTGCCCGAGGGGTGGCTCGACGACCGCGACGACCCGCGCCCGCCGGCGGGCGCCGAGCTCGAGGTGAGCGGCGGATGACGCAGGGACCCTTCCTGTACGACGAGGGCCCCGCGCCGCTGCACACCGGCACGCCCCGCCGGTCGGGCAAGCTGCTCGTCCTCGTGTTCGGCGGCACCGTCGTCGTCGCCGTCCTCATGGTCGTGCTGACGCTGACCCTCAAGGGGACGGCGTCGGACCAGGCCAAGGAGGTCAGCGGGGTCTTCCTGGCCGCGCTCGCCGCCGACGACACGGAGACGGCCTACGACCTGCTGTGCCAGGAGGAGCGCATCCGCCTGGCTCCCGACGAGGTCGCCGGCGACTACTTCGGGGACGGCGACCCGGAGCTCGGCGAGGTCCGCCGGGACGGCGACACCCGGGTCGTGCCCGTCGAGTGGGCCGACGGGACGACCTCCGAGCTGACGGTGATCGGCGAGGACGGCCTCAAGGTCTGCGGGGTCGACGCCGCCGGCTGAGGTCGGCGCGCCGGTGATCCGTGTCACCCGGCCCAGCTCTCGCGCCCGCCGCCGGCGTCCGCCACGATCAGCACACTTCGGTGGACGTTTAGGACGTCTTGCGCCAGGGGGAGTCCTCCACCAGACGTGTTCGCCGGCTGACGATCGCGGAGGTACCAGGTGGCTGACGTGAAGTGGGTCTACGACTTCAGCGAGGGCAACAAGGACCAGAAGGACCTGCTGGGCGGCAAGGGCGCGAACCTGGCCGAGATGACGAACCTGGGCCTGCCCGTCCCGCCCGGGTTCACGATCACCACCGACGCCTGCCGCTACTACCTGGAGAACGGCGGCACCCCGCCCGAGCTGGACGCCCAGGTCAGCGAGCACCTCGCCGACCTGGAGAAGGCGATGGGGAAGACGCTGGGTGACCCGGCCGACCCGCTGCTGGTGTCGGTCCGCTCCGGAGCCGCCGCGTCCATGCCCGGGATGATGGAGACGGTCCTCAACGTCGGCCTCAACGACGACTCCGTGCAGGGGCTGGCCCAGCAGTCGGGCAGCGAGCGCTTCGCCTGGGACTCCTACCGCCGGCTGATCCAGATGTTCGGCAAGACGGTGCTCGACATCGACGGCGAGCTGTTCGACGACGCGCTCGACGAGGTCAAGGCCGAGCAGGGCACCGACCTGGACCTCGACCTCGACGCCGAGCACCTGGAGGACGTCGTCGGCCGGTTCAAGGCGATCGTGCGGGAGCACACCGGCCGCGACTTCCCGCAGGACCCGCGCGAGCAGATGGACATGGCGATCAACGCCGTCTTCGACTCGTGGAACTCCGAGCGGGCGATCATCTACCGCCGCCGGGAGCGCATCCCGGGCGACGCGGGCACCGCCGTGAACGTCGTCGCGATGGTGTTCGGCAACCTCGGTAGCGACTCGGGCACCGGCGTCGCGTTCACCCGCGACCCGGGCAGCGGTGCGCAGGGCGTCTACGGCGACTACCTGCAGAACGCGCAGGGCGAGGACGTCGTCGCCGGCATCCGGAACACCGTGCCGCTCACCGACCTCGAGCAGATCGACGAGGGCGCATACGCCGAGCTCATGGAGACGATGTCGCGCCTGGAGTCGCACTACCGCGACCTGTGCGACATCGAGTTCACGATCGAGCGCAACAAGCTCTGGATGCTGCAGACCCGCGTCGGCAAGCGCACCGCCGCGGCGGCGTTCGTGATCGCCACCCAGCTGGTCGACGAGGGCCTCATCGACATGGACGAGGCGGTCCGCCGGGTCACCGGTGACCAGCTGGCCCAGCTGATGTTCCCGCGGTTCGTCTCCGGCGGGGACGCCCAGCAGCTCACCCAGGGCATGAACGCCTCGCCGGGGGCGGCCGTCGGCAAGGCGGTCTTCTCGTCGGAGGAGGCGGTGAAGTGGGCCGACCGCGGCGAGCAGGTCGTGCTGGTCCGCCGCGAGACCAACCCCGACGACCTCTCCGGGATGATCGCCGCCCAGGGCGTGCTGACCAGCCGGGGCGGCAAGACGTCGCACGCCGCCGTCGTCGCCCGCGGCATGGGCAAGACGTGCGTCTGCGGCGCCGAGGAGCTGCAGGTCGACACCAAGGCGAAGAAGTTCACCGCCCCCGACGGCACCGTGGTCAACGAGGGCGACGTCATCTCCATCGACGGGTCGACCGGCCGGGTGTGGCTGGGGGAGGTGCCTGTCGAGCCGTCGTCCGTCGTCCGCTACTTCGAGGGCGAGATCGACCCGGAGTCCGACGACGCCGACGACCTCGTGCGCAGCGTGCACCGGATCCTCACCCACGCCGACGAGGTGCGGCGGCTGGACGTGCGCACCAACGCCGACACCCCGGAGGACTCCGCCCGCGCCCGCCGCTTCGGCGCCCGCGGCATCGGCCTCTGCCGGACCGAGCACATGTTCCTCGGCGACCGGCGGCAGCTGGTGGAGAAGCTGATCCTGGCCGACGGCGACGACGAGCGGCAGGCCGCGCTCGACGCCCTGGAGCCGCTGCAGAAGCAGGACTTCCTCGAGATCTTCGAGGCGATGGACGGGCTGCCGGTGACGGTGCGGCTGCTCGACCCGCCGCTGCACGAGTTCCTGCCCGACCTCACGGAGCTCTCGGTCCGGGTGGCGCTGGCCGAGGAGCGCGGGGAGCCCGACGAGGGCAGCCTGCGCCTGCTCGCCGCCGTGCGCGGCATGCACGAGTCCAACCCGATGCTGGGCCTGCGCGGCGTGCGGCTGGGGCTGGTCGTCCCGGGCCTGTTCGCCATGCAGGTGCGCGCGATCGCCGAGGCGGCGTGCGAGCGGCGCAAGGCCGGTGGCGACCCGCGGCCGGAGATCATGATCCCGCTGGTCGGCGCGGTGCAGGAGCTGGAGGCCATCCGCGAGGAGTCGGAGAAGGTCCTCGCCGAGGTGTGCGAGGCCGAGGGCGTCGAGGTGAAGGCGTTGATCGGCACCATGATCGAGGTGCCGCGCGCGGCGCTGACCGCCGGCGAGATCGCCGAGTACGCGGAGTTCTTCTCCTTCGGCACGAACGACCTCACCCAGATGACGTGGGGCTTCTCCCGCGACGACGTCGAGGCGGCGTTCTTCCACCAGTACCTGGACAAGGGCATCTTCGGGATCTCGCCGTTCGAGTCCCTGGATCGCGACGGCGTGGGCCGGCTCGTGCAGATCGGAGCGGAGTCGGGCCGGGCGGCCCGGCCGGACCTCAAGCTGGGGATCTGCGGCGAGCACGGCGGCGACCCCGACTCGGTGCACTTCTTCCACGAGGTGGGGCTGGACTACGTGTCCTGCTCGCCGTTCCGGGTCCCCGTGGCCCGGCTGGAGGCCGGTCGGGCGGCGCTGGGCGGGGAGCGCGCCGGGTCCTGACCGCCCGGCGCCCCGGCGTCACTTCTTCTTGTTCTTCTTCCCGCCCTTCTTGCCCAGCTCGCTCTGGGCGGCGGAGCTCTTCCGGGGGTTCTTCTTCCCCTCCTTCTCCGCCTTGGCGTTCGCCTTCTTCGCGGTGTCGCTGCCCTTGCCGCTCTTCTCAGCCATGCTCGGCCGCTACCCGGGCCCGGACGCGCCGACGCCCCGGCCCGCACGAGGCGGGCCGGGGCGTCGGCGGTGGATCAGGCGTGCAGGTCGAAGCGGTCCAGCTCCATGACCTTCACCCAGGCGTCGACGAAGTCCCGCACGAACTTCTCCTGGGCGTCGTCGGCCGAGTAGACCTCGACGATGCCGCGCAGGATGGAGTTCGAGTTGAACACCAGGTCGGCGGCGGTGGCGGTGCGGACGACGTTGCCGTCGGCGTCCCGGCCCTCGTAGACGCCCTCGGCCTCGGCCGACGTGGACCAGGAGATCCCGAGGTCGAGCAGGTTCCGGAAGAAGTCCTGGGACAGGACGCCGGGCCGGTCGGTGAGCACGCCGTGCGGCACGCCCCCGGTGTTGGCGCCCAGGACCCGCAGGCCTCCGACGAGCAGCGTCATCTCCTTCGGGGTCAGCGAGAGCATGTAGGCCTTGTCGACCAGCAGCGTCTCCGGGGAGATCTTGCTGCCCGGGGCGATCCAGTTGCGGAAGCCGTCGGCCCGCGTCTCCAGCCAGCGGAAGTTGTCGACGTCGGTCTGCTCCTGCGAGGCGTCGGTGCGGCCCGGGTGGAACGGGACGGTGACCTGGACGCCGGCGTCGGCGGCGGCCTTCTCGACCGCGGCACTGCCGCCGAGGACGATCAGGTCGGCCAGCGAGACCCGCTTGCCCGTCTGCTGCTCGAACTCGCCCTTGACGCGCTCGAGCACCGGCAGCACGTCGCGGACGCCCTCGTTGGCCGCCCAGCCGATCTGCGGCTCGAGGCGGATCCGGGCACCGTTGGCGCCGCCGCGGTTGTCGGTGCTGCGGAAGGACGCAGCGGCCGACCAGGCGGTGTGCACCAGCTGCGACACGGTGAGCCCGGAGGACAGCAGGCGCTGCTTGAGGTCGGCGATCTCCGCGTCACCCACGAGCTCGTGGTCGACGGCCGGGACCGGGTCCTGCCAGATCAGGTCCTCGGCGGGCACGTCGGGGCCGAGGTAGCGGACCTTGGGGCCCATGTCGCGGTGCAGCAGCTTGAACCAGGCGCGGGCGTACTGGTCGGCGAAGTACTCCGGGTCGTCCCGGAAGCGCTCGGCGTAGGCACGCAGCTCCGGGTCCACCCGCAGCGCCATGTCGGCGGTGGACATCATCGGCGGGTTCTTCTTGCCGGGGATGTGCGCGTCCGGGACCAGCTCCTGCGCCTCGGGGTTCTTCGGCTGCCACTGCTTGGCGCCGGCCGGGCTGGTGACGAGCTCCCAGTCCCAGCCGAACAGGGTGTCCCAGTAGGAGTTGTCCCACTGCGTGGGCGTGGGGGTCCAGGCGCCCTCGAGGCCGCTGGTGATGGTGTCGGCGCCCTTGCCGGTGCCGTTGGGGTTCTGCCAGCCGAGGCCGTTGCCGTGCACGGGGCAGCCCTCGGGCTCCGGGCCGAGCAAGGACGGGTCGCCGTTGCCGTGCGTCTTGCCGAAGGTGTGGCCGCCGGCGATCAGCGCGACGGTCTCCTCGTCGGTCATGCCCATCCGGCGGAAGGTCTGCTTGATGTCGTGCCCGGAGCCCATCGGGTCGGGCTGGCCCTTCGGGCCCTCGGGGTTGACGTAGATCAGGCCCATGGTGACGTTGGCCAGCGGGCCCTCGTCCAGGTTGAGCGGCTCGTCACCCGCGTAGCGCTCGTCGCCGAGCCAGGTGTCCTCGGGACCCCAGAAGACCTCCTCGGGCTGCCAGGTGTCCTCGCGGCCGAAGGCGAAGCCGAACGTCGGCAGGCCCATGTCGTCGTGCGCGACGTTGCCGGCGAGCACGAGCAGGTCGGCCCAGGACAGCTTGCGGCCGTACTTCTGCTTGATCGGCAGCAGCAGGCGGCGGGCCTTGTCGAGGCTGGCGTTGTCCGGCCAGCTGTTGAGCGGGGCGAAGCGCTGCGCGCCCTGCCCGCCGCCACCGCGGCCGTCTGCGATGCGGTAGGTGCCGGCCGCGTGCCAGGACATGCGGATGAAGAGCGGGCCGTAGTGGCCCCAGTCGGCCGGCCACCAGTCCTGCGAGGTGCGCATCAGGGTGCGCAGGTCGGCCTTGAGTGCCTCGACGTCGAGCTTCGCGAACTCGGCCTTGTAGTCGAAGTCCTCACCGAGCGGGTCGGAGTCCCTGGAGGGCTTGTTCAGCACCGACAGGTCGACCTGGTTCGGCCACCAGTCCCGGTTCGTGCGAGGGCGCCCGCCGGTGTGCGACTCCGGCGACGGGATCGCCGGGTTCTCGCTCTCGCTGGTGCTCTCGGTCTGGACCTTGTTGGTCTCGTCCTTCAACGGTGTGCCTCTCTGTGCTGCGGATCGGTCCGGGTGTTCAGGGAGCGGGGGTGCGGGCGCAGGTCGGGCAGCGGCCCCAGTAGATGACCTCGGCCTCGTCGATCGTGTACCCGGCGTGGTCGCTCGCGGTCAGGCAGGGGGCCTCGCCGACGGCGCAGTCGACGTCGACGATGGCGCCGCACGACCGGCAGACCAGGTGGTGGTGGTTGTCCCCGACGCGCGCCTCGTAGCGCGCCACCGAGCCCTCGGGCTGGAAGCGCCGGAGCAGGCCCACCTCGGTCAGCGTGCGCAGCACGTCGTAGACCGCCTGGTGGGAGACCTCGCCGGAGTCGCGGCGGACGATGGTGATGAGCGAGTCGGTGTCGGCGTGCGGGTTGCCGTGCACGGCGGCCAGCACCGCCAGCCGCGGACGGGTGACCCGGAGCCGCGCGTCGCGCAGCATCGTCTCGAAGTCGGGACCGGTCGGCACGCCTCTCACCCTTCCCGATGAGCTTGATCCGATCAAGATACGAACGTCACCGGTCGGGCACGCCACATCCTTCCCGTGCGCCCCGGACCGTCGGTGCGGCGTGGTACCCATGACGCGTGGGCGTGCGCATCGGGAACCTGCTCGGACGGGTGGCCGGCGCCGCCGTCCTCGCGTTCCTGCTGCTCGTCGCCTCCACCGGCCTGGCGATCTGGTGGACCGCGCGGCAGGACTCGCGCCCGGCCTCCGACGCGATCGTGGTGCTCGGCACCGCGCAGTACAACGGCGTCCCCTCCTCGATCTTCGAGGCCCGGCTCGAGCACGCCATCGCCCTCTACGAGGACGGCGTCGCGCCGGTCATCGTGACCGTCGGCGGCAAGGCCGACGGCGACCAGTTCAGCGAGGCCGAGGCGGGCAGGGCCTACCTCGCCGAGCAGGGGGTGCCGGACGACGGCCTGCTCGCCGTGCCGGAGGGCGTCGACACGCTGCAGAGCATGCGGGCGGTGGGCGCGGCCTTCGCCGAGCGCGGCTGGTCGAGCGCCGTCCTGGTCACCGACCCGTGGCACGCCATGCGCGCCCAGCGGATGGCCGAGGACGCCGGCATGGAGGCCGAGAGCTCGCCGACCCGGCAGGGGCCCGCCGTGCAGACCCGCGCCACGCAGTTCCGCTACATCCTGCGGGAGACTGCTGCCTATCTGCTCTACCGGGTGACCGGTGAGAGCGTCGCCGGCGCACCCGGGATCGGCTGAGGGGGACAGGTGCTCGAACTGGGCAAGTCCGGCACCGCCGGCGCCGGCAAGGGCGTGATCCCGGTGTTCCGGGCCGGGTCCGTCGTCGCGACCCTGCGCGCCTCGGACTGGAAGGAGTCGGCCACGGCGGTGGTCGGCGACCGCGAGTGGGTCTTCAGCAAGCGCAAGGGCGTGCTCACCGGCCGCTGGGCGGTCGAGCCGGAGGAGGCCGCCCGCCTGCGCGCGACGCAGACCTCGCTGTGGAAGGGCACCTGGTCGGCCGACCTCGAGGGGACGACGGTCGAGGTGGAGAGCGCCTCGTACTGGAAGGGCACCCACCGGTTCACCTCCGGCGGGCGGGCCGTGGCCGAGAGCGGCACCACCGGTGGCTGGTCGCCTCGCCCGACGCTCACCGTGCACACCGACCTGCCGCTCGACCAGCGGGTCTTCCTGCTGTGGTTGCTGCTGGTCATCAGCCGCCGCAACACCGCGGCGATCAGCGCGGCGACCGGCGCCGCCGTCATCGGGGGGAGCAGCTGATGGCCGGCCGTGGACGGATCCGGGCCGCCGACATCGCGCTGGTCCGCGAGCGCTCGAAGATCGACGAGATCGTCGGCGAGCACCTGCAGCTCAAGCGCGCCGGCGGCGGCAGCCTGAAGGGCCTGTGCCCGTTCCACGACGAGAAGTCGCCGTCATTCCAGGTGACCCCGACGCGCAACCTCTTCCACTGCTTCGGCTGCGGGGAAGGAGGTGACGTCATCTCCTTCGTGCAGAAGATCGACCACCTGTCGTTCTCCGAGGCGGTCGAGCTGCTCGCCGGGCGGGCCAACGTCGAGCTGCACTACGAGGACGACAGCGGCCGGGCGACCGGCGCCCCCGACCGGGCCAACGTCGGCCAGCGCGCCCGCCTGGTCGCCGCCAACACCGAGGCGGCGCGCTTCTTCGCCGAGCAGTTGGGCGCGCCCGAGGCAGCGCCCGCCCGCCAGTTCCTCGCCGAGCGCGGCTTCGACCGGCAGGTGGCGCTCGACTTCGGCTGCGGCTTCGCGCCGGGCGGCTGGGACACCCTGACCCGCCACCTGCGCGGCAAGGGCTTCACGCAGGCCGAGCTGGTCACCGCGGGGCTGGCCAAGGAGTCCTCCCGCGGGACGCTCATCGACCGCTTCCACCGCCGGCTGGTCTGGCCGATCAAGGACATCACCGGCGACGTCATCGGCTTCGGTGCCCGCAAGCTGATGGACGACGACCAGGGGCCGAAGTACCTCAACACCCCCGAGACGCCGCTCTACAAGAAGAGCACCGTGCTCTACGGCATCGAGCGCGCCAAGCGGGACATCGCCCGCCGGCACCAGGCCGTCGTCGTCGAGGGCTACACCGACGTGATGGCCTGCCACCTCGCCGGCGTCACCACGGCGGTCGCCTCCTGCGGGACGGCGTTCGGTGGCGAGCACATCAGCGTGCTCCGCCGGCTCCTCATGGACCAGGACGAGTTCCGCGGCGAGGTGGTCTACACCTTCGACGGCGACGCGGCGGGCCAGGCGGCGGCCATGAAGACCTTCGCCGAGGACCAGCGCTTCGTCGGCCAGACGTTCGTCGCCGTCGAGCCCAACGGCAACGACCCGTGCGAGCTGCGCCAGGAGCACGGCGACGCCGCCGTCCGTGACCTGATCGCCCGCCGAACGCCGCTGATCGAGTTCGTGCTCAAGACGACTATCGCCGCCTACGACCTCGACACGGTGGAGGGGCGCGTCGCGGCACTAGAGAAGACCGCGCCGCTGCTGGCCCAGATCAAGGACCACGCGCTGCGCCCCGCCTACGCCCGCCGCCTCGCCGGGTTGCTCGGCCTGCCCGACGAGTCCGAGGTGATGGACCGCCTCCGCCGGCTGTCCGGCGGCGGGGAGGAGCGGCCCCGCCAGCGCTCCCGCATGCCGCAGCGCACCCCGGACGACGCTGCCATCGAGGTGGAGCGGGAGGCGGTGAAGGCGGCGTTGCAGGTTCCGGAGATCGCCGGGCCCTCGTTCGACGCCATCCCGTTCGACGCCTACACCGACCCCGACTACTCGGCGGTCGCGGCTGCCGTCGCCGCGACCGGGGGCGCCGCCTCCGCGCGGGTCACCGGTCCCGAGTGGCTGGACCAGGTGGCCGCGCAGTGCTCGCGCGAGTCGGCCCGCGCCCAGCTGACCGCGCTCGCCGTCGAGCCGTTGCGGTCGGTCGGCGAGGGCGACGCGCACTACGTCAACGCCGTCCTGGCCCGGCTGCAGGAGATGGCGACCGTGCGCCAGGTGGCGAACCTGAAGAGCAAGCTGCAGCGCATGAACCCGGTCGAGTCGCCCGACGAGTACACGAAGGTCTTCGGCCGGCTCGTGGCGCTGGAGGCCCAGGCGCGCTCCCTGCGCGAGCGCGCGATGGGCGGGCTGACCCCGTGACGCTGCTCGAGCGCGTCCGGCGCCGCTTCGCGCGGCCGCCGGAGCCGGTGCGGGTCGCCGTCCTGGCGTCGGCCGACCCGGACGAGCGGGTGCTCGCGTGGGGGACGCTGACGCGCGACGAGGGCTGGCTGGTGGCCACGAGCCGCGGCCTGCGCGTCGTGCCGCGGGAGGTCACCGACGTCACGGACTCGCCGGTGCTGCCGTGGCACGAGGTCGCCGAGGCACGGTGGTCGAAGGCGGGGGAGGGCGGCAGCTTCGTCGTCACCGCTCTGGTCGAGGTGGAGCCCGGAGTCCAGGCCCGGCAGCCGCAGCGGCGCCACGCCCTCACCGACGCCGGCGACCTGCCGGCGGTGGTCCGCCGCCGGGTGGACCAGACGGTCGTCTCCAGCCAGCGCTCACCGCTGCCCGGCGGGGGAGGGGTCCTGCTGGTCGCTCGCCGGATCCCCGGTCAGCCCGGGCGCGAGTGGACCGTCGTCTTCGACGACGACGAGCGGCGCAGCGACCCGGAGGCGCGCGAGGCCGCCCGGAAGAAGCTGGCCGACCTGGTGGCGGCCGACCAGGTCGACTGAGCCGGGCTCAGCGCGGGGTCTCGTTGCCCATCTTCGCGCGCAGCGAGGAGAGCGCGTCGTCGGCCTTGGCCTGCGCGACGCCCGCGATGCTCTGCAGGCGCGGGTCGTCCTTGGCCTGCTCCCAGCCGCGCCGGATCTGCTCGTAGCGCTCGCGGCCGGCCTTCGAGCCCAGGACGTAGCCCGCGCCGAACCCGGCGAGGAAGGACAGCTTGGCCACGGGAACCTCCGAGACGGTCGGGCGAGATCGGTGATCACGCTACCTGTGTCCTACGCGACGCGACGCGTCGGCGAGGGGGTCCGAGGGCTCTCCGAGGGGTGAGGTAGTCTCGTCGGGCCAGCGGGTCGTACCCGCTCGTCCCCCGTAGCTCAATTGGCAGAGCATGCGACTGTTAATCGCAGGGTTACTGGTTCAAGTCCAGTCGGGGGAGCAAAGCGCAGGTCAGCCGCTCAAGGCGCCCTCCGCACCTGCCGTTGCGACGAACAAGCGACGAACATTCGTCCCCGCCGGTCCGGCTCCCAGCCTCGCGGATCGTTTCGACGTCGCTGATCAGCGTGAGCGCTGCAGGGCCGTCGCCGCCTCCGGGCTCGCCAGGCCGCGACCCATGTAGACGTCCTGGGTCATGCTCCTCGTCCGGCAGCAAGCAACCGACCCGCGGTGAGATCCTCGGGGTAGGACCGCCTGGTCCTCAGCCCTTCAGTGCGCGATCAGCGCCGCCCGTCGGCCCGGAGACCCGCTCGGTTGACCGGTTGGGTCGCCGCGCAGGTACTCGATGGTCAGGCCGGCGAGCAACCCCAGACGCAGACCTCATCCTGGCTTACGGCAGACCACCCTCACCGGATGCGTGCGGCCCTCCTCGATGTTGCGGGCCGAGTTGCGCCACTTCTCAACAGCCCCAGGCCCCATGAGCACATGCAGGCCGAGGGCCGGCAGATCGCCACGCTCCGCCAGTGCCAGGGTCGCCCGGTATCTCTGCAGGTCGTCCTGGCCGGTGTCGGTGACGTCGATGTCGACGAAACCCGCTGCGCCGAGGAGTTCTACGGTCTCCTCGGGCGTCACGAGGAACTCCCCCCGGCCGTCCTCCGACCAGGGCACCGGGTGGTATGTCGGACCCGCGTTTCCTCGGCCGTGTTCCGTGATCGCGAAGAATCCACCAGGTCGGATCACCCGCCAGGCCTCACCGAAGAAGGAGGGCCGGTCCGGCACGTTCATCGTGACGTGCTGGGCGTAGCCGCCGTCAAACGTTCCGTCGCCGTATGGCAGGGCCTGACCGTCCCCCTGTCGCAGGTCGACCACTGCCCCCATCCCGAGCAACTCCGTGAGCCGCCGGCCGGCGTCGATGAACGGCCCAGTCACGTCGATGCCGCTGACCCGGCAACCGAAGCGCCGGGCGAAGTAGCGAGCCGGCCCCCCGAGCCCGCAACCGACGTCGAGCAAGTGGTCCCCGGCCCTGGCTGGAAGAGAGTCGCCAAGCTCGATCGTGGCCGGTAATCCGCGAGCGTGGAAGTGGTCGACCGGGGCGAGGTCCTCGATGGTCAGCGCGTCGAGTGACTTCCCTGCCGCGTGGAGCGCGGTGACGATCCGACCGTAGACATCCTCGCTGGCCCAGTGCTCGGCGACCGCGGTAGTCATCGAGGACTCCCGGCATCTCGGATGAAGGATTTGAGAAACATGGCCATCTCCTCCTCGCTCCTCAGCCGGAGGCAGTCGAGGGAGCACCGCCTCATCTGATCCCCGCCAGGACGCCGTCCAGGACGGCGAAGGGGTCCTCGGAACCTCCGTCCGAGCCGGTCGTCCCCATCGCGGTCCGGTGCACCGAATCCACCAGGCCGGACCACGTCGGCCACGGCGCGACGCCCAGGCGGTCCCGCGTCCGGACCGCCGCCGCCGCCGCCGAGTGCGCGAGGTCCGACCGTTCGTCGTGCAGCGCGATCGCGGCCGCCGCATCGAGGGCCATCGCCGCGTCGGCGAGGTAGTGGCCGTGGTGCAGCGGGGCCAGGCTGTCCCGCAGCGTCGCCAGCGCCGCACTCCAGTCGCCGTCCACGATCTGGACGAGCGCGAGCTGGATGAGCGTCTGCACCTCCTCCGGTTCGCACCGGATGCGCCGCGCGTGCTCGAGCGACGTCGCGAGGTGGGCCCGGGCCTCCTCCCGGCGGCCCGTCGCGGCGAGCACGCTGCCCAGCTTGGCCTCGGCGAGGCTCACCCCCCAGGTGTGCCCCACGGAGGCGAACAGCGACGACGACTCGCGCAGCGCGGCGATCGCCCCCGCCGGGTCGCCGTCCTGCGAGAAGCGCACGAACCCCAAGGTGTGCAGGGTGACCGCAGCCTCGAAGGCCATCCCCTCGCGGCGGAAGACCACCAGCGGCTCCTCGAGCTTGCGTCGCACGTCGGTCCAGTCGCCGTGGTGGGCCCGCGTCCCTGCGTGCACAGCGTCGAGCCTGGCCCGGGTCAGCTCGTCGAGCTCCTCCCGCCGCGCCTGCACCCGCGTCAGCCACGCGTCCGGCTCGCCCACCGCGTCCCGCACGTAGTAGTGGACGATCACGTCCCAGACGAGGTCGACCACCTCCGCCGGGCGGCCGGAGCGCAGCGCGTGGTCCACGGCCTCGCGCAGGTTCGGCAGCTCCGGGTCCAGCCGCACGAGCCACTCGCGCTGCCCGGCGCCGCACAGGCTCGGCATCGCGGTCCGCCCCAGCGCCCGGACGTGGGCGAGCATGCGGTCACGGACGACGTCGGTCTCGCCCCGTTCCGCCAGCCGCTCGGCGGCGTAGGACCGCACCGTCTGCAGCATGCCGAAGCGCGGCTCGCCGCTCTGGCCCAGCTCCAGCGCCACCACGAGGCTCTTGTCCAGCAGCCCCGCGAGCGCGTCCACCGCGTCGACCCCGTCGCCGCACACGGCCTCGGCCCCGGGCAGCGACCAGCTGCCGGCGAAGACGCTGAGGCGGGCGAACACCGCCTGCTCGTCCGGCGACAGCAGGTCGTGGCTCCAGTCCAGCGTGGTCCGCAGCGACCGCTGCCGGTCGGGCAGGTCGCGGCCACCACCGACGAGCACGGCGAAGCAGTCGTCCAGCCGGGCCAGCAGGTCCCGGGGCGGGAGGATCCGGGTCCGCGCGGCGGCCAGCTCCAGCGACAGCGGCAGCCCGTCGAGCCGGCGGGTGATCTCGGCGACGTCGGCCGCGTTCCCCGCCGTCAGGGCGAACCGCTCGTCCACCGCACGGGCGCGAGCCAGGAAGAGCTGAACGGCCGCGGCACGGGCGACGTCCGGGTCGTCCACGCCGGGCACCTCGAGCGGCTCGACGCGGACCTCCTGCTCGGCCGCCGTCCGGAGGGCGTGCCGGCTCGTGGCGAGCACCGTCAGCCGGGGGAGCCGCTGCAGCAGGTCGCTCACGACCCGGTCGGCGCCGTCGATCTGCTCGACGTTGTCCAGGCACAGCAGGACCGGCCGGTCGGCCACCCTGGCCACGACGCTGTCGAACTCGGTCGAGGTGCCCGTGACGTGCCCGCCCGCGGCCGACTCGACGACGCGCAACATCTGGTCGGTGCCCGCGACCTCCGCAAGGGGCACGTAGAGCACCTCCCGCCCGGCGCGCTGCGCCCGGAGCGCCACCTCCGCCGCCACCCGGGTCTTGCCCACCCCGCCGGTGCCGGTCAGCGTGACCAGGCGCGAGGACCCGAGGTGCTCCTCCACCCGCTCGAGCAGGGCGGTGCGCCCGAGGGTCGGCGTCGGCGGCACGGGCACGCTCGCGCCGGGCGGCGGGACGTCGTCCGGGGTGCGCCGGCGGCGGGCGGCCTCGAACGTCTCGCTGAGGAGCACGGCCAGGTCGTCGCGCACCAGCCGCCCGAGCTCGTCGGGGTCGGCGAAGCGCTTGTACGACGCCAGGTCGTCGTCGGCGAACTCCTTCAGCAGCTGCTGCAGCCGCGGCTCCCGGTCGGGCGACGGCGTCCTGATGTAGAGCAGGCGGGGCCGGGCGCCGGCCAGCCGGTACTCGTCCTCGAGCCCGGACACCTGCTCGCCGGGCGCGACCCAGCCGTAGCTGGCCCCGTAGATCCCCAGGAAGACGTCGCTCTGCCGCAGGTAGGCCCGGTAGAGCTCCCGCGGCGCGTGCGGCCGGGCGCCCAGCTCGAACATGACGGGGATCAGCCGCAGCGACTCGACCGCGGCCCGGACGGCCTCGCGCTCGGCCCGCAGCTCACCCATGGTCGAGCTGATGAACACCCGCACCCGGCGGTCCGGTGTGTGGATGACCGCATCTCCCGCGTCCACGGGATCCATGCCGGGAATGGTGGCGTAGCGGGCGGGGTCGCACCACCACCCGGCGTCCGGGACGGGGGAGCACCCACCTCCGTTCCCACTTCAACGTATAGCGCAGCGGGGGGCTTGCGGCAAGACCCCGGTCCGGCCCCACACTCGCTCGTCGTGACCCGTCTGACCAGCATCTTCGCCCTTCCCGATCACCTCTCCGCCAAGGACGACCCGGCCCTCGTCGCGGCCGACGAGGAGCACTTCGCCGTCATCGCGGAGAGCCTGCAGCAGACGATCTCCGACCTGTCCGACCGCCTCGAGGCCGAGCGCCGGGCGCCGGGTGGCACCGGGCAGGAGGCGCTGGACCGCGACCTCGAGGTCCACCGGCTCACCGCGCGCCTGCGCACCCTGCGCCGGTTCGGCCTCGACCTGTGCCTGGGCCGCATGGACCCCGCCGACGGCTCCGCGCCCGTCTACGTCGGGCGCCTCGGCCTCACCGACAGCACCGGCCGGCGGCTGCTGATCGACTGGCGCTCCCCGGCGGCCGAGCCGTTCTTCGGCGCCACGCACGCCGACCCGATGGGCCTGGCCGCCCGCCGCCGGTACCGCTGGACCCGCGGGCGCATCACCGACTACTGGGACGAGGTGTTCACCGCCGAGGGGTTCGACGGGCACGCCGCCGCGCTCGACGACCAGTCGGCCTTCATCGCCAGCCTGGGCGGCACCAGGTCGGCGCGGATGCGCGACGTCCTGGGCACGATCCAGTCGGACCAGGACGCGATCATCCGGGCCGGCTCCGACGGCGCCCTGGTCGTCGACGGCGGCCCGGGGACCGGGAAGACCGTCGTCGCCCTGCACCGGACGGCCTACCTGCTCTACGCCGACTCGCGGCTCGGCCGGCACCGCGGCGGGGTGCTGTTCGTCGGGCCGCACGAGCCCTACCTGGCCTACGTCGCCGACGTCCTGCCCAGCCTCGGCGAGGAGGGCGTGCCGACGTGCACGCTCCGCGATCTGGTCCCGGAGGGCGCCACCGCCGTGCCGGAGGCGGACCCCGAGGTCGCGCGGCTGAAGGCGCCCGCGCGGTGGACGACGGCGGTCGAGGCGGCGGTGCGCTTCTACGAGGAGCCGCCGACCGGGCGCACGGAGGTCGTCACGCCGTGGGCCACCGTGCCGCTGGACGCCGACGACTGGGCCGAGGCGTTCGGCACCCGCGACCCGGGCACGCAGCACAACGAGGCCCGCGACCAGGTGTGGGAGGCGCTGCTGCGCATCCTCGTCGACAAGCTCCGGCACGAGCTCGACGAGGAGGAGCCGGAGGACGACGACGACTTCGACGCCTACGGGCTCGCGACCGAGGACCCCGACGCGGGCTACCGGCGGTCGCTGGCGGGCAACCGCGACCTCGTGCGGGCCTTCGGGCAGGCCTGGCCGCTGCTGGAGCCGGCCGACGTCGTGGCGGACCTGTGGTCGGTGCCGGCCTACCTGCGCCGGTGCGCGCCCTGGCTGACCACCGACGACGTGGCGCTGCTGCAGCGCGCCGACCCGGCCGCCTGGACCGTGGCCGACCTGCCGCTGCTGGACGCGGCCCGGCTGCGGCTGGGCGATCCGGAGGTGTCCCGGCGCCGGCGCCGCCAGGAGGCCGCGGCCGCCGCGGACCGCCTCCGCATGGCCGACGTCGTCGCCGACCTGATCGCCACCGACGACTCCGACATGATGATCATGTCGATGCTGCGCGGGCAGGACCTGCGCGGCGCCCTGGTCGACGAGGCCGCGCTGCCCGCGGTCACCCCGGACGTGCTCGCCGGCCCGTTCGCGCACGTCGTCGTGGACGAGGCCCAGGAGCTGACCGACGCCGAGTGGCAGATGCTGCTGCAGCGCTGCCCGTCCCGGAGCTTCACGATCGTCGGCGACCGCGCGCAGGCGCGGCACGGGTTCACCGAGACCTGGCAGGAGCGCCTGGAGCGGGTCGGGCTCGACCGCGTCCACGTGGCGTCCCTGACGATCAACTACCGGACGCCGGAGGAGGTCATGGCCGAGGCCGAGCCGGTCATCCGGGCCGCGCTGCCCGACGCCAACGTGCCGACGTCGATCCGCAGCAGCGGCATCCCCGTCCTCCACGGCCGGGCCGCCGACCTCCAGCGGATCGTCGACTCCTGGCTGGCCGAGCACCCCGAGGGCACCGCCTGCGTGATCGGCGCCCCGTCCTTCCGGCCGCCGGCGCGCGTGCGGTCGCTCACCCCGGTGCTGGCGAAAGGGCTGGAGTTCGACCTGGTCGTCCTGGTCGACCCGCGGTCGTTCGGCACCGGCATCGAGGGTGCGGTGGACCGCTACGTCGCGATGACGCGGGCGACGCAGCGGCTCGTCGTCCTGACCGGCTGAGCGGTCAGCGGGCGCGGCGGGCGCGCGCCGCGCCCGCGAGCTCCTCGAGGAGGACGGCGGTGGTGTCGAGGTCGACGCAGGCGTCGGTCACGCTCTTGCCGTACTCCAGCGCGTCGGGGTGCTCCTGGTCGAGGTCCTGCCGGCCCGCGACGAGGTTGCTCTCGATCATCACGCCGCGGATCGCCGTCTCGCCGCCGGCGATCTGACCGGCGAGGTCCTTCACCACGTCGATCTGCCGCAGGTGGTTCTTCTGGCTGTTGCCGTGCGAGGCGTCGACCACCAGGACCTCGGGCAGGCCGCGGGCGCGCAGCTTGGCGCGGGTCTCGGCGACGTGGGCGGCGGAGTAGTTCGGGCCGTCCTTGTCGCCGCGCAGGATCACGTGGCCGGTGTCGTTGCCCGTCGTCGACAGCTGGGCGGAGATGCCGTGCCGGTCGACACCGAGGAACTCGTGCGGCGCCCGTGCCGCGATGACCGCGGAGATCGCGGCGTCGATGCTGCCCTCCGGCGAGTTCTTGAAGCCGACGACGGCGGAGAAGCCGGACACCCGCTCGCGCGCGGTCTGGTCCGTGACGTTCCGCGCGCCGACACCGTTGTAGGTGACCAGCCCGTTGACGTACTGCGGGGTCAGCGCGTTGAGCGGCTCCGCCGCCACCGGGACGCCCAGGCCGGTGATCCGGCACATCAGCATGCGGGTGGCGACCAGCCCGACGCTGATCCGGTTGGACCCGTCGAGGTAGGGGTCGTAGGCGAAGCCCTTCCAGTCCACCTCGGTGCGCGGCTTCTCGGTGTAGGTCCGCATGACGATCTCGAGGTCGTCGGCGTACCGCTCCCGCATCTCCCGGAGGAACTCGGCGTACTCGACGGTGGCCGCCGGGTCGTGGATCGAGCAGGGCCCGGCGATGACGGCCAGCCGCTCGTCGTCCCCGCCGATGATCGCGGTCATGTCCCGCCGTCCGGCCCGGGTGGTGGCCGCCGACTCCTCCGACAGCGGGACCACCGACGCCACCGCCTCCGGGGTGACGACGAGGCTCTGCCCGGCGATGCGGGCGTTCATCAGGCCCGCCACGTCCACCGTCTCGGTGTCGGCCAGGCCGAGCTGCTCCCGGACGCCGGGCAGCAGCTCCGCGTGCATCTCGTCGATCCGCCGGTTCACCAGGCGCTGCACGTCGAGCAGGTGGTCGGCGATGCGCGCCGAGACCTCGAGGATCCGGTCGGCCGGCGGGTCGTCGTGCTGGGCCATCGGGGTGAGCTCCTCGGGTGACGGTCGGACGACGTCCAGTCTCCCACCCGGCCCCGAACCGCCTCGGAGAGCGGCCGGATCAGCGGGCGGTCAGGCCCACGACGTCGCCCACGACCCAGACCGCCGGCGGGCGCACCGCTTCGCGGGCCATGGTCTCCGCCAGCCCGGCGAGCGTCGTGCGGAGCACCCGCTGGTCGGCGCTCGCGCCGTCCACGACGACCGCCACCGGGGTGGACGGCGCCCGGCCGTGCTCGACGAGCGCGGCGGCGATCGACGGCGCGGTCTCGACCCCCATGAGGACGACGACGGTGCCGCGCAGCCGGCCCAGCGCCGGCCAGTCGACCAGCGACGACGGGTGGTCCGGCGGCACGTGGCCGGAGACGACGACGAACTCGTGGGTGAGCCCGCGGTGGGTCACCGGCACACCGGCGAGCGCCGGGACGGCGACGGCGCTGGTCACGCCCGGCACCACCTCGACCGGCACGCCGGCGGCGGCGCACGCCTCGACCTCCTCCATGCCCCGTCCGAAGACGAACGGGTCACCGCCCTTGAGGCGGACAACCCGGCGCCCGGCGCGGGCGTGCTCGACCAGGAGCTCGTTGATCCGCTCCTGCGCCATCGCCCGGCCGCGCGGCAGCTTGGACGCGTCGACGACCTCCACGTGCGGGGCCAGCCACGACAGCACCTCCTGCGGGGCGAGGTGGTCGGCGACGACGACGTCGGCCTCCACCAGCGCCTGCCGGCCGCGCACGGTGATCAGACCGGGGTCGCCCGGCCCGCCACCGACGAGGACCACCCGACCGGCCGGTCGCGGCGCGGGTGACGCGGGGCTGCCCGCGAGCACCGCGGTGAGGGCCGCCGCGAAGGCGCGCGAGGTGCCCGGGTCGCGGACGGCGACCCGCAGGTGGTCGGCCGACAGCCCGGGGAAGGTGTCGCCGCGGCGCACCGCCCACCCGAGGCGCCGCAGCTCCGCCCGGACGCGCCCGCCGTCGGGCACCCGCAGCAGGACGAACGACGACTCCGGCCGGCCCTCGACCGTGACCCCCGCCGGCAGCGCCTCGAGCAGGGCGGCCCGGTGCGCGGCCAGCTCCCGCGCGGCTGCCTCGGCTTCGGCCCGCGCGGCCGGCGTGGTGCAGGCGGTGAGGGCGGCCAGCGCGGGGGTGGACACCGGCCAGTGCGGCTGGTGGGCGGCGAGCGCCGCGACCAGGTCGGGCGACCCGAGGGCGTACCCGACCCGCAGCCCGGCCAGGCCCCACGTCTTGGTCAGGCTGCGCACGACGAGGAGGCCGGAGAGGTCGGCGAGACCGGTCAGCGACTCCGGCTCGCCCGGGACCGTGTCGGCGAACGCCTCGTCGACCACCACCAGGCGGCCCGGCCGCACCAGCTTCGCGAGCATGGCGGCCGGGTGCAGGACCGACGTGGGGTTGGTCGGGTTGCCAAGGACGACGAGGTCGGCGTCGTCCGGGACGGCGTCGGGTTCGAGCCGGTAGCCGTCCTCGGCTCGCAGCACCAGCCGCTCCACCGGGTGCCCGGCCGCGCGTAGCGCCGCCTCCGGCTCGGTGAAGGACGGGTGGACGACGACGGCGCGCCGCGGCGCGACCGCCCGGGCGACCAGCGTGAACGTCTCCGCCGCGCCGGCGGTCAGCAGCACCTCGGCCGGGTCGCGGCCGTGCGCGGCGGCGACGGCGGCACGGGCCGGACCCGCGTCCGGATAGGCCGCACTGCGGTCCAGGGCGTCGTGCAGGACGGCGCGCAGCCAGGCGGGCGGCGCGTCGGCGCGCACGTTGACGGCGAGGTCGACGAGCCCGGGCGCGACCTCGGTGTCGCCGTGGTGGTGGAGATCGGTCACCGGGCCACCGCCACCGTCACCCGGCCGTGCACCGTCTTCGGCACCACCAGGGCGCCTCCCGCGATCAGCGCCGCCGCCTCGGCGACCGACGGCGTGCCCACCCGCGCGGCCACGCCGCCGGACGGCGACGGCACCGGCACGCGGGCCAGCTCGGCCGCGGGGTAGCCGGTCAGCGGCCACCCGCGGCTGACCGCCGCCGCCACCACCCCGATCTCCGCCGCCCGGACGTCCAGGGTCGCCAGCCGGACGTCGGTGCTGCCGGCCGGGAGGACCGCGTCCACGGCGGCGAGCACCTCGTCGGCGCCGACGCCCGAGGTCGTGCCGATGCCCACGACGGTCACGTCGGCACCCCCGGTCGGTCGGGCAGGGCGGCCAGCAGCGCGGGGACGTCGCGGGGGAGGGCGGCGTCGTCGGGGAGCAGGCCGAGCGCGCGGAGGCGGGCGCCCACGGTCAGCGCCCAGGGCCGTTCCAGCCGGGCGCGGGCGAGCAGCGCGTCGTCGCCGAGCAGGTCGCCGGGTGCGCCCTGCACCACCGCGCGGTCGACGACGACGGCGACGTCGTCGGCCCAGCGCAGCGCCAGGTCGACGTCGTGGGTGCTCATGACCACGGTCGAGCCGTGCTCCCGCAGTCGGGCCAGCGCGGCGAGGGTCTCGGCGACGGCCGAGGGGTCCAGGCCGGCGGTCGGCTCGTCGAGCAGCAGGACGCAGGGGCGCATCGCCACGGCGCCGGCGATCGCGACCCGCTTCCGTTCGCCGTAGGAGAGCTGGTGGGTGGGCCGGCCGGCGAGGGCGTCGACGGCCAGCAGGTCCAGCGCCTCGGCCACCCGCGCCCGGACGTCGTCCTCGGGGAGCCCCAGGTTGAGCGGGCCGAACGAGACGTCCTGCGCGACGGACGCGCTGAACAGCTGGTCGTCGGGGTCCTGCAGCACCAGCTGCACCTCCTGCCGGTGCGCGCGCAGCCCGGCGCGGGAGTGGACCAGCGGCAGGCCGTCCAGCAGCACCGCCCCGGCGGAGGGACGCAGGGCGCCGGAGAGGCAGCGCAGCAGGGTGGTCTTTCCGGACCCGTTGGCGCCGAGCACGGCCAGTCGGCGCCCGGCGGGGACGGCGAGCGAGGCGCCGTCCAGGACGGGGCGGCCCCGCTCGTAGCCGGCGACGAGGCCGTCGGCGGTCAGCGTCCGGTGGCTCATGCGATCGCCAGGCTCGTGGCGGTGAGGGCGGCCAGCCCGGCGACCGAGGAGGCGAGGAACGCCCGGGACGACGGCAGCACCTCCGGCAGGACGCGCAGGCCGGTCTCCATGCCCCGGCCGGCGAGGCCTTCCTGCATCCGGCGGGCGCGGTCCCAGGAGCGGGTGAGCACGGCGGCGGCCAGCAGCCCGGACGAGCGGTACGAGCGGCGCAGCGACGAGTGGCCCATCCGGGCGGTCTGCGCCTCGCGGATGGTGCGCAGGCTCTCCAGCAGCACGAACAGCAGCCGGTAGACGACGGCGGCGACCTCGACGACCGCGGCCGGCACCCGGAGCCGGCGCAGCGCGGGAAGCAGGTCCGACATCGGCGTCGTCGTCGCCAGCAGCAGGACCGCGGCACCGCCGGCGAGCGAGTGGCCGGCCAGCGACCCGGCGCGCGCCGCGGCGTCGGGCGCCCAGCCCAGGCCGCCGCCGGACACCGAGACGACGGCGGTCAGCGCCCCGACGGCGACGAAGGCAGCCGGCAGCCGCACGGCCCGGAGGAACGTCCGGGCAGGTACGCGGGCGGGACCGAGCGCCAGCCCGACCGCGGTCGCCCCGACGAGCAGGCTGCCGGGCCACGCGGGGAGCAGCAGCGCGCACACCACGAGGCCGCCGCAGAGCAGCAGCTTGTCGCCGGGGGAGCGGCGCCGCCAGGCGCTCGCCCACGCGGCGTCGTCCACGGCCAGCCCCGTCACGGTGACGGATCCCGGTCCTGCGCGAGCCGCCGCCCGCGCAACCGCCCGAGGACGTAGCCCAGCACCCCGCCGCCGACGGCCGCCTGCAGCGCGAACAGCCCCGACTCGACCTCGCCGGCGGGGCTGAAGACCGACTCGAACCACGGCGTGTAGCCGTCGGCCTCCAGCTCCTCGGTGACGGCGGCGTCGGTGCCGCCGTACTCGGAGGTGCCGCCGTCGACGAGCAGGGGGACGGCGAACAGCGCGACGACGGCGACGACCAGCAGCACGTTCACCACGACCCGCCGGTTCACGCGGCACCCCCGGCAGGAGCGGGCTCGAGCAGCCCCAGGCGCTCCAGCTCGGGTCGGGCGTTGACGGTGAGCACCCGGAAGAGCAGGACGCCGAGCAGCCCCTCGCCGATGGCCAGCGGGATCTGGGTGACGGCGAAGACGCCGAGGAACTTGGCCGCGGCACCGGCCAGCCCGGTGCTCGCGTCGGGGAAGGCGAGCGCCAGCTGCAGGGACGTCGTCACGTAGGTGGCGAGGTCGGCGAGCAGCATCCCGGCGAAGACGCCGGCCAGCAGCCCGCCACCGAGGGCCCGGGTGAGCCGGTAGGCGCCGTAGCCGGCCCAGGGTCCGACGACGGCGAACGCGAACGCGTTGGCGCCCAGGGTGGTCAGCCCACCGTGGGCGAGCAGCAGCGCCTGGAACAGCAGCACGACGGTGCCCAGCAGCGCCATGACCGGTGGCCGGAACAGGATCGCGCCGGCCCCGGTGCCGGTCGGGTGGCTCGAGCTGCCCGTGACGGAGGGCAGCTTGATCGCGCTGAGCACGAAGGTGAACGCTCCGGCCGCCCCGAGGAGCAGCGTCGAGTCGGGGTTCTCCCTCACCTCCTTGACCACCGCGCGGGCGCCGTGGACGACGAACGGCGCGGCGGCCAGCGTCCAGCCCACGGCGTGCGGCGCCGGCAGGAACCCCTCAGCGATGTGCATGCCGCACCCCCTCCGGGAGCCGCGCCGCGGCGGCCACGAGCCGGGAGGCCATCCCCGGCGATCCGGCCCAGTGCAGGTGCAGGTAGGAGGCGTGGACCCCGCCCGCGACGAAGCCCTCGGGTCCGGCGCTCGACCACTGCCAGGCGGGCGTCGCCCCGGCACCCGGCTCGGCGTGCGTGCGGTGGAACTCGTGCCCCCGCACCCGGCTCCCGGCCTCGGCGAGGACGGAGTCGGCCGGCGCCACCGCCGCGCGGTAGCCCAGCGTCAGCCTCGGCGTCATGGCGGTGCGGACGTCGAGCACGCCGCACATCGGGACGCCGTCGAGCTCGCGGGCGAGGTACAGCAGCCCCGCGCACTCCGCGGCGATCGGCGCGCCGCGCGCGGCGAGCGCGGCGACGTCGGCGCGCAGGGGTTCGTTGGCCGACAGCTCGGCGGCGTAGACCTCGGGGAAGCCGCCGCCGACGACCAGTGCCGCCGTCCCCTCCGGGAGCGCCTCGTCGCGGAGCGGGTCGACCGTCACGACCTCCGCGCCGGCCGCCTCGAGCAGCTCGGCGTTCTCGGCGTAGCCGAAGGTGAACGCCGGCCCCCCGGCGACGGCGATCCGCGGACGGCCGGGCACCGCCGCCACCTTGGCCGAGGGGTCCCACGGGGTCGCGGACAGCGGGGGAGCGGAGCGGGCGAGGGCGAGGACGGCGTCGAGGTCGACCCCGTCGGCGACGACGTGCGCCAGCCGCTCGACGGTCGCGACCGCCTCGGCCGAGCGCTCGGCCGCCGGGACCAGCCCCAGGTGGCGGGACGGCGTGTGCAGCTGGTCGAGCCGGCGGATCGCGCCGAGGACGGGCACCCCGGCCGCACCCAGCGCCTCGCGCAGGATCGCCTCGTGCCGGTCGGTGCCGACCCGGTTGAGCACCACCCCGCCCAGCCGGACGGACGGGTCGAAGGTGGCGAAGCCGTGCACCAGCGCCGCCACGGACCGGGCCTGCGACGAAGCGTCGACGACCAGGACCACGGGCGCTCGGAGCAGTGCGGCGACGTGCGCGGTCGAGGCGAAGCCCGGCTCGACCGAGGGGTGCGTGGCGCCGTCGAACAGGCCCATCACGCCCTCGACGACCGCCAGGTCCGCACCCCGCGCCCCGTGCAGGAAGAGCGGCGCGACCCGCTCCTCGCCGGCCAGCCACGGGTCGAGGTTGCGGCCGGGACGCCCGGCGGCGAGGCCGTGGTAGCCGGGGTCGATGTAGTCGGGGCCGACCTTGTGCGGGGAGACGGTCAACCCGCGGCGGGTGAGCGCGGCGATCAGGCCGGTCGCGACCGAGGTCTTGCCCGCGTTGCTCGAGGGCGCGGCGACCACGATGCGCGGGAGGGTCACCACTCGATCCCCCGCTGGCCCTTCTGACCGGCGTCCATCGGGTGCTTCACCTTGGTCATCTCGACGACCAGGTCGGCGGCCTCGACGAGCCGGGGGTGGGCGTCGCGTCCGGTGATCACGACGTGCTGGCTGCCGGGCCGGCCCACCAGCGTCTCGACCACGTCGTCGACGTCCACCCAGCCCCACTTCACCGGGTAGGTGAACTCGTCGAGGACGTAGAAGCGGTGCGCCTCGGCGGCGAGGTCGCGCTTGATCTGCGCCCAGCCCTCCGCGGCGTCGGCGGCGTGGTCGACGTCGGTGCCCTGCCGGCGCGACCAGCTCCAGCCCGAGCCCATCTTGTGCCAGACCACGGGTCCGCCCTCGCCGGTCTGCTCGTGCAGCCGGCCCAGCGCGGTCAGCGCGTTCTCCTCGCCGACCTTCCACTTGGCGCTCTTGACGAACTGGTAGACCGCGATCGACCAGCCCTGGTTCCAGGCGCGCATGGCCATGCCGAAGGCGGCGGTGGACTTGCCCTTCATCTCGCCGGTGTGCACGGCGAGCAGCGGGCGGTTGCGGCGCTGGCGCGTGGTGAGCCCGTCGTCCGGGACGGCGGTGACCTGTCCCTGCGGCATCAGGCCGCCCGTCGCGCGGAGCGGACCGTGGCCGCCAGCGAGTCGGCGGCCAGCTCCTCCAGCCGCAGCGTCTCCGCGCCGAGGTGCGCGCCCAGCGTGGCCGCCAGGCCCAGCCGCACCGGCCCGGACTCGCAGTCGACGACGACGGCCGCCGTGCCGCTCGCGGCGAGCAGCCCGGCCGCGGCGTGCGCGTCGGCGAGAGAACCGCCGCCCCGAGCCCCGGTCGCCCGGCCGTCGGTGACGACGACCAGCAGCGGCCGCCGCTGCGGGTCGCGGACCCGCTCGACGCGCAGGACCTCGTGCGCCCGCAGCAGCCCGGCGGCCAGCGGCGTGCGGCCGCCGGTCGGTAGGTCGGTCAGGCGGGCGGCGGCAGCCTCCACCGACCAGGTCGGCGGCAGCGCGAGCTCGGCGTCCGCGCCGCGGAAGGTGATCAGCCCGACCTTGTCCCGCCGCTGGTAGGCGTCGAGCAGCAACGAGAGGACGGCGCCCTTCACCGCGCCCATGCGTGAGCGCGAGCCCATCGACCCGCTGGCGTCGACGACGAACAGGACCAGGTTGCCCTCGCGGCCCTCGAGCGTCGACTGGCGCAGGTCCTCCCGGGCGATGTGCAGGCCGGGGCCGGTGCGCCCGCGGGCCACCTGGTGCGGCGCGGCGGCCAGCACCGTGCCGGTGAGGTGCAGCTTGGTGACGGTGCCCGACGGGCGGACCGACCCGACGACCCGGCCGCGCTCGCTGCGGGCCCGGGACCGGCGGCCGGAGGCGCCCGCGCCGATGCCGGGGACCTGGAGCCGGCGGGTGCGGAAGGGGTCGGTCGGCGCGGCCGCCGCGCGGTCCGGCGCGGACGAGGCCTCGGCGTGCCCGCCGCCCTCACCTCGAGGCGCCGTCGTGGGCTCACCCCCGCCGTCCTGGGGGCCATTGTGGCCACTTCGGCCCTCAGGGGAACCGGTGCCGGGGCCGTCGTCGTCCGGGCCGTCGTCGTCGGGGTCGGTCGGGTCGTCGGGGCGGGCGTCGGAGAGCGCCTGGTCCAGCGTCTCGTCGTCCAGCCCGGGGGCGTCGAACGGGTTCCGGCGACGGCGGTGGGGGAGGGCCAGCCGGGCGGCGACCCGGACGTCGTCCTCGGTCACCTCGTCGTGGCCGCACCAGGCGGCGTGGGCGAGGGCGGCGCGGGCGGTGACCAGGTCGGCGCGCAGGCCGTCGACGTCGAAAGCGGCGCAGACGGCGGTGACCTGGCGCAGCGCGTCGTCGGAGAGGACGACGTGCGGCAGCCGCGCCCTGGCGGCGGCGATGCGCTCGGACAGCGCCGACTCCTCGGCGGCCCACTGCGCGGCGAACCCGGCGGGGTCGGCGTCGAAGGCGAAGCGCCGGCGGACGACCTCGGCGCGCAGGTCCGGGTCGCGGGGCGCGGCGACTTCGACGGTCAGCCCGAACCGGTCGAGCAGCTGCGGCCGGAGCTCGCCCTCCTCGGGGTTCATCGTCCCGACCAGGAGGAACCGCGCGGCGTGGCGGACCGACACCCCCTCGCGCTCGACGTAGGCGGTGCCCATCGCTGCGGCGTCGAGCAGCAGGTCGACCAGGTGGTCGTGCAGCAGGTTGACCTCGTCGACGTAGAGCACGCCGCGGTGGGCGGCGGCGAGCAGGCCGGGCTCGAAAGCCTTCACGCCCTCGGTGAGCGCCCGCTCCAGGTCCAGCGAACCGACGACGCGGTCCTCCGAGGCGCCGACGGGCAGCTCGACCAGCCGCGCCGGCCGGGTCGTGCCGGGTGCGCCGGCGTCGTGCGGGCCGTCGGGGCAGGCCGGGTCAGGAGCGGCCGGGTCGCAGGCGAAGCGACAGCCGGCGACGACGTCGACCGGGGGCAGGACGGCGGCGAGCGCGCGCACCGCCGTCGACTTGGCGGTGCCCTTCTCGCCGCGCACCAGCACGCCGCCGACCGCCGGGGAGACGGCGTTGAGCACCAGGGCCAGCCGCATGTCGTCCATGCCGACGACGGCGCCGAAGGGGAAGTTCATGCGCGGATACGGCGCACGGGTCACGCGTCCTCTCCCCGGGTGTCCACGCCCGGAGGTGGCAGGAGCGCGACGGCGGGAGTTCCTGACTCACCGGCAAGGCCGGCTCACAGTGGCGGGACCGCGCCGGATTCTCACCGGGCTTCCTCCACTGCCGTCGCGTGTGGCGCGGTCATCAGACCACAGCCGGTTCCGGCGCCGACAGCCCCCCGGTCAGCGGGCCGCGGAACCCGGTGGCAGGAGCGGGAGCCCCGCGGGCGCGCCGCCCTCGATCAGCCGCCACAACGCGTCGGTGTCGGCGTGCTCGGCGATCAGGTCGCCCAGCCGGTCGAGCCGCTGCTCGCGCACGGCGGCGAACTCCGTGCCGGGGGCGGGGACGAACCGGCGGCCCGCGATGGCCGCGACCTCGGCGAGGAAGGCCCGCCGGAAGCCGTCGTTCTCCAGCGCGCCGTGCCAGGTGGTCCCGAACACCGAGCCGGCCCGGGCGCCGTCCAGGAACGGCTGCGCGGCGTCGTCGACCGCGACGATCCCGTGGTGGATCTCGTAGCCGTGCACCGGTTGCCCCAGCGCGGTGCCGACCGGGCGGCCGAGGGTCTTTTCCGGCGCGAAGCGCACGTCGGCGGGCAGCAGGCCGAGCCCCGGCACGGTGCCGGCCCGCGACTCGACGTCGTCGGTGATGGTGCGGGCCAGCATCTGGTGGCCGCCGCAGATGCCGAGCACCGGGCGGCCCCCGGCGGCGTGCCGGGCGACGGCGTCGGCCATGCCGGTCTCGCGCAGCCAGCCGAGGTCGGCGACCGTGGCGCGCGTGCCGGGCAGCACCACCAGGTCGGCGTCGCCGAGCTCTTCCGGACGGGTGGCGTAGCGGACCAGGACGCCGGGCTCGGCCGCCAGCGCGTCGAGGTCGGTGAAGTTGGACAGCCGGGGGAGCCGGGCGACCGAGACCCGCAGGACCTCGTCGCCGTGCGGGTCCCCGCCCGACGACGCCGCGGGGACGTTCAGCGAGTCCTCCACGTCGAGGGCCGCGCCGGGGAGCCACGGCAGGACGCCGAGGGTGGGCCGACCGGTGAGCCGCTCCAGCTCGACCAGGCCCGGGCGGAGCAGCCGGACGTCGCCGCGGAACTTGTTGACCAGGAAGCCCGCGACCAGCCGCTGGTCGGCCGGCGGCATGAGCGCGACCGTGCCGTAGAGCGCCGGGAAGACGCCGCCCCGGTCGATGTCGCCGACGACGAGCACCGGCAGGTCGGCGGCGGTGGCCAGCCCCATGTTGGCGATGTCGTCGGCGCGCAGGTTGATCTCGGTGGGGGAGCCGGCCCCCTCGCAGACGACGACGTCGAACCGGGACCGCAGGTCGGCCAGGCAGGACAGCACCTGGTCGAGCAGGGCGGCCTTCATCGGGCGGTACGAGAGCGCCGTGACGTCGGCGACCGGTCGGCCCATGACGACGACCTGGCTGGCGTCGTCCCCGCCCGGCTTGAGCAGCACCGGGTTCATCGCGGCCTCGGGCTCGACGCGGGCGGCGGCGGCCTGCATGACCTGCGCCCGGCCGATCTCCGCGCCGTCGGCGGTGACCATCGAGTTGTTGCTCATGTTCTGCGCCTTGAACGGCGCCACGGAGACGCCCTGGCGCACCAGCCAGCGGCAGATGCCGGCCGTCACGACCGACTTGCCGGCGTCGGACGTCGTGCCGGCGACGAGCAACGCGCCCCGGGTTCCGCTGGTGCCCACGGCGGACATGATGCCGACCGCCGTCGGAGCGCCTCCCTAGGATCGGCGCCCGTGCCCGCCGACCGCCCGACGCCGCTCGTCGTCGTCGGCATCGGTGCCGACGGCTGGGACGGGCTCGCACCGGCCTCCCGAGCCGAGGTCGAGCGGGCGGAGGTGCTGCTCGGCAGCGCCCGCCAGCTGGCCCTGGTGCCCGGCTCCGTCGGTGCCGAGCGGGTGCCCTGGCCGTCCCCGCTGAGCGAGGCGCTGCCCGGGCTCGTCGAGCGGTTCGCCGGCCGCTCGGCCGTGGTGCTGGCCAGCGGTGACCCGATGCTGTCGGGCATCGGCACGACCCTGACCCGGCTCCTGGGCGCCGACCGGGTGCGGGTGCTGCCGGCGCCGTCGTCGGTGTCGCTGGCCTGCGCCCGGATGGGCTGGGCGGTGGAGGACACGACGGTGGTGACCCTCGTCGGCCGTCCCGTCGAGCTGCTGCACCCGCACGTGCAGCCCGGCCGCCGGCTGCTGGTGCTCGGGTCGGACGGCGGGACCCCGGCGCAGGTCGCCGCCCTGCTCACCGCGCGGGGCTTCGGCGCCAGCGGGCTCACCGTGCTGGGCGACCTCGGCGGCCCAGACGAGTCGGTGGCCCCCGGGACCGCGGCGGCCTGGTCGGGGGCGTCGCCCGTCCTCGCCGTGACCGCCGTCGAGTGCGCCGCCGACCCCGGGACGGCGCCGCTGCCGACGACGCCGGGGCTGCCCGACGACGCGTACGAGAACGACGGGCAGCTCACGAAGTCCGACGTCCGGGCGGTGACGCTCGCCCGGCTCGCGCCGGTGCCCGGCGGGCTGCTCTGGGACGTCGGGGCGGGCGCCGGCTCGATCGGCATCGAGTGGATGCGGGTGCACCCGGCGTCGCGCGCGGTGGCGGTGGAGTCCTCGCCGGAGCGGGCCGCGCGGATCGGCCGCAACGCGCAGCGGCTCGGCGTCCCGCACCTGCAGGTCGTGACCGGGCGCGCGCCCGAGGCCCTGGCGGGGCTGCCCGCACCCGACGCCGTCTTCGTCGGCGGCGGGGTGACGGCGCCGGGGCTGGTCGAGGCGTGCTGGGACGCGTTGCCGTCCGGTGGCCGGCTGGTGGCCAACGCGGTGACGGTGGAGAGCGAAGCCGTGCTGGCCGCGTGGTTCGCCCGGGTCGGTGGTGGCCTGGTGCGGATCGGCGTGCAGCACGCCGAACCCGTGGGCCGGTTCACCGGCTGGAAGCCGGCGATGCCGGTGACGATCTGGAGCGTGAGCAAGCCGTGACCGTGCACTTCATCGGCGCGGGGCCCGGCGCCGCGGACCTGATCACCGTCCGGGCGGCGCGGATCATCGCGAGCGCGCCGGTGTGCCTGTACGCGGGGGCGCTGGTGCCTCGGGAGCTGCTCGACACCGCCCCGTCGGGGGCGCGGCTGGTGGACACCGCGGACCTCGACCTCGACCAGATCACCGCCGAGCTGCGCGCCGCGCACGAGGCCGGCCTCGACGTGGCCCGGCTGCACTCGGGTGACCCGTCGGTCTACAGCGCGATGGCCGAGCAGATGCGCCGCCTCGACGCGCTGGGCGTGCCCTACGACGTCGTCCCGGGCGTGCCGGCGTTCGCCGCCGCGGCCGCCTCCCTCAAGCGCGAGCTGACCGTGCCGGGGGTGGGCCAGACGGTGATCCTCACCCGGACGTCTGCCCGCTCCACGCCGATGCCGCCGGGGGAGGACCTCGCCACCCTGGGCGCCTCGCGCGCGACGCTGGTCCTGCACCTCGCCGTCCAGCGGATCGCCGAACTCGTGCCCGAGCTGCTGCCCCACTACGGGGCCGACTGCCCGGTCGCCGTGGTGGCGCGCGCCAGCCGGGACGACGAGCTGATCCTGCGTGGGACGCTGGCCGACATCGCGGCGCAGGTTGAGGTGGCCGGGGTGAAGCGGACGGCGGTGGTGATCGTGGGCGCGGTGCTGACCGCGGGCCAGTTCCCGGACAGCCACCTCTACTCGACGAGTCGATGCCGCGGCTAGGCCCGCCCGACCACCGTCCCGCCGCGGTCGATGACGACGACGTCCACCTCGACCGGGGCGCCGAGCAGCACGCCGAGCGCGGTCTCCCGCGCCCCGGCCGCCACGAGGTCGCCGAGCGGGAGGCCCTCGGCCTGGCACTGCTGGAGCGCGTCGAGCGCGGTGTTGGCGTGCCGCACGCCGTCGACCAGCTCGGGGGAGCCGCCGGCCTCCCGGACGCGCGCGGCCAGCGACTCCGTCGAGACCTGGGAACGGCCCGAGTGCAGGTCGAGGTGACCGTCGGCGAGCTTGGCGAGCTTGCCGATGCCGCCGGCGATCGTCAGCCGGGGGACCGGGTGCCGGCGGAGGTACTTGAGGACGGCGCCCGCGAAGTCGCCCATGTCGAGGAGCGCGTCCTCGGGCAGGCCGTACAGCTCGGTGACGACCCGCTCGCTCGTGCTGCCGGTGCAGCCGGCGACGTGCTGGTGGCCGGCGGCGCGGGCGACGTCGATGCCGCGGCGGATCGAGTCGATCCACGACGAGCACGAGTACGGGACGACGACGCCGGTGGTGCCCAGGATCGAGAGCCCGCCCAGGATGCCCAGCCGCGGGTTCCAGGTCTTGCGCGCCAGCTCCTGGCCGTGCTCGACGGAGATCTCGACGACGACGTCGCCGGTGCCGCCGTGGCGGGCGGCGACCGCGGCGACGTGCTCGCGCACGAACTGCCGGGGCATCGGGTTGATCGCGGGTTCGCCGACCGGCAGCGGCAGCCCGGGCTTCGTGACCGTGCCGACGCCCTCGCCGGCGCGGAAGGTCACGCCAGTGCCCGGCTCGCCGGGGGTCACCCGCGCCGAGACCAGCGCGCCGTGGGTGACGTCGGGGTCGTCGCCGGCGTCCTTGACGATGCCGACGGTGGCGGCGCCGTCCTCGAGCAGCTCCGTGGCCAGCGCGAAGGACGGGTGCTTGTCGTTCGGGAGGTCGATGGTCACCGGGTCGGGGAACTCGCCGGTGAGCAGCGCCGTGTAGGCCGCGGTGGTGGCCGCGGTCGCGCAGGCGCCCGTCGTCCACCCGTAGCGCAGCCCCGTGCCGCCGTCCCTGCTCACGTGATCAGCATGCACGGGCGCGTGCTGTGACCGGCCGGGTGCTGCTGCTGGGCGGCACGGGGGAGGCGCGACGTTTGGCGGAGGCGCTCGCCGCCGAGGGCGTCGACGTCCTCAGCTCGCTGGCCGGGCGCACCGCCGATCCGGTGCTGCCGCCGGGCGAGGTGCGCATCGGCGGGTTCGGCGGGACCGAGGGCCTGGCGGCCTGGCTGCGGGACAACCCGGTGCGGGCGCTGGTCGACGCCACGCACCCCTTCGCCCGGGAGATGACCGAGCACGCTGCGCGGGCGGCCACCGGGACCGGCACCCCGCACCTGCGCCTGCAGCGGCCGGGCTGGCGTGAGCAGCCGGGGGACGACTGGCGCCGGGTCGGCTCGCTGGAGGAGGCCGCCGAGGCCGTCGCCGGCTTCGCGCACGTGTTCGTCACCACCGGCCGGACCGGGCTGGGCGCCTTCGCCGGCCTGACGCAGGAGGTGCTGGTCCGCGCGGTCGACCCGCCCGAGCCGCCGCTGCCCCGGCGCACCACGGTCGTGCTCGAGCGGGGGCCGTTCAGCGTCGAGGACGAGCTGGCGCTGATGCGGGCGCACGCAGTCGACGTCGTCGTCACCAAGGACTCCGGCGGGCACCTCACCGAGGCCAAGCTGACCGCGGCACGGCAGCTCGGGATCCCGGTCGTGATGGTGCGCCGCCCTCCGCTGCCGCCCGGCATGACGGTGGTCGAGACCGTCGAGGACGCGCTGGCCTGGCTGCGGGCTCAGCCCGGGTAGGTCCGCGGGGTGTAGACAGCGCCGCCCGCGCTGACCCGGGTGCGCGAGGACCCGATGATCAGCAGGCAGCGCATGTCGACGGTCTCGGGGTCGAGCTCGGCCAGAGTCGTGACGGTGAGCTGTTCCTCGAGCCCGCCGACGTCCCGGCCGACGACCACCACGGTGTCGGCCGACCGGGTCTCCAGCAGCACCTTCTGCGCCTCGCCGAGCTGGTGCGGCCGGTGCTTCGAGCGCGGGTTGTAGAGGGCGATCACCAGGTCGGCCGCGGCGGCGTGCCGCAGCCGGTCGACGACGACGTCCCACGGCTTGAGGACGTCGGACAGCGACATCACGCAGAAGTCGTGGCCCAGCGGCGCCCCCACCTTGGCGGCCACCGCCTGGGCGGCGGTCAGCCCGGGGACGACGCGGACCGGGACGTCGGCGAACTCGGGCCGGCCGGCGACCTCGAGCGCCGCGGCGGCCATGGCGAAGACGCCGGGGTCGCCGCTGGAGACGACGGCGACCCGGCGCCCGGAGCGGGCCAGCTCCAGCGCGTGCGCGGCGCGCTCGGCCTCGACCCGGTTGTCGCTGGGGTGGCGCACCTGGCGCGGGTTGGCCGCGACCCGGTCGAGGTAGGGGCCGTAGCCGACGAGGTCGTCCGCCGCATCGAGCGCGGCCGCGGCCTCGGGCGTCGTCCAGCTCCGTGACCCGGGGCCGAGGCCGACCACGACGACCTCGCCGGGGTGCTGCTCCTCGGCCGCCGGTCGCTCGGGCACGGGCATGTCGCCGGTGAGCGGGCTGGGCAGCAGGGCGAGCGAGAAGTAGGGAACGCTCGCCGGGTCGACGTCGGCCAGCGGCAGGGTGCGCTGGCGGTCGGTGGTGGCCCGCTCGACGTAGAGGGCGCGGTCGAGGACGCCGGCCCGGTCGAAGGCCTCGCGCACCTCGGGGAAGGTGCGGCCGAGCTTCATGACCGCCGCGGAGTCCGTCGTCGACAGCCACTCCGCGAGCTCGTCGGCGCCGAGCGTGCCGGGCAGGACGGTGAGCACCTCGTCGCGCTCGACCAGCGGACGGCCGACCGCGGCCGCCGCGCCGCTGACGCTGGTCACGCCCGGGACCACCTCGGTCGGGTACCGGTGCGCCAGCCGCTTGTGCATGTGCATGTACGAGCCGTAGAAGAACGGGTCGCCCTCGGCCAGGACGACGACGTCGCGTCCGGCGTCGAGGTGGGCGGCCAGCCGGGCGGCGGCCGCCTCGTAGAACTCGTCGATGGCGCCCTGGTAGCCACCGGGGTGGTCGGTGGTCTCGGTGGTGACCGGGTAGACGAGGAGCTCCTCGATCTGGCCCTCGCGCAGGTAGGGCTCCGCGAGGCCGCGGGCGACCGAGCGCCCGTGCCGGGCGGCGTGGAAGGCGACGACGTCGGCCGCGCCGATCAGCCGGGCGGCCTTGACCGTGACGAGTTCCGGGTCGCCGGGCCCGAGGCCCACCCCGTAGAGACGTCCGGTCATTCGACGTCGCTCGCGATCGCGTTGACCGCGGCGGCGGTCATCGCGCTACCCCCGCGGCGGCCGCGGACGACGAGGAAGTCGAGGTCGGACGCGGCGAGGGCGTCCTTGGACTCCGCGGCGCCGATGAAGCCGACCGGGACGCCGAGCACCGCGGCGGGCCGGGGCGCGCCCGCGGCGACCATCTCCAGCAGGTGGAACAGGGCGGTCGGGGCGTTGCCGATGGCGACGACGGCGCCCTCGAGCCGGTCGCGCCACAGCTCCAGCGCGGCCGCGGTCCGCGTGGTGCCCAGCTCGGCCGCGAGCGACGGGGTGCGGGGGTCGTTCAGGGTGCAGACGACGTCGTTGTCCTTGGGCAGCCGGCGCCGGGTCACGCCGGAGGCGACCATCTCGGCGTCGCAGAGCACCGGAGCGCCGGCGTCGAGAGCCTGACGTGCCCGCTCGACGACGGCGGGGGAGAAGGCGAGGTCCTGCACCAGGTCGACCTGCCCGCAGGCGTGGATCATCCGGACCGCGACCCGGGCGACGTCCTCGGGCAGCCCGGTGAGGTCCGCCTCGGCGCGGATGGTGGCGAACGACTGCCGGTAGATCTCGGCGCCGTCCTTCTCGTACTCGTACATCGGCTGAGCGGGTCCCCGTCGGCTCGGTGGTGGCGCAGGAGCGCGGTGCGGGGGCGAGGCTACGTCTCGCCGGTCAGCCGGTCGGCACCCGCTGGACGACGAAGGCGTCGTGCGCGGTCAGCCAGACAGCGCCGTCGGTCACCGCGATGCTCCCGCTGCCGGCCGCGGGACCGAGAACCCGTACGACCTCGTCGGTGCCCGGATCCACCGCGGTGGCCAGCTCGCTCTCCGTGCGCACCCACACGGCTCCGTCGCCGAACGCGATGTCGCCACCGGGGATGCGACCGTCGGAGACCTGGATGGTCGCCGCGACCTCGTCGGTCTCGGGGTCGACACGGGAGACCGTGCCGTCGTCCTGGTTCATCACCCAGACGGCGTCGTCCCCGACCGCCATGAAGCGGGAGCCGAAGCCCGTCTCCACCGTCGCCTGCGTGCTGCCGTCGGCCGGGTCAACCCGCACCACCGATTGCTGCGAGGTGGCCACCCAGAGGGAGCCGAAGCCGCCGCGCAGTGCCTCGGCGGCCTCGGGCGCGGGGAAGGTGTCGCGCACCGTGCCGGTGAGGGGGTCGACGGCGACCAGCAGGCGGTCGCCGCCCTCGCCGTCGATCAGCGCCCACACCGCGTCCTCGGTGACCGCCAGCGACGACTCGACCCGGATCCCCGGCTCCGGCAGCGGTATGCGGGCGGTGACCGTGCCGGAAGCGGGGTCGATCCGGACGAGCGTGGCGAACAGGTCGCCGGTTCCCTCGCCGGCCCACACCGACCCGAAGCCCTGCTCCATCGCCAGCGGCACCTCCGCCGTGGGTACCTGGGCGCGCACCTCCCCGGTGGCGGCGTCGTAGCCGACGATGCCGGGCTCGACCCCGGAGACCCACACGGTTCCGTCGACGGCGAGCATGAAATCGGGGAAAGGTCGGGCCTCGATGGTCAGCGCGCCGAGCGAGGCGACATCCTCGGCCTCGGGCAGCGGTGCCGCGGACGTGGAACTCGCCGCGCCTGACGTGGACGACGCGCCGGAGTCCTCACCTTCGCCTCCGCATGCTTGCAGGAGGCCGGCCGCGACAGCTGCCGCCGCGAGCAGGGGAAGCGCCCGTCGGGCCTGAGTGGAACGGCGTGGCGAGCCCATGCCCGGCCTCCTGTGGAGGCGGGCACCCACCGCCTCGACGACGTGCCGCAGAGGATGGCAGCGGCAGGCGGGCGGCGGAACGCCTTTCGCCGCCCGCGTCAGACAAGCAGCGTTGTGCCGATCAGGATCTCGGTGCCGTCGGGTCGCCAGGTGCGCCATCGGCCGTCGGGTTGTCGTTCGACCGAGAACCCGTGGTGGACCTTGGTGTGGTGGCGCTCGCACAACAGGGCGCTGTTGTCGAGGTCGGTGTCGCCGCCGTGGATCCAGTGGACCAGGTGGTGGACGTCGCACCAGTGGGACGGGGCGTCGCAGCCGGTGAACACGCAGGTCCGGTCGCGGTGCTCGACGGCGCGGCGCAGATGGGGCGGGACGACCCGTTTGGTGCGGCCGAGTTCGAGCGGCTGGTCTTCCGGGCCGATCACGATGCGGCTGATCGACCCGTCGCAGGCCAGCCAGCGGGCGCGGGCGGCGGAGATGGTGGCGCCGAACCCGGTGGTGGCGGCGGCCGGTCCGGTCGAAGGGTCGGCCAGATCGGCGAGCGGGATGGTGACCACGACGTGCGGCTTCACCGTGCGCAGCACCGGCAAACCGCCGGCGGCCAGGGCGGTGTCGGCCAGCTGCACCAGCGCGTCCCCCTGCTGCTGGGCACGGGTGCGCAGATCACCGGCCGGCCGGTCGGCCTGCACGATCGATTCCAGGGCGGCGCAGAACTTCTCGCCGCCGACCGCGTCGAGCTCGAACCGGCCGCTGACACTGCCGTCGTCGTGGCGGGCGATCGACAGCAGCCGGCCCTCGGTCGGGTCGGGCTCGGCGCCGTCGGGGTCCAGCCGGGACAGGACGTGCCGCACCACCCTGCTCAGGGCGGCGTGCGGCTGGGTGCTCGCGACGTCGGCCAGCGTCCGGTCCACCTCGGCCAGGTCGATGCCCTGGCCGACCGCCTCGGCCTGCACCTCGACGGCGGCGACGGGAGCGAGCACGGCCACCTGCTCGGCGGTCACCGCGCCGGCCGCGGCCACCGCCGCCACCGCCGGCAGCTGCTCGAGCGCTCGGCCGTTGCCCACCAGCCGGGCCGCCTCCCGGGCCGAGAGCCGCAGGTGCCCGCGCAGCCACGACCGCATCGACACCAGCCCGTCCCGTTCGGGCGCCTGCCCGTTCTCGCCCTTGCGGACGGTGGTGGCCAGTTCGGCGTCGACGGCGTTGCGCACCGCCACCAGCAGCGCGGTCCGGTCCAGCACCTGATCGGCGGTCACGAGGTCCCCGCGCGGGCAGGTGTCCACGGCGTCCAGCAGCGCCTGCAGCAGCTCCCGCACGACACCTCCCACCTCTTCGATCACTTGTTCGAAGACTACCGCCGATCAACCTCCCGCGCAGGAGGAATCCCCAGGTCAGCGTCCTGTCCACAGCTTGCTGCCAGGCCTTGTCGAGGGGCGGTGACCTCGATAGGAAGGCACCTCCGCACTCACCGGCGCACCGATGAGTTCCGCCGGCGGCGACGGTCGGATCCGTCGTCGACCACCATCGAAGGAGCCCCGTGCCGCAGCTGCTGAGAGTCCAGAACTTCACCGTCTCGCGCGACGGGTTCGGTGCGGGCGAGGGCCAGACCCTGGAGCGGCCGTTCGGGCACGCCGACCCGCAGGAGCTGATGGCATGGGCGCTGGCCACGGCCAGCTTCCCCAACCGTTCCGCCCCCGGCGGCAGCCGCGGCTTGGACGACTACTTCATCCGCGACTTCTCGCACGGCATCGGCGCCGAGATCATGGGCCGCAACAAGTTCGGGCCCCAGCGCGGCCCGTGGCAGGACCACGAGTGGACGGGGTGGTGGGGCGACGAGCCGCCCTTCCACACACCCGTCTTCGTCATGACCCACCACGAGCGCCCGTCGTTCACGCTCTCCGACACGACGTTCCACTTCGTCGGCGGCGAGCCGGCCGACGTGCTGGAGCAGGCGCGGCAGGCAGCGCAGGGCAAGGACGTCCGGCTCGGTGGCGGGGCCACCGTCGTCCGCGAGTTCCTGGACGCCGACCTGGTCGACACCCTGCACGTGGCGGTCGCGCCGCTGGAGCTCGGCGCGGGCACGCGGCTCTGGGAGTCACCCGACGAACTGCGCGACCGCTACCACGTCGACGTCGTGCCGAGCCCGAGCGGCGTGACCCACCACCTGTTCTGGCGGAGGTGACGGGTCAGCCGATCCGGTAGCCCGACCCCGTGGCGATCACGTCGACGACCTCGCCGGACGGACGGCCGCAGCGCCGCTCGCAACCCACCCAGTGCTGCCGCGCGCCCTCCGCCGAGAGCGATCCGGAGGCCACCGCACGGACGACGTCGCCGCGCACGTCGGCCAGCGACTTCGCGCACCCCGGACGCCCGGCGCAGGCGGTGACCCGCAACCAGGGGCTGCCGGGCTCGAGGACCAGCCCGGCCGCCGAGAGGACACCGGCGGCCGACGCGTCCGGCAGGTCGGGCACCACGACGCTGCGCCACGGAGTCAGCTGCAGGTCGTCGACAGCCGTCCGGGCCAGGAGCTCCGCCTGCTCGGCGGTGAGCCGGCCCAGCGGCACGACGGCGACCAGTGCCGTGCGGCCGTCGTCCTGGGTCACCACGCCTGCCGGCCCGACGGCCGGGGGCGGAGGAACGGATAGGGGAGGACCCGAAGACTGGCCCAGCGCCGCCGCGATGCGCGCCGGCCCGTCCACCAGCTCGACCACCCGCCAGGCGGTCCCGCCCTGGGCGGCGCGCTCGTCCAGGAAGGCGCGCGTCGCCGCGAGGGCGAGCCCGACCGCGTCACCCGCCCCGCAACGGAGCCCGGTGTCAGCACCGGCCAGCAGCAGCGCCACGGTCGAGCGGTCGACCGCCAGCAGACCGACGTCGGCACCGAGACCGGCGACGTCCCCGCGGCCGTCGTCGAAGGCCGCCAGGAAGCGGCCCGGCAGCCCGGCCAGTGCCGGATCCGCGCACATGCCGGCGTCGAAGCCCGCGACCCAGGGCCGCACGTCGGCCAGACCGCCGGCCCGGCCGCTGAGCACGCTCGCGAGCACGTTGCGCGCCGTCTCGTGGGTGGCGCTGGGCAGCAGACCCACAGCAGCCAGCCGGTCGCCCAGCTCGCCTTCCGCCCCGCTCCGCACCCCGCGCAGCTGGACGTTCCCCCGACTGGTCAGCTCCAGAGCGCCGTCACCCAGGTCTCGGGCGGCGGCGGTCAACGCGAGCAGCTGGTCGACGGCCAGCGCGCCACCCGGCACCCGGACCCGCGCCAGCCCGCCGTCGGCGGCGGCATGCGTCTGCAGCGCGCCGGGGCAGGCATCGGCGCGCTCGCGGGTCGGGAAGGCGGTCATCGCGCTGCCGAGGTTAGGCCTCACCCGAAGGGTCGTTGACCGGTAGTGCGCGCCGCCGCACAGTGATCGCGTGAACCGCGCTCTCGCCGTGCTGACCTGCGGGGCGTTCCTCACCCTCGCCGCGGAGGCCACCGGGCTGCAGCACCCGCTGCCCCCGATCCTGGCGGCGCTGGCCTTCTCCATGCTCGCGACCCTCGGCTACCGCTGGGTGGACCGGCAGCCGGCACCACGCCGCAGCCGGTTCGCGGGTCTCTACGTCCTGGCCGCGCTCCCGCTCAGCTACCTGGTCTTCATGGCCGGCAGCACCGGCGTCGGCGCCACCCTGCTGTCGCTGGTGCTTGTCAGCCAGAGCGTGCTGCTGCTCCCGCTGCCCGCCGCCGTCGTGGTCGCCGCCGTCGTCCCGCTGGTGCATCTCGGGATGCCGATGGCCGACGGGCTCCGCACGATGCTCGGCACCTACGTCGCCGCCGCGTTCACCGCGGTCATCACGGAGCTCCTGCGGCGCGAGCAGCGAGCCCGGGCGGAGCTGGCCGAGGCCAACGCCCGCCTGCGCGGGTACGCGGCGCAGGCCGAGGAACTGGCGACCACCCAGGAGCGCAACCGGGTCGCCCGCGACATCCACGACGGGCTCGGCCACCACCTCACCGTCGTCCAGATGCAGGTCCAGGCAGCTCGCGCGGTGCTCGCGTCGGACCCGGCGCGCGCCGACGAGGTCCTGGCCAAGGCGCAGCAGCAGTCGACGGAGGCGCTCGCCGAGGTGCGCCGATCGGTGGCCGCGCTGCGCGCGCCGCGCACGACACCCCCGCTGCGCGAGGCCCTGGAGGCGCTCGCCCAGGAGACGTCGGCCGCCGGCGTGCCCACCGACCTCGCGGTCAGCGGGCCGGTCCGCCCCCTGGCCGCGGACGTCGAGGAGTCGCTGTTCCGCGCCGCCCAGGAGGGGCTGACGAACGTGCGCAAGCACGCTGCCGCCGGCTCCGCCCGCCTGGCCCTGACCTACGGCGAGGACGGCACCGTGCGGCTCGAGGTGCGCGACGACGGGCGCGGCACGACCGACGCGCCCGCGGCCGGTTTCGGCCTGCTCGGCCTGCGTGAACGCGCCTCCCGGCTGGGCGGTTCCGTCGAGGTGGAGTCGCAGCCGGGCCACGGGACGACGGTCCGCGTGGCGGTGCCCGGATGAGCCGGCAACCCGTCCGGGTGCTGCTCGTCGACGACCAGGCGCTGTTCCGGGAAGCGCTGGCCACCCTGCTCGAGGTGCGCCCGGAGATCGAGGTCGTCGGCGAGGCGTCGAACGGTGCCGAGGCGATCGACCGGGCGGTCACCCTGCGGCCCGACGTCGTCCTCATGGACCTGCACATGCCGGTACTGGACGGCATCGCCGCGGCCCGGCGGCTGCGCGTGGAGCAGCCCCACGTCCGGGTGCTGGCCCTGACCACGTTCGACGACGACGAGGACGTGTTCGCCGCCCTGCGTGCCGGCGCCGTCGGCTACCTGCTGAAGGACGTCACCTCCGACCGGCTCGTCGAGGGCGTGCTCGCCGCGGCCCGCGGCGAGTCGGTGCTCCAGCCGTCGGTCGCCGCCCGCGTGGTGGCCCGGTTCGCCGCGCTGCCCGACGACGCCCCGCCGCGGCCCCAGCCCTTGGTCGTCCCGTTGTCGGACCGCGAGCTGGAGGTGCTGCGCCTGCTGGCCGACGGGGGCAGCAACCGGGAGATCGCCGCCGCCATGTTCCTGGCCGAGGGCACCGTGAAGAACCACGTCACGAACGTGCTGGCCAAGCTAGGCGCACGCGACCGGACCCAGGCGGCCCTGCGCGGGCGGGCGCTGGGCCTGGTCTGACGGTCATGCCCAGGAGGTGACCCCGGTCGTGACGTCCGGCACCTGACCGGGGCGCCGAGGCGGCCGACGATCCCCGGCATGACCACCGAGAGCCTGTCCACCACCCCGCACACCCGCACCCGCGCGCACCGCGTCCGGCACTTCGCCCGCCACTACGTCGAGATGGTCGTGGCAATGCTCGTCGGCATGCTCGTGCTGGGCCCCGCCGAGGACCTGGTCTGGCCGGACCTCACCGCCCGCGCCGACGTCGGTGTCATGGTCATGGCGACCAACATGGCGATCGGCATGGGCGCCTGGATGCGCTTCCGCGGCCACTCGTGGCGGGGCATCGCCGAGATGTCGGCCTCCATGTACGCGCCGTTCCTCGTCCTGCTCGTCCCGTACTGGGCCGGCGCCATCGGCGAGCACGCGCTGATGACCTGGGGTCACGTCCTGATGCTCCCGGCGATGGCGGCGGTCATGCTGCTGCGCCCCGACGAGTACGTGCACTGACCGCGTCGGCCGCCGTGGTCCACTGGGTCGACCGCCCGTGCCGACCCAGGAGATCCATGAACCGCCGCACCACCCCGCGCCTGCTCGCCGTCCCCACCGCCGCGATCGCGGTCGTCCTCTCCCTCACAGCCTGCGCCGACGACAGCGCCGGCAGCACCGGCAGCACCAGCAGCGCCGCGGAGGAGACGACCGCGCAGGCGTGCGAGGACCGCGCGGCGACGTCCGACGCCCCGGACGAGGTCTCCACGGACCTCGCGGTGAAGCCGGAGGTCCCGACGACCGACGCCGCCCCGCCGTGCGAGCTGGAGATCAGCGACGTCGTCGTCGGCGAGGGCCCCGAGGCGGTGGCCGGGACGTCGGTCGCGGTCAAGTACGTCGGGGGCTTCTACGGCACGGGGGAGGAGTTCGACTCCTCCTGGAGCCGCGGGCAGGAGGAGACGCTGCCGGTGACCGTCGGCGCCGGCCAGGTGATCCCGGGCTTCGAGCAGGCGATCGAGGGCATGCACGTGGGCGGCCGGCGGATGGTCGTGATCCCGAGCGAGCTGGGCTACGGCTCGACCGCCCGTGGACCCATCCCCGCGGACTCGACCCTCGTCTTCGTCCTCGACCTGGTCCAGGTCGGCTGACGGCGGCACGGGCCCGGTAGCGTCTGGGCTCCATCACGGCAGTCAGCGAGGAAGCCGGTGCGATTCCGGTGCGGTCCCGCCACTGTGAGCCTTCGGGTGAGCCAGACACTCCGGCTGCCGTGCCCTTCGACCCGGGGCGCGGACCCCGAGTGAGGCAGTGCGCGTGTTCACGTTGCTCTCCACCAGCGACACCGACCTGCTCTCGGCGCGCGCCAGCGGCGCGGGCTGGCGCCTGGGCAACCCGGCCCGGCTCGACGACGCCGGGATCGCCGCGCTCGTCGACGGCAGCGAGCTGGTCGTCGTCCGCATCCTGGGCGTCCGCCGCCAGTACGAGGACCTGCTGGCGCCGCTGGTCGCCGGGCCGGCGCCGGTCGTCGTCCTCGGCGGGGAGCAGGTGCCCGACGCCGAGCTGATGGAGCTCTCCACCGTGCCCATGGGCGTGGCGACGGAGGCGCACGGCTACCTCGCGCAGGGCGGCCCGGACAACCTCACCCAGCTGCACAGGTTCCTGTCCGACACCGTGCTGCTGACCGGCGAGGGCTTCGAGCCGCCGTCCGTCGCCCCCGACTGGGGTGTTCTCGAGCGCGAGAGCCGGGGAAGCGGTCCGACGGTCGCCGTCCTCTACTACCGCGCGCACCACCTCGCCGGGAACACGGCGTTCGTCGACGCCCTCTGCACCGCCGTCGAGGACGCCGGCGGCCGCGCGCTGCCGGTCTTCGTCAGCTCGCTGCGCTCGGTGCCGCCCGAGCTCCTCGACGTCCTCCGCACCGCCGACGCCCTGGTGGTCACGGTGCTGGCGGCCGGCGGCTCCCGCCCGGCCACGGCCCAGGCCGGTGGGGACGACGGGGCGTGGGACGTCGGGCAGCTCGCCGCGCTGGACGTGCCGGTGATCCAGGGCCTGTGCCTCACCCGCTCGCGCGCCGACTGGCTCGCCGACGACGACGGCCTCTCGCCGCTCGACGTCGGGAATCAGGTGGCGATCCCCGAGTTCGACGGCCGGCTGATCAGCGTGCCGTTCTCGTTCAAGGAGACCGACGCCGACGGCCTGACGCACTACGTCGCCGACCCCGAGCGCGCAGCCCGCGTGGCCGGCACCGCCGTTGCGCACGCCCGGCTCCGGCACACGCCGCCGGCCGAGCGGCGGATCGTCGTGATGCTGAGCGCCTACCCGACCAAGCACGCTCGCATCGGCAACGCCGTCGGGCTCGACACCCCCGCGTCGGTCGTGCGGCTGCTCGCCGCGATGGCCGGCCAGGGCTACGACATCGGCCCGTTCGACGGGCCGGACGCCCTGCCCGGCGTCGCCGACCTGGACGGCGACGCGCTGGTGCACGCGTTGATCGCCGCGGGGGGCCAGGACGCCGACTGGCTCACCGAGGAGCAGCTCTCCGGAAACCCGGTGCGCATCCCGGCGGCCCGGTACCGCGCCTTCTTCGACACGCTCCCGGAGGACCTGCGGGCGGCGATGGTCGAGCACTGGGGCGAGGCGCCGGGCTCGCTGTTCGTGGACGGCGGCGACATCGTCTTCGCCGCCCTGCGCGCCGGCAACGTCGTCGTCATGGTGCAGCCGCCCCGCGGCTTCGGCGAGAACCCGATCGCGATCTACCACGACCCCGACCTGCCGCCGTCCCACCACTACCTGGCCGCCTACTGGTGGCTGCGGTCGGAGTTCGGGGCGCACGCGCTCGTGCACGTCGGCAAGCACGGCAACATGGAGTGGCTGCCCGGCAAGACCGTCGGGCTCTCCGCCTCGTGCGGCCCGGACGCCGCGATCGGCGATCTGCCGCTGGTCTACCCGTTCCTGGTCAACGACCCGGGGGAGGGGTCGCAGGCCAAGCGGCGCGCGCACGCCACCCTGGTCGACCACATGGTGCCGCCGATGGCGCGGGCCGACTCCTACGGCGACATCGCCCGGCTCGAGCAGCTGCTGGACGAGCACGCCAACGTGGCGGCGATGGACCCGGCCAAGCTGCCGGCCGTCCGGGCGCAGATCTGGACGCTGCTGCAGGCGGCCAAGCTCGACCACGACCTCGGGCTGGCCGAGCGGCCGGAGGACGACCACTTCGACGAGATGATCCTGCACGTCGACGGGTGGCTCTGCGAGATCAAGGACTCGCAGATCCGCGACGGCCTGCACGTGCTCGGATCGCCGCCGGCCGGTCAGGACCGCGTCGACCTGGTGCTCGCGATGCTGCGTGCCCGGCAGATCTGGGGCGGCTCGGTCGCGCTGCCCGGGCTGCGCGAGGCGCTGGGTCTGACCGAGGACGGCACCGCCGGGCTCCGCCGCACCGACGAGGTGGAGGCGCAGGCCGAGGCGCTCGTCTCCGCCATGGAGGCCCGCGGCTGGGCCGCGGACTCCGTGGACGAGGTCGTGCGCGAGGTGCACGGCGGGGACGACGAGGGTGTCGCTGCGGTGCTGCGGTTCGCCGTGGCCGAGATCGTGCCGCGGCTGGAGCGCACCACCGACGAGCTCGACGCCACGCTGCACGCGCTGGAGGGCGGCTACGTGCCGGCCGGGCCGTCCGGGTCGCCGCTGCGCGGGCTGGTCAACGTGCTGCCGACCGGGCGCAACTTCTACTCCGTCGACCCCCGCGCGGTGCCGTCGCGCCTGGCGTGGGAGACCGGCCAGGCGCTGGCCGAGTCGCTCGTCGAGCGCTACCGCGCCGACACCGGCGAGTACCCGCGCTCGGTCGGGCTGTCGGTCTGGGGGACGTCGGCGATGCGCACCTCGGGGGACGACGTCGCCGAGGTGCTCGCGCTGCTCGGCGTCCGCCCGGTGTGGGACGACGCCTCGCGGCGGGTGACCGGCCTCGAGCCGGTGCCGCTGGAGGAGCTGGGCCGCCCGCGGATCGACGTGACGGTGCGGATCAGCGGCTTCTTCCGGGACGCCTTCCCGCACGTGGTGACCATGCTGGACGACGCCGTCACCCTGGCCGCCTCGCTCGACGAGCCGGCGGAGCAGAACCACGTGCGGGCGCACGTCGACGCCGACGTCGCGGAGCACGGCGACCGGCGGCGGGCGACCACACGGGTCTTCGGCTCGAAGCCCGGCGCCTACGGGGCCGGCCTGCTCTCCCTGATCGACAGCCGGAACTGGCGCGGGGACGCCGACCTCGCCGAGGTCTATGCCGTCTGGGGCGGATACGCCTACGGCCGCGGCCTCGACGGCGTGCAGGCGCGGCCCGACATGGAGGCCGCCTACAAGCGGATCGCCGTCGCGGCCAAGAACGTGGACACCCGCGAGCACGACATCGCCGACTCCGACGACTACTTCCAGTACCACGGCGGCATGGTGGCCACGGTCCGCGCGCTGACCGGCAACGCGCCCGCCGCCTACGTGGGCGACTCGACCCGGCCCGAGCAGGTGCGCACCCGCTCGCTCACCGAGGAGACCTCCCGCGTCTTCCGGGCGCGGGTGGTGAACCCGAAGTGGCTGGAGGCGATGCGTCGGCACGGCTACAAGGGCGCCTTCGAGCTCGCGGCGACCGTCGACTACCTGTTCGGCTACGACGCCACGACCGGCGTCGTCGCCGACTGGATGTACGAGAAGCTGGCCCAGACCTACGTGCTCGACCCCGAGAACCGCGAGTTCATGGAGAAGAGCAACCCGTGGGCGCTGCACGGCATCGCCGAGCGCCTGCTGGAGGCGGTCGACCGCAAGATGTGGGCCGAGCCCGACCCGGCGCTGCTCGCCGAGCTGCAGCAGGCCTACCTCGACACCGAGGGCGACCTGGAGGGTGGCGAGACCCCGGCTCAGCAGCCGGTCTGAGTCAGCCGACCGGCGTGGCGGCGTCCTCGGCCTCGATGGCGGCGTTCCACTCCCGCTTGCCGGCCTGCCAGCGGTCCTCGGTGTCGCCGCGCCGCCAGTAGCCGGAGATCGAGGTGAACTCCGGGTCCAGCCCGCGCTCGGCGCGCAGGTGGCGGCGCAGGTCGCGGACGGCGTACGCCTCGCCGTGCACGAACACGTGCCCGGTGCCCGGCGGGAGCGGGGTCGCCTGGACGGCCTGGACGAGGGCCACGCCGGGCAGGGCGTGCCCGCGGTGCAGCCACCGCAGCTCGACGCCGGGCGAGAGCGCCAGGTCGGTCTGCTCCTCCTCCGGACCGGTCACCTCCACGAAGACCAGGGCGCGCGCGCCGACGGGGAGCCGTTCGAGCGTCGCGGCGATCGCGGGCAGGGCGGCCTCGTCGCCGGCCAGCAGGTGCCAGTCGGCCTCCGGGTGCGGGGCGTACGCGCCGCCCGGGCCCATCAGCTGGATGACGTCACCCGGCTGCGCCGCCGCGGCCCACGGGCCGGCGAGCCCCTCGTCGCCGTGGTGCACGAAGTCGATGGTCAGCTCACCGGTCGCGGCGTCCCAGGCGCGGACGGTGTAGGTCCGGGTCACCGGCCACTGCTCGCGCGGCAGCTCCGCCTGCAGCTGCTCGACGTCGAACGGCGCGGTGTAGGACGCGCCGGCGGGCGCGAAGAAGAGCTTCACGTAGTGGTCGGTGAACTCGCCGGCCGGGAAGCCGGCCAGCCCGTCCCCGCCGAGCACCACGCGGATCATGTGCGGGGTGATCCGCTCGGTCCGGAGCACCGTCCCCACGCGCGGCGCGCGCCGGCGGCGACCGCCCCCGTCCGGCGAGGGGGCGGGACGTGCCGGGGACAGCTCGGTCATGCGGATCCTCCAGGAGACCGGCGCGACGGACTGCCGCGACCAGGTAAGGGCAACCTTAGTCGCCGCTCCCGCGGGCGGGCTGTGAGATCGGTCAGCGCCGCCCCGCGGGCTCGGCGCGCACGTGGATCCGCTCGCCCTGCGGACCGAAGAGCGCGAGCACCTCGGCCGGCTCCCGACCGGGGTTGGCCATGGCGTGCGGGGTGCGGGTGTCGAACTCGGCCACCTCGCCGGCGGCGAGGGTCAGGTCGTGCTCGCCCAGCAGCAGGCGGAGCCGCCCGTTGAGGACGTAGAGCCATTCGTGGCCCTCGTGCACCTTCTGCTCCAGCTCGCCGCCCGGCCACCGTGGCGGGTAGACGATCTTGTACGCCTGGAGGCCGCCCGGCCGCCGGGTCAGCGGGATCATCGTCAGCCCGTGCCGCTGGATGGCCCGCTGGTGTATCCGCGGATCGCCGGTCTCGGGTGCGTCCACCAGCTCGTCGAGCGGCACCTGGTGCGCGCGGGCCAGCGGGAGCAGCAGCTCCAGGGTGGGCTTGCGCTGCCCCGACTCCAGCCGCGACAGCGTGCTCACCGAGATGCCGGTGTCGGCCGACAGCTGGCCGAGCGTCGCCCCGCGCTGCACCCGCAGCGCCTTGAGGCGGGGACCGACCGCGGTGAGCACCGACGCGAAGCCGGCATCGTCCTCGTTTGCCATACCGGCAACGATAGTTGTCATTCCGGCTCCGTGGGGTGGACAGTCGCCAGGACGACCCCGAGCGGAGGAGAGAGCAGATGGAACAGCGGTACGACGTGGTGGTGGTCGGGGGCGGCGCCGCCGGGCTGAGCGGGGCGCTGGCCCTGTCCCGGGCGCGGCGGAGCGTTCTGGTGGTCGACGCGGGCGCTCCTCGGAACGCGCCGGCCGGGCACGTGCACAACTACCTGGGGCGCGAGGGCACGCCGCCGGCCGAGCTGCTGGCGATCGGCCGTGGCGAGGTCGCCGGTTACGGCGGCGAGGTCGTGACCGGTGAGGTGGTGCGCGCGGAGCCTGTGGACGACGGCTTCGCCGTCCACCTCGCCGACGGCGGCCGCGTGCACGCCCGCCGGCTGCTGGTCACCACCGGCCTGACCGACGAGCTGCCCGACGTCACGGGCCTGCGGGAGCTGTGGGGCAGCGACGTCCTGCACTGCCCCTACTGCCACGGCTGGGAGGTGCGCGACCGGGCGATCGGCATCATCGGCGGCCCCATGGGCGTGCACGCCGGGCTGCTCTGGCGGCAGTGGAGCGCCGACGTGACGCTCTTCCGGCACACCGGCCCCGAACCCACCGCGGAGGAACGGGCCCAGCTGTCCACCCTCGGCGTGCGGATCGTCGAGGGCGAGGTCGTGGCGGTCGAGACCACCGACGGGCGGCTGTCCGGCGTCCGGCTGGCCTCCGGCGAGGTGGTGGCGCGGGAGGTCGTCGTCGCGCCGCCCCGGATGACCGCCAACTCCGCCGTGCTGCGCTCGCTCGGCCTGGAGCCGGTCGAGTTCGAGATGAACGGGAACGTCTTCGGCACCTACGTCCCCTCCGAGGCGATGGGCGCCACCGCGGTGCCCGGCGTCTGGGTCGCGGGCAACGTGGCCAACCTCCAGGCGCAGGTGATCTCCGCCGCCGCGGGCGGCCTGAACGCCGCGGGCCAGATCAATGTCGACCTCATCACCGAGGACGCGCGCCGCGCCGTCGAGTCGGCCCGGCTGGGCGAGGTGGCGTGACCGTGTACGACGAGCAGCACTTCGAGGAGCGCTACCGGTCCACCGACGCCCTCTGGAGCGGGCGGCCCAACGCGCAGCTGGTCCGGGAGGCCGCCGACCTGCCGCCGGGGTCGGCTCTGGACATCGGCTGCGGCGAGGGTGCGGACGCGATCTGGCTGGCCGAGCGGGGCTGGCGGGTCACGGCCGTGGACTTCGCGCGGACCGCGCTGCAGCGGGGCGAGCAGCACGCCGAGGCCCGCGGTAGCGAGGTGGCCGACCGGATCGGCTGGGTCCACGCCGACGTGACCCGGGAGGTGCCGGGGGAGGCGTTCGACCTGGTCTCCGCGCAGTTCATGCACCTGCCGCCCGAGCAGCGCCGGGCGCTGTTCGCACGGCTGGCGGACGCGGTCGCGCCGGGAGGAACGCTGCTGGTGGTGGGGCACGACTTCAGTGATGTCGCCGCCGGGGCGCACCGGCCGCCGGAGCACGAGCGGTTCTTCACCGCGGACGAGGTCGCGGCCGGGCTCGACCCGGACGGGTGGGAGGTGCTCGTCGCCGAGGCGAGGCCGCGGCCGGCCCACGTGCACGAGGGTCAGGACATCACCGTCCACGACGCCGTCCTGCGGGCACGCCGGAGGTGACCACGGGCCGCCGGGTCGCCGTCCTCGACGACGACCCGGCGGCCCGCTTCAGCGCTGCGAGAGGTAGGCGGCGGCGGTGGCCCGCAGCCGGTCGTGCACGCCGTCGGCGACGACGGCGTCGGCCCCCAGGTACTGCTTCGCCAGCTTCGCGACCATCGTGTAGTTGGTGTCGACGACGTTGCCGGCCGGGGCGAGCCCCGCCTGGCTGACCAGCTGGTAGGCGTCCAGGTGGTCCCATCCGGTGAGATCGGCGGCCCAGGTGACCAGGTCGTGCTGGCTGACCCGGTAGGCGTCCTCCAGCGGCCGGGTGGAGCCGGTCGACATCAGGAAGTCGTCGCTCTCGATCCGCGGCCAGGCGGGACCGCCGCCCTTGACCAGTTCGACGACGACGACCGTCCGCATCGCCGCCTCGACCGCGGTGCCGCAGACCTCCCCCTCGCCCTGCCGGCAGTGGCCGTCACCGAGCGACAGCAGGCCGCCGGGGACGTTCACGCCGAAGTAGGCCGTCGTCCCCGCCCGCATCTCGGGGGTGTCCATGTTCCCGCCGTGCGCGCCGGGCGTGATGCTGGCGAAGACCTCCCCGCCGGCCGGTGCCACGCCGATCGTCCCGTGCATCGGGTCCAGCGGGAGCTCGACCTCGGGGCCGCCCTTCCGCGGGCGGAAGAGGCAGGTGCCCTTCTCCCGATCGACCTCGTAGACCCACACGATCTCCTCGAGCGGGTCGTGCAGCATCGCGGTGTTGTGCGTGGCCGTCAGCGCCCCGAAGTGCGGGAAGGTGGCCGACACCGCCCAGTCCCGAGCCGGTGCGATGTCGACCAGGTGCACCGCCAGCGTGTCGCCGGGTTCGGCGCCCTCGACCGCGATCGGACCGGTCACCGGGTTCAGGTAGGGGAACTCGCAGACCTGGCTCGGCAGGTCGTCGGCGCTCCGGACCCGCCCGCCGAAGCAGTCCTCGGTCTGGAGCTCGACGACGGTGCCGGGCTTCACGGTGATGAGCGGCTCCCCGCCCCCGAACGTGTAGCGCAGCTGGTCGGGGGTGGGCGACAGCCGGACGACCTCGAGATCGGTCACAGGTTCTCCTCCGCCTTCAGCTCGGCCTCGCGGCCGGTGGCGAGCAGGGCGACGACCAGCACGACGCCGACGCCCAGCCAGATCAGGCCGATGGTCTGCGCCGCCAGCTCGGCGTTGATCATCACGTACAGGAGGATCGCGAAGCCGACCACCGGGACGACGAGGTGCAGCCACCAGTTCCGGCTCTTCTGCCGGACGAGGTAGTGCACGACGACCGAGACGTGCAGCAGGAGGAACGCGGTCAGCGCGCCGAAGTTCACCAGGGTCGACAGCGTCCCGATGCCGTAGTCGTCCCTGGTCGTCATGTAGAGGCCGAGGGCCAGCGAGACGAGGGCGACGGCGAGGGTGGCGTTGACCGGCACGCGGCGGGTCGGGTGGACCTTCGCGAGGAAGCCCGGCAGCTGCTTGTCACGTGCCATGGCGAACAGCAGCCGCGAGGTGGCCGCCTGCGCGACGAGCGAGTTGGCGAAGCCCCACGCGATGGCGGTGGCGACAGCGGTGAGCGTGCCCAGCCAGGCGCCACCCGCGACCTCGGCCGCGTCGTAGAACGCGGTGCCCGCGGCGTCGCCCTCGGCGATCAGCGTGTCGGGGTCGGGCACGAGCAGGGCGGCCACCCAGGTCTGGACGATGAAGAGCGTCCCGGCCAGCGCCAGCGCCGCGATCATCGCCTTGCCGATCGAGCGCGCCGACTCGCGGTTCTCCTCGGCGAGGGTGGAGATGCCGTCGAAGCCCAGGAAGCTCAGCACGGCGATCGAGACGGCGCCGAAGACGAGCTCGAGCGAGAACGTGTCGCTGTTGTAGACGGGGGAGAAGTCGAAGCCACGGCCCTCGCCGCTCGCCAGGGCGACGATCCCGATGACGAGGAAGATGGCCAGCACGATCAGCTCGGCGACCAGCATGATGCGGTTGACCCGGGCGGTGAACTCGATGCCGAAGTAGTTGACGATCGTGTTCAGGACGACGAAGGCGACCAGCCAGACCCACACCGGCACCGACTCGTAGATCGAGTTCATCGCGATGGAGGCGATCAGGTAGAGCAGGCCCGGGACGAGCACGTAGTCGAGCAGGATCATCCAGCCGGCGATGAAGCCGACCGGCTGCGCGATGCCGCGGCCGGCGTAGGTGTAGACGGAGCCGGCCATCGGGAACGCGCGCGACATCTGCGAGTAGGACGCCGCGGTGAACGCCATGGCGAGGCCGCCGATCGCGTAGACCAGCGCGACCATGCCGCCGGAGGCCTGGAAGACGCTGCCGAAGATGCCGAAGGGCGCGATCGGCACCATGAAGATGAGCCCGTAGACGAGCAGGTCGGTGAAGCTGAGCGAGCGCTTGAGCTCCTGCTGGTAGCCGAAGGCCTCGACGCCCGGGTCCCCGGTGGCCGGGATGGGGCCGCGCGCGGCGCCGGGGACCGGGCCGGCCGGATCGGTGGTGCGGTGTTCGCTCATGGGGGGCTCCTACGTCTCAACCGGCGCGTGGCCGGGCCGGGGAGAGAGTAGGCCCAACTGCTTCCATGTGGAAGTAACGATTCAGCCTCGCGGGAGGCCCGCCAGCTCCCGGAAGGCGAGCCCGTCGGCCTGCGCCAGCCGCGCGCCGGCCCGGGTGCTCCGGGCGGGACGGCCGTCGGCCAGGGCGGCCGCCCGCCGGACGCCGTCGTAGACACCGCGCGCGTAGGCGCACACGACCGGAGCACCGGGTCCCGACCGGCGGGCGTGGCGCTCCTCGAGGGCCAGCTGGCCCTCGTCGGCGCCGCCGTCCGCCGCCGCGAACGAGGGCATGCACGCGAAGAGACCGCCGGTGCTGTCGCCGCCCAGCGCGTAGAGCCCGTTCTCCTCCAGTGCTCCGGACAGCCGCACCACCCGGCGGTCGAGGCCGGCCCGCGTGAACTCGCGGTTGAACGCGACCAGGTCGCGGCCCACCAGGCTGATCAGCACGGCGTCGGCCCGGGTGCGCGAGACGAGGTCGAGCAGCGCGCCGACGTCGGTCGGGCCGAAGGGCACCAGCGCCTCGCCGACGACCTCGCCACCCACCTCGGCCAGCACGCGGTGCGCGGCGCGGTGCACCGCCCGCGGCCACACGTAGTCGGTACCCAGCAGCACCCACCGGCGGGCCCGGCGGTTGCGCACCAGCCAGGCGACGGCGTCCGCGTGCTGCTCCAGCGGCGCGGCGCCGATCCGGACCACCCCCGGACGACGGCGGCCGCCCTCGTGCGGCGGGGTGAAGACGTAGCGGACCCCGGGAGGCAGGGCCGACTCCAGCGCCCGGTGCACGTCGCTGGTGTGGAAGCCGACGAGCAGGTCGAAGACCCCCTCCCGGTGCAGCATCGCGGCCTCGGCGGCGACCACCTCCGGGGACCGGCCCGAGTCCAGCGCCACCAGCTCGACCGGCCGGCCGCCGACCCCACCACCGGCGTTCACCTCGTCCGCGGCGAGGCCGGCCAGGTCGAGGGCGGAGGGAGCGGTCATCGCCAGCGGCCCGGTCAGGGGCACCGCCAGGCCGACGCGCACGGTGTCCGGGGCCGGACCGGACAGCAGGACCTCCCACGGGTCCAGGAGTCCGGTCGGTCGGGGCACCGCATGAGTATGGTGCCGCCATGGGTCCAGCAGGGGGCGCGGCAGCCGAGGCGTCGCCCGGCCGGGTGTCCGACGACCTCGTCGAGCTGCTGACGGTGACCCAGCGACGCGTGGCGCGCGGCGTCGCCGCCGTGCTCGCCGAGGACGGCGCCACGCTGGACGGCTACCGGCTGCTCCGCTCGCTCGCCGGGAGCGCCGGCCGGTCGATGGGCGAGCTCGTGGCCGCCCTGCACCTGCCGGCACCGACGCTCACCCGCCTGGTCGACGGGGCGGTCGACGCGGCGCTGGCCTACCGGCTGCCCGATCCGCAGGACGGCCGCAAGGTCGTCGTCCACCTGTCCGAGCCCGGCCGGGTGCGGCTGGCCCGGCTGGAGGCGCTCGTCGGCGCGCACGAGTCCGCGCTCGCCGCGTCGCTCGGTACCGAGCGGGTCGCCGCGCTGGTCCGGGCCCTCACGGAGCTGGCCGCCGAGGAGCGCTGAGCCCGCTCAGCCCTCGGGCGGGAAGAGCGCGCCGAGCCCGAACCGGGTGGGCCGCTCGAACGGGCGCCAGCCGTGCCGCGGCTGGGCCAGCCGGTCCGCGACCACCCAGAGGACGGCGGGGTCGTGCCCCATCCCGAGGTGGCTGCTGCGGACGGCGACGTTCTCGCTGGTCGGCCCCGTCTGCTGGCGGCACGCCTGCCAGTCGACGACGCCGTCCCACCGGGAGTAGACGGCGGTGCTCGGGACCGGCAGCGGGCGGGACAGCGCCGTCCGCGGTCGCTGCCGCGGCCCGGCGAGCCACGGCTGGTGGGAGGCGAAGGGGGAGCCGAGCGAGACCACCTGCCGGACCTGGCGGGGGCTCTGCCGGGCCAGCCGGCGCGCGTAGATCCCGCCCAGGCTCCAGCCGACGATGCTCACCGCCGTCCGGTGCTCGGCGGCCAGCCGGTCGAGCAGGCGGGTCAGCCCCTCGTCGATCTCCCTGCTCGGGCGGTTGCGGCCCAGCTCCCAGCCGACCACCGGGTAGCCGAGCCGCCGCAGCCACGTGCGCAGCACGCGGGTCGAGACGTCGGAGGCGAGGAAGCCGGGCAGCACCAGCACCGGGTGCGGCTCCCCGCGGGGCGCCCACCGGAGGAGGGGCAGCGCCGACGCCGCGGCCCCACCGGCGCTCACCAGCGTCCGGGCGGGCTCCGTGGCGGCGAGGAACAGGGCGCGACGACGGGCGGAACGGGGATCGGTCACCGGCGCCTCAGCCGCCGTGGAGGGCGGCCGGGCCCTCCGGCGCCTCGGACCGCGCCACCGGGGGTCCGGTCAGCACCGCGTGGACGATCATGCGCTGGGCCGCGGAGAACTTCGGGTGGCAGGTCGTCAGCGTCAGGTAGGAACCGGTGGCCGCGGCGCCCGGCTGCCCCGGGACGGGGGCGATCACGTCGACCGCGGAGGGGTCGACGATCTGCCGGCCCGGCACGCCGTCGACGGCCACCGAGAGGTCGCCGGTCTGCTGGTCGCCCAGGACGCGGTACTCGTACCAGGCTTCGGCGGTCTCGACGACGATCGGGTCACCCGGCCGCAACAGGTCCAGGTCGAGGAACGGCGAGCCCTTCCCCACGCGGTGCCCGGCGACGGCGAAGTTGCCCGGCTCCCCGGGCATGGCGGTGTCGACGTAGTGCCCCGGTCCCTGCGCCAGCTCCTCCTGGCTCGTGCCCTCGACGATCGCCCGGGCGTAGTCGTCCCCGAGCCGCGGGATGTGCAGGAAGGCGAAGGCCTGGCCGACCGGCACGTCGCCGACGGGTGCCGGGGGAGCGGCCTCCACGGGTGCCGCTCCCCAGTCGTCGCGCAGCTCGTTCGTCAGGTCGTCCTGCGCGCGGTCGCTCAGCAGATCGGTGACGTAGAGCTCGTAGACCACGAAGAGGAGGACGACGGCCCCGGCGGTGACCATCAGCTCCCCGAGGGCCCGCATGAAGGTGCCGACGGGGTCCCGCGGCACCGGGGGAGGCGGCCTGCGCTCGAGCGGCTCCGCCGTGGCGACGTCGTCCATGCGCCGGCTCAGCCGTCCGTCGGCGGGAGCAGGCGGGGGGCGAACACCTCGTCGATGGGGCGGGGCCCCACGTACTGGCGGCAGGTGCACGGCACCCACGCGACCCCGGCCCAGCGCCCCCGCTTGTCGAACGTGTCGCGGCGGAGCTCGGCGTAGCAGGTGTCGGTCGAGCGGTCGTGCTGGCTCAGCGTGTGCCCGCAGCCGCACACCGGCGTCACGGGAGGGGTCGGAGCGGCCTTGCGGCGGCCGACCCGGCCGGCCACGAACCCGGCGACCAGCAGCGCGCCGCCGACCAGCAGGCTGACCGGATCCATCCCCCGCACTCCCTCCGCTCGGCGGTCCCACGACGGTAACGCGGCAGCGGGCGCGAAGGTTCGTCAGCCGCCGTGCTTGCCCCGCCCGCTGACCGCGTCGCGCAGGTGGTCGAGGAGGCTGGCCACCGGCCCGACGGCCAGGCGGACGCCCGCCTCGTTCGGCGTCATCGGGTGCGCGCGGGTGGGCGCGATCTTCTTGATCGCCTCCACCTCGTGCGCCATGCCGACCAGCTCCTCGCGGCTGAAGCCGGCGCGCAGCTCGGTGAACATCCGGCTCTCCTCGTGCTCGACGTGGTGCCGGATCTCGCGGATCAGCTCCGCGACGGCGCCGTCGAACCCGGGGTCCCCGGCGTCCATGCGCTCGAGGCGCTTCATGGTCTCCTCGGCCTCGGCGTGCTCCTCCTTGGAGTGCTGCGCCTCCTGCTCGTCGAGCTGCTTCTCGACCTTCGGGTAGACCCGCGTCTCCTCGGCGACGGAGTGCTTCACCAGGCCGATCGTCACCTCGTCCACGAGTGCCCGCTTGCGTTCGAGCGACTCGGGGCCGGTCTGCCCGAACAGCTGCTCGAGCTCGCCGAAGATGCGGTCGAACTCGCGGTGGTCGGCGGACAGGACGTCGACGACGTCGCGTTCGGTGTCGGTCATGGGGGCTCCTGCCTCGCAGGATCGTCGGGAGGCTGCTTCTCCCGACGAGGCTGTTCCCGCAGGTAGGACTCGGCACACGTGCGGCTCGGGATCGTCCGGATTCCCCCGTTCGTGGCGGTTGACCGCCTGTGAGGCGGGGCACAGGGAGGTCGTGGACACGTACGCCGTGGGATTCGCGCGACCCGATCGCTGGTCGCTCGGCCACGAGAAGGAGCAGTCGCATCCCTGGCACGCGGTCGAGGCGCACCGGCCCACGGCCGAGCTCGACGGCGAGGTGGAGCTCGCCGTCTGCGGCGCCATCGTCCAGGTGTGGGGATCGCAGAAGTGGGAGCGCGTGGGCAGCGGCCGGACCGCCTGCCCCGAGTGCCGGCGGGTCGCCGCCCGCGTCCAGCCGCTGACGTCGGCGCGCTGAGCTCGTCCGTCAGCGGGTGGGCTTGCGCCCGCTGATCGCCGAGAGGCCGGTGATCTCCCGGCCGACGATGAGCGCCTGCACCGAGTCGGTGCCCTCGAACGTGAAGACCGCCTCCATGTCGGCGTGGTGCCGGGCGACGTGGTGGTCGATGAGGATCCCGTCGCCGCCGAGGATGTCGCGGGCGTCGGCGACGATCGCCCGGGCCTTGGCCGCGTGGTTCATCTTCGCCAGCGACGCCATGGCCGCGGTCATCCGGCCGGCGTCGGCCAGCTTCGACAGCCGCCAGCACATCAGCTGCATCGACGTGATCTCGGCGAGCATCCGCGCCAGCTTGTCCTGCACCAGCTGGAACCCCGCGATGGGCTGGCCGAACTGCACCCGCTGGAGCGCGTGCGCCAGGGCGAGCTCGTAGGAGGCGGTCGCCAGGCCCAGCGCACGCCAGGCGACGGTGTAGCGCGTGCGGTCGAGGACCTGGGACACGTCCTTGAACGAGTGGCAGTTGGCGAGCTTGTTCTCGGCCGGCACCCGGACGTCGTCCAGGGTGATCTCGGCCTGCCACACCGCCCGCAGCGCCGTCTTGCCCGTCATGACCGTCGCCGACCAGCCGGGCGTGCCCTTCTCCACGACGTAGCCGCCGACCGCGCCGTCCTCGCCGCGGGCCCAGATGATCACGTAGTCGGCGATGGAGCCGTTGCCGATCCACTTCTTCTGCCCGTTCAGGACGAAGGCGTCGCCGTCCCGTCGGGCCGAGGTCTCCAGGCCGACGGCGTCGGAGCCGTGCTGGGGCTCGGTGAGCCCGAACGCGCCGATCTTCTCCAGCCGCGCCATCTCCGGCAGCCAGCGCTCGCGCTGCTCCTCGTTCCCGAGCAGGGCGATCGACTGCATGGCGAGGAAGCTGTGCACCCCGTTGAAGGTCCCCACGCTGCCGTCGGCCCGGGCCAGCTCGGCGGCGACCAGCCCGGCCGAGACCGCGCTCATGCCGGGGCAGCCGTAGCCCTCGATGGTGCCGCCCACGATCCCGACCTCGGCCAGCCGCGGCACCAGCTCGAACGGGAACTCGGCCCTCTCCCAGTACTCGTTGATCCGCGGGGTCACCTCCTTCTCGCAGAAGGTGCGGACCCGATCGCGGATCTCGATCTCCTCGGGCTCGAGGAGCTCCTCCAGGGCGTAGAAGTCGGGGCTCAGGTCGCTCACCCGACGGACGGTACGGCCGCGAGGGCCGCGCCGCGCGCCGTGGCCGCTGCTCAGCCCGGGAGGAGACCGCGGACGTAGGCCGCCTGGCCCACGTGCTGCAGGTCGTCGGAGAGCACGCTGATCAGCCGGACCCCGAGCGTCACCGGCGGGTCGTACGACTCGTCCACCACCCGGTCGAGGTCGTCGTCGGTCAGACCGCCGAGGAACTCCGCCGTCCGGGCGTGGACAGCCGAGGCGTAGCCGAGCAGGAGGTCCTCCGACGGCACGCGCACGGAGGCGACCTGGTCGGGGTCGAAGCCGTAGCCGGTGGCCGCCGCGTCGAACGGCAGGGCGAACCGCTCCACCCAGCCCTCCGAGGTCCAGACCTGCTCGCGTCCGGCGACCTCGGCGACGTGGTCGTCCTGCACGCGCAGGAGGTGCCACGCGAGCCAGGCGATCGTGTTGGCGCCTGGCGCGACCGGGCGGGCGAGGTCGTCGGCGGACAGCCCCTCGACCGCGGACCGCAGGGTGTCGTGGACCTGGTCGAAGGCGTAGGCGAGGAGGTCACGGCTGCGCATGGGAGGTGCGCTACCCGGACGTGGGGCCTCCGGTAACGCGGGGCGGTAGCTTGCGCTGACCCTCCGAACTCGCCAGGAGTGACGCAGTGCCGTTCTTGATCGTGCGCCTCGCGCGGTACCTGCGGCTGCGCCTGAAGGGGTGGCGGCTGCCCCTGGCCGTCGCGCTGTTCGTGTTCCTCACCAGCTGGCTGGGCATGGCGCTGCTCGAGACCGCCGACAGCGACATCGCCGACCCCGGCACCTACTGGTGGTACTTCCTGGTCACGTCGGCGACGGTCGGCTACGGCGACGTCTTCCCCGCGACGACCGGGGGCCGGATCATCGGCGCCTACGTGATCGTCGGCGGCATCGTCACGCTCACCCTCCTGTTCACCCAGCTGGCCGGTGCCCTCCAGTCGATCCGGGGCCGGCGTCTGAGAGGTGTGGTTCCCCTGGACCTGTCCGGGCACGTCGTCCTCCTCGGCTACTGGCCGGGGCGCACCGAGCGGATCGTCGAGGAGCTGACGGCGGAGGGGCGGTTCCAGGTGGCGTTGTGCGCCTGGGACGACGTCCCGGAGAACCCGCTGCCCGACCAGCCCGCCGTGCATTTCGTCCGCGGCGATCTCACCCACGAGGACGTCATGACGCGGGCCTGCGTCCAGCGCGCCCGGACGGCGGTCATCGACGGGCGCGACGACAACGAGACGCTGGCGATCGCGGTCGCCGTCGACCACGCCAACCCCGACATCCACCTGGTGGCGGCGGTTCGCGACCTCGGCCGGCGGGAGAACCTGCGGTACGTGAACCCGGGCGTGCAGGCGGTGCAGTGGCACATGCCCTTCCTGCTGTCGGAGGAGGCGACCGACCCGGGCATCACGCAGATCTACAACGACCTGATGAGCAGCGGCGGGCACGGCAACACCTACTCGATGCGCGTCCCGGCGGGCTTCCCGCACTCGACCTTCGGCGACTGCCAGACCTGGTTCGGGCGAACCTTCGGGGCGACCGTGCTGGCCGTGCGCGGGGACGACGGGCTCGTCGTCAGCCCGTCCTGGGACACGCCGGTGCCCCCGGGGACGACGCTGTACTACGTGGCCGCGCAGCGGATCGACGACGGCCGCCTCACCGCGGAGCGCTGACTCAGAGCAGTCCGAACACCGCGGCCAGGGCGAGCCCCGCGCCGACGAGCAGCAGCAGGACGATCGTGACCGTCAGCAGGACCGGGACAACCACCCAGCGCCGCTTGAACCGGCGGCGCCGTGGTGGGGGAGCGGCGGCCGGTCGCCGCTCGGCCTCCTTGCGCTCCCGCCTCTTGTCGGCGAGGTGCCGGGCCTGGTCGCGGGCGTCGCGCGCCACCGAGCCCAGCAGCGCCTTCGACGAGGACGCGAGCGCCCGCAGGTCCTCGCCCTCGATCCGCTCCATCGAGCTGCCGGGCAGCCGGCGGGGGACCGGGGGCGGCGGAGAGGTGGGCGGGGGCGTGGGGAAGCGGCCGGCCGCGACGGCCGCCAGCTGCGGCCGGGCGTCGGCGGCGGTGAACCGTCGGGCGGGGTCCTTGGTCAGCAGGCCCTGCAGCACCGGCTCGAGCGGCCCGGCGCGCAGCACCGGCGCGGGGTGCTCGGAGACGACCGACATGAGCGTGGCCATCGCCTCGCCGCGGTCGAACGGCGGTCGTCCCTCGACGGCGGCGTAGAGGGTGGCGCCCAGCGACCACAGGTCGACCGGCGGCCGCGGTTCCTCGCCGTTGGCCCGCTCGGGGGCCATGTAGGACGGCGAGCCGATGAGCGCGCCTTGCGTGGTGAGGCTCGAGTCACCCGTCGTCGTGGCGATCCCGAAGTCGGTGAGGCACGCGCTCCCGTCGGAGGCCACGAGGACGTTCGCCGGCTTGACGTCGCGGTGCACGACGCCGATCGCGTGGGCGGCGTCGAGGGCGTCGAGCAGGTCGAGGCCGATGCGGGCGACGGCGACCGGCGGCAGCGGGCCGTGCTGCTCGAGCAGGTCCTGCAGGCTGCGCGCGTCGACGTGCTTCATCACCAGCCACGGCTTGCCGCCCTCCTCGACGACGTCGTAGACGGTGGCCACGTGCGGGTGGTCCAGGCGGGCGGCGGCCCGGGCCTCGCGCATGGTCCGCTCGCGCAGGACGGCGCGCTCCTCGTCGGTGACGTGGATGGAGAAGGTGACCTCCTTGAGGGCCACCTGCCGCTCGAGCACCGTGTCGGTGGCCCGCCAGACGGTGCCCATGCCACCTCTGCCGAGGACCTCGCCGAGCGCATAGCGCCCCGCGACCACGCGGGTCTGCGGTCCGGTGTCAGCGTTCATGATCGGGTCGGTACCCGCGGGCGGCGGTCAGGATTCGTCGCTCTCCGGCTCGCTCTGCGCCTCCAGGTCTGCCTCCACCTCGGCGGTCTCCTGCTCGATGGCGATGTCGCGCGGCTGCGGGTCCGGTGAGGTCATGCCCCGAGCCTGGCGCACCGGCGCCGTTCCTGCAGTCGGTCGACGTCAGCCGCGCAGCTCGCGGCGGAGGATCTTGCCGGTCACGGTCTTGGGCAGCTCGTCGACCAGCACGACGCTCCTCGGGTACTTGTAGGCCGCCATGCGCTCCTTGCAGTGCGCGATCAGCTCGTCCTCGGTCACCGAGGCGCCGGGCTTCAGGCTGACGAAGGCCTTCACCGTCTCGCCGCGCTTCTCGTCGGGCACGCCCACCACCGCGGACTCGCGGACGGCGGGGTGCTCGGCGAGGACGTCCTCGACCTCGCGCGGCCAGACCTTGTAGCCCGAGGCGTTGATCATGTCCTTCTTGCGGTCGACGATGAACACCCATCCCTCGGGGTTCATGAAGCCCACGTCGCCGCTCTTCAGCGCCCCGCCCGGCAGGTTGGCCGCGGTCTCCTCGGGCTTGCCCCAGTAGCCGGCTACCACCTGCGGACCGTCGGCGACGATCTCGCCGATCTCGCCCAGCGGCAGGTCCTGCCCGTCGTCGTCCTGGATCCGGACGATCGTGTTGGGCGCCGGCACCCCCACCGAGAGCGCCCCCGACGTCGGGTCCACCGGGGACGGCGACCCGAACGGCGTGACCGTCATGGGGGACGTCGTCTCGGTGAGGCCGTAGGCGTTGTGCACCTGCTTGCCGGTGGCCTCGAGGAACCCCTTCTCGGCGGTGGGGGAGATGGCCGCCCCGCCCGAGTAGATCGACGTGAACGACGCGAAGTGGTCCTTCGTGAAGCCCGGCGCGTTCAGCAGCGCGCTGAAGGCGGTGATCGCGCCGATGGTGAACGCCGGCCGGTGCTCGGCGAACGCGTCGAGCACCACCTGCGGCTCGAACCGGTAGGCCAGCACGAGCGGCGCCGGCACCAGCATGCTCACCGCGATGTGCCCGATCAGCCCGGTGATGTGGAACAGCGGGGCGATGCCGAAGATCGCGCCGTCCCGCCCGGCGTGCGTCCAGTGCCGGTAGACCTGCGCGGTGAAGACGACGTTCCGGTGGGTGTTCATCGCGCCCTTGGGCACGCCCGTCGTCCCCGAGGTGTAGGTCAGGAACGCGACGTCGTCGGGGCCCAGGTCGACCGGCGGCGGCGCCTGTCCCCGGTGCTCGGCGACGAACTCGGAGAAGTCCGTCGTCCCCTCGTGCCGCTGCCGCGACATGCCCGCGAAGAGGCGGTCGTCGTTCCTCGTCTGGAACTCGAGCTCGCTGGTGGTGAGCACCAGCCTCACGTCGGTGTCGGGGACGACCTCCCGCGCGATCTGGTCGTAGAGCGCCTCCAGGGAGACCAGCACCGTGGCCCCGGAGTCCTTCAGCAGGTAGGAGAGCTCCCGCTGCCGGCTCATCGGGTTGATCGACACCATGACCCCGCCGGCCTTCCACGCGGCGACCATCGAGATCACGAACTGCGGCACGTTCTGCAGGTAGACCGCGAGCCGGTCGCCCGGGGCGAACCCGTGGGCGACCAGGCCGGCGGCCAGGCCGTCGCTGAGCTCGTCGAGCTCCTGCCGGGTGATCACGCCGTCGAAGTAGCGCAGCGCGACGGCGGACGGGTCCTGCGCCACCCCCGCCCGGAACATGCCGAGGGCGTCGTCGAACTCGATGTCGTAGTCGGCCGGCTGGTCGCCGTAGCGGGCGAGCCAGGGGCGCTCGTCGTAGGCGCTCACCGGGGCGCCTACTTGATGACGACGGGGTTGACCGGGGTGCCCGCGGCCTTGGCGACCTTCAGCGGAGCGGCGACGTAGAGGAAGTCGTACCGGCCGTCCTCGGCGCAGTCGGCCGCCAGCGTCTCCAGGTCGGCGATCTCGGTCAGCGTCACGCCGAGGTTGCGCATCAGGGCGCTGTGCAGCACGAGGGCGACGCCGTTGTTCGGGTCCATCGTCACCTCGTTGGCGATGGTGTCGGTGACCAGGTTGGGGATCTCCATCTCCTGGAACCACTGGACGAGCTCGGGGCTGTAGACCAGGCCCGGCTCGTTGAAGCCCTCGTAGAACGCCTCGCCCTGCTCGTGGAACAGCGCCAGGAAGTTCGTCCGGACGATCAGGATGTCCCGCTTCCGGATCTCGACGCCCTGGGCCTTCGCGCACTCGAGCAGGTCCTCGTGGGTGAACGTCTCGCCCTTGTCGAGGGTGTTCTTGCCGCGGAAGCGCGCCATGTCCAGGAGCACGCCGCGGCCGACGACGCCCCTCTCGGCGATCGGCTGCACGCTGGCCTTCTCCAGGCCGCCGATCGTCGTCCGGGCGTCGAACCCGTTCCAGATCTTGCCGTCGTACCAGAGGTGGCCCAGGGCGTCGTACTGGGTCGACCCCTGCAGGTAGGCGTCGATCTTGTCGTCGGCGTAGTGCAGCCCGCCCGGGTACTCGGGGCCCTTGCCGCCCTCGTCCCAGTCGCCCTCGTCGAGCACCTGGGTGCGCACGGCCGGGGTCCGCCCGGGCCACACCGGGTCGCCCTTCGGGTCGCCGATGAGCCGCTGCAGCGTGAAGACCTTGCCCTCGCTGACCAGCCGCACCGCCGCGAGCACCTGCTCCGGGCCCAGGTAGTTCAGGGCGCCGACCTCGTCGTCCTCGCCCCACTTCCCCCAGTTGGTGGGGGCGTCCTTGAGCAGGTCGGCGAGGGCCGGAGGGGTGGTCGCTGCGTCGGTCATGGAGGCCTCCAGGGGCTGAGAGGGGAGTGGCATCCCGGAGTGTCTGCCGGTGTGGTGCCGACCACAACCGCGTGCAACATTCGGTGCAACCGACCCCCGTCCGCACCCCGCCCGACCGCCGAGAGGGACGCCATGAGCACCGCTACGCCCGCCCACCCCGAGTCCGTCTTCACCTACGGCGCGCCCCAGCTGAAGTTCGGCACCGGCGCGTCGGACGAGATCGGCTACGACCTCAGCAAGTACGGCGTCCAGCGGGTGCTCGTGGTCACCGACGCCGGCCTGTCGGCCACCGGCCTCCCGCAGCGCGTGGCCGACCAGATGGCGCAGTTCGGCATCGAGGCGCAGGTCTACGACGGGGTGCACGTCGAGCCGACCGACCAGAGCCTGATCGCCGCGATCGACGAGGCGCGCTCGACCGGGCCGTGGGACGCGTTCGTGGCCGTGGGCGGCGGCTCGAGCATCGACACGGCCAAGGCGATCAACCTGCTGACCACCAACCCCGGCGAGCTCATGGACTACGTGAACGTGCCGGTCGGCAAGGGCGAGGCGCCGTCGCAGCCGCTCAAGCCGCTGGTCGCCGTCCCGACGACGACCGGAACCGGCTCGGAGAGCACCACGATCTGCGTGATGGACGTGATCTCGGCCCGGGTGAAGACGGGGATCAGCCACGCCCGGCTGCGGCCGACGCTCGCGGTGATCGACCCGGCGCTCACGCTCACCCAGCCGCCCGGGGTGACGGCGGCGTCGGGGATGGACATCCTGTGCCACGCGCTGGAGAGCTACACGGCCCGCTGGTACACGACCTACGAGCACAAGACGCCGGAGCAGCGGGTGCCGTACTGCGGCTCCAACCCGATCTCGGACATGTGGTCGGAGAAGGCGCTGTCGCTGCTGGCCGGGTCGTTCCGCCGGGCTGTGCGGCACGGGGACGAGGTGCAGGCGCGTGCGGACATGGCGATGGCGGCCACGTTCGCCGGCATGGGGTTCGGCAACGCCGGAGTGCACATCCCGCACGCCAACGCCTACCCGATCGCCGGGCAGGTGAAGGACTTCCACCCCAAGGACTACCCGGCCGACGAGCCGATGGTGCCGCACGGGATGTCGGTCGCGCTGACCGCGCCGGAGGCCTTCCGGTTCACGTTCGACTCCGCGCCGGACCGGCACGTGCGGGCCGCCCAGCTGCTGGCGCCGAACGCGGGCATCCCGACCGCGCCGGAGGAGTTCCTGCCGATGGTGCTGGCCGACCTCATGCGCGACATCGACATCCCGAACGGCGTGGGCGCGGTCGGGTTCGGGGAGAACGACATCCCCGACCTCGTCGAGGGCACGATGAAGCAGCAGCGGTTGCTCGCCACCTGCCCCAAGGAGGTCACCGAGGACGACATCGCCGGCATCTTCCGCCGGTCGATGTCGCTGTGGTGATCAGCCGGCCCGGACGACGCTCTTGGTGACCGAGGCGGCCGCGACGATCTGGCCGTCGACCGTCGCGTCAGCGCGCATGAAGGCGACCGAGCGGCCGCGTCGGAGCACCGTCCCGGTGATGTCCACCCGCTTGTCGGGCGAGACGGGTCGCAGCAGGGACACCGTGATGTCGTGGGTGACGGCGTGCTCGTCGTCCTCGAGGCGGCGGATCAGCGCGAGGAAGCAGGCGACGTCCATCAGCGTGTAGATGACCCCGGCGTGCAGCAGCCCGCCCGGGTTCAGCGTGGGCTCGGCGACCGGGAACCAGATGCCCGCCGGCGGGTCGTCCGGGTCCTGCAGCTCCAGCCCGAGGAAGCGGTGCAGCGGGATGCCGAGGACGGCGCTCACGCGTGCGTCGAACATGCTGTCGGAGGGCATCGAGCCGCCTCTCGTCGGGGAGGGCGAGCCTCGCACGGCCCGCGTCGCCGGGGGTCGGGCGCCCGACGAGCGCTCGGTGCAGTGACTGGAACGACATCGCTCCAGTGGCTGTAGTCAGCCGGCCGGCGGGAGGCTCCAGCGGATGCCCGCCGCCCAGTCCGCCGGCCGGTAGACCAGCGTGCCGGTGGTGGCCGGCACGTCGAGGACCACGGTGCCGGCAACCGGGGCGTCGGGGCCGGGGCGGCCGTTCGGCCAGCCGTCGGCGAGGCACCCGGCGGAGGCGGCGGTGTCCACGTCGGCGGTGACGGCGTCGTCCGCGCCGACGAAGCGGAAGTCCGCGGCGCTCGGCGACGGCGGCGTCCCCTCGGCGGCCGGGGTCGGGTCGGCGACCTCGACGTGCAGGCCGAGCAGGTGGCCGTTCTCGGGGGTGACGGCGCCGGCCGTGCAGGCGATGTCGGCCTCCACGCGGACGAGGGTGATCGTGAAGTCGACGGTCCCGTCGGCGGCCTTGTGCTCGTACCGCTCGCCCAGCGCGAGGGTCGTGTCCGCCGGAGGCGGGGGAGGCGGTGGCTCCTCCGACGGGGGCGGCGGCTCCTCGGACGGGGGCGGCGGCGTCTGCGTCGGGGGCGGGGTCGCGGGTGGCGTGGACGGCGAGGCAGGGGCGGCCGGCGTCGGGTCGGTCACCGCGGGGGTGGCCGGCGGTGGCGGGGCCGGCGGTCCGACCACCGGGGGGCCGAGCACCGGGGGCTCTGCGGGCGGGGCCGGGGGAGCGGGGAGCCGCTCGACGGGGTTGTCCAGCTCGTCGAGGGAGTCGTAGCGGTTCGCCGGGATCCGGGCGTCCACGTCGTCGTCGTCAGAGGCGGGCACGTAGTCGTCGCCCGCTTCCTTGGCGCGCGCCGCCTCGAGCGCTGAGTAGCGCTCGTCGTAGTCCTCGAGCACGACACCGATGTCCGGCACCTGCAGCGGCCCGCCCGTCGGTTCGGACTCGTCGACCGGGAACCACACGTCGTCGAGCGTCGACAGGACGTCGTCCTGGCTCGTGACGGGCAGCTCGTCGCGCTGCGCGGTCGGGTAGGGCACCGGGTAGACGGCGGAGACGACCGCGGCGACGGCGAGCGTGCCGCACGTCGTCCCGAGCACGTAGACCGAGCGGCCGGCCCTCGGCCGATCGCCCTTGTGCTTCGCCATGCAGCTCCCCCGCGGCTCGGAACGACGTCCCCTCCAGCGTGTCCCGTCCAACGGAGGACGTCCACGGAGGTGACCGCTGTTCACGTCGTGTCGGCCGCTCGGCCACCGGCCGACGGCGCGTTCGGCCGAGCCGTCACGGTACCGCTACAGCCGGTGAGACGGCATCGCCAGCAGAGCGCGAGAACCGGTTCCCCGCACCCCGGAGCGGTCGTATGCTCACTCGCCGTCGTGACGTCGTCGACGCCAGCTGCGTCGCCCTCGGCCGAGGCCAGGTTGCCCGGTTTCCGTCCGTCGTCGCCGCGTCGACCGGTTTCCTGCGTCTCCCGGAGAACCGCCGTGAGCACCACAACGCTGGCACCGACCGCCCGGACGACCGTCTCCTACGGCGTCCACTCGGAAGTGGGCGTCCTCCGCAAGGTCCTGGTCTGCGCGCCGGGCCTGGCCCACTCCCGGCTCACCCCGCGGAACTGCGACGACCTCCTGTTCGACGACGTCCTGTGGGTGGACAACGCCCGCCGCGACCACGCGGACTTCGTCGAGCAGATGCGCGCCCGCGGCGTCGAGGTGGTGGAGCTGCACGACCTGCTGGCCGAGACGATGGCGATCCCCGAGGCCAAGGCGTGGATCCTGGACCGCAAGATCACCGTCAACGAAGTGGGGCTCGGGCTGGTCGACGCCACAAGGGAGTTCCTGGAAGGGCTGCCGGACCGGCGGCTGGCGGAGTTCCTCGTCGGTGGGCTGTCCACCGCGGACCTGCCCGCTGACTTCCGCCCGGGTTACGTCGCCCTGGCCCGCGAGTCGACCGGCGTCCGGGAGTACCTGATGCCGCCGCTGCCGAACACGCTCTACACCCGCGACACCACCTGCTGGGTCTACGGCGGGGTCACCCTCAACCCGCTGTTCTGGCCGGCCCGGCACGACGAGACCCTGCTCTACAAGGCGATCTACACCTTCCACCCGGACTTCGCGGGCTCCACCGTGTGGTGGGGCGACCCGGACCGCGACTGGGGGCTGGCCACCTTGGAGGGCGGTGACGTCATGCCGATCGGCAACGGGGCCGTCGCCATCGGCATGAGCGAGCGCACCTCACGGCAGGCCATCACGCAGTTCGCGGCGGCCCTCTTCGAGAACGGCGCCGCCTCGCGGGTCCTCGTCGCCGGCATGCCGAAACTGCGGGCGGCGATGCACCTGGACACGGTGTTCACGTTCGCCGACCGCGACATCGCCACGGCCTACCTCGACATCGTCGACGGCATCCACACCTTCAGCCTCCGGCCCGGCGACAGGGAGCCGGTCGAGGTCACGGAGGAGACGAGGTCGTTTCCCGAGGTGGTCGCCGACGCTCTCGGGCTCTCCGAGCTCCGGGTGCTGGGGACGGGCGGGGACGCCTACGCGAACGAGCGCCAGCAGTGGGACTCCGGCAACAACGTCGTCGCGGTCGCACCGGGCGTCGTCTTCGCCTACGACCGCAACACGCACACGAACGAGGTGCTCCGCCGGGCGGGGGTCGAGGTGATCCCCATCGTCGGAGCCGAACTGGGCCGGGGGCGAGGCGGCGGCCACTGCATGACCTGCCCGATCATCCGCGATCCCGTCGACTTCTGAGCCGGGCATGGTGGACACAGCTCCGCGGGTGGACACGGCTGCCGAGGTCCCGACGCCGACGCCAGGCCGGATGAGCCTGCCCACGCTGACCGCGATGGTCGTCGGCAGCATGGTCGGCGCCGGGGTGTTCTCCCTGCCCGCCCGCTTCGGCGTGGCGACGGGGATCCTCGGATCGCTGATCGCATGGGCGATCGCGGGGGCGGGCATGCTGATGCTCGCCTTCGTCTTCCAGAACCTCGCCATCCGCAAGCCCGACCTGGACTCCGGCGTCTTCATCTACGCCAAGGCCGGTTTCGGCGACTACGTCGGCTTCAACTCCGCCATCGGGTTCTGGGCGAGCACCGTCGCAGGCAACACCTTCTACTGGGTCTTCATCACCGCGACCCTCGGTGCCTTCTTCCCGGCCTTCGGCGACGGCGACACGGTTCTCGCCGTCGCCCTCGGCACGGCCGGGGTCTGGTTCTTCCACTCCCTCATCGCGCGTGGGGTCCGCGACGCCGCCGTCATCAACCGGATCGTGACGGTGTTCAAGATCCTGCCGATCCTGGTCTTCGTCGTCGTGCTGTTCATCGCGTTCGACGCCGGTGTCTTCGCGGACAACTGGATCGCAACCGGCTACGGCGACCTGGGCTCCCTGGACGAGCAGATCCGCAACACGATGATCATCACGACGTTCGTGTTCATCGGCATCGAGGGCGCCAGCGTCTACTCGCGGTACGCCAGGCGGCGCGAGGACGTCGGACGGGCGACGGTCCTGGGCTTCCTCAGCGTGCTGTCGATCTTCTCGTTGGTGACGCTGTCGAGCTACGCCGTCTTGCCGCAGCCGGAGATCGCGGCGACGCGTCAGCCGTCGATGATCGGGGTGTTCGAATCGGTGGTCGGGGACTGGGGGCGCTGGTTCATCAGCGCGGCCGTCGTCGTGTCGGTGCTGGGCGCGTACCTGGCGTGGACGCTGATGGCGGCCGAGGTGATGTTCATCCCCGCCCGCAACGACGACATGCCCGCCTTCCTCGGCAGGGAGAACGACCGGAGCACCCCCATCACCGCGCTCGTCGTCACCTCGCTGGCCGTGCAAGGACTCCTCGCGGCGACCCTGGTCCTGACCGACGCGCTGAACTTCATGCTCGACCTGAGCACCTGCCTCGCGCTGATCCCGTACTTCCTCGCTGCCGCCTACGCCCTGAAACTGGGTCTGACGGGGGAGTCGTACGACGGTGTCGACCGGCGGACGCGGCGCAAGGAGGCCGTCGTCGCCGGGATCGCCACCGCGTACACCTTGTTCCTGTTCGAGGCCGCCGGCCTGACCTTCCTCCTGCTGGCGACGGTGATCCTCGCCCCGGCCACGGTGCTGTACGTGAAGGCGCGGAGCGAACGGGGCCGCCGGATCTTCAGCCCCACCGAGGCGGTGCTCTGCGCCGTCATCGTGGCCGCCGGGATCACCGGCATCGCCGGCCTGGCGACCGGCTTCATCGCCATCTGACGCCACTCCCTGGAGGCGACGTGAAGCGCGCCGGGTTCGTCGCGACGCTCCTGCTCGTTGTCCTGCTCGCCGGTTGCAGCGCGCTGCGGACCGGCCCGTCGAGCTACGAGCACACGAGGTTCCAGCTCGACAGCGTCGACGGTCGGATCGGCCCCCTCCGGCTGCTCAGCGTGTCCATCGCCTCTCCCGGGACACGCGGCAGCTTCCACGTCGCCGGCGACAGCGCCGCCCTGCTCCTGACGATCGCCAACGACGGCGAGGACGAGGACGAGCTCATAGGGGCGAGCAGCGACGTTGCCGACGAGGTCGTGCTCCGCGACGGCGACGACCCACCGGACGCCGACGTCGCGGTGACAGTGCCGCCGGGCGGAGTCGCCGTGGTCCGCGACGTGGCTGGGGCGCACCTGGAGCTGACGGGGCTGCAGGAGCGGCTGCGCAGCGGCCTGGACGTCCCGGTCACGTTCGAGTTCCGGGATGCAGGCTCGCTGACCCTGAGCGTGCCCGTCGGCACCTACACCGACGTGCGCCCGGACAGGTTCAGCCCGCCGCTCTGAGGCACCCGGGGACTCGAGTGGGGCGGGTGGGGCTCGAACCCACGACCCAGGGATTATGAGTCCCATGCTCTGACCGGCTGAGCTACCGCCCCGACGGCCTCCAGCCTGCCAGATGGCCCCTCCGGGAACGGGTGGTGGAGGGGCTCGGAACCGGCGGTTTCCGGTCCCGGCGAGGGCCGTCCGCCGCGGCTCGGAGGGCTGACCTGCGGCTCGTTATCTCGCCGTGACTTTCACTCCTGCCCCACGTACCGTCGTCCGCGGTCCGGACGAGCTGCCGCCCTCGAACCCAGAGGGCATCGGCCGGGCCCCGCCGAACCGTGCCGGACCGATGTCCGCGCGGACCGGGGAACCACCGCAGTACTGGGGTGAATCACGCCCGCGCGTTTCGGGGACGCGGGTGAGTAGGGCATTTCCGGCCCGAACCCGTCAGCTAACTCGGTAGGCGGTCGCGGAGAACAGGAGACGCGTCGCCTTGGCGACCCTGCACCACACCGAGATCACCCCTGCCCAGAACCAGCTCCGGCACCGCACCAGGCGGGCCGGCCTCGTCGCCGGAGCCCTCGCGGCCCTCCTGCTGAGCACCGCGACGGCCCACGCCGCTCCGGGCGACCGCACCGCCGAGGCGCAGAGCGAGCACGACGCCGTCGAAGCCCGGGTCGCCGAGATCTCGGCCCGCGTTGCCGAGGCGGAGGAGACCCTCCAGCGGCTCACCGTCGAGGCGGAGGCCGCCGCCGGCGAGGCGCTCGCGGCGCAGGCCGCCCTGGCCGCCGCCCAGGAGGAGGCCACCGCCACCGCCACCCGGCTCGCCGAGGCGCGCGGCGCCGTGGACGACGCCGAGGAGCAGGTCTCGGACGTCGGCCGGGAGGCCTACATGGGCGGCGACGACACGTTCGGTGACGTCGCGATCCTGCTCGACGCCGACAGCCCGACCGAGGTGCTCCAGCAGGCGGCCACGCTCGAGCACCTGGGCGAGCAGCGCATGGAGGTGCTCGACCAGCTGGAGGCGGCCGAGATCCGGGAGCGCCGTGCGGACCGGGCGGCGCGCACCGCCGTCGCCGAGCGGGACCGGCTCGCCCGCACCGCGGCGGAGAAGGAGGCCGCGGTCAACGAGCAGCTGGCCGCCGCGCAGGGCACCTTCGACGCCGCCGCCGCGGAGAAGGCCGCGCTCGACGGGCAGCTGCGCGAAGCCGAGATCCGCCTCCTCGCGCTGCAGGGTGCCCGGGACGCCGAGGCCGCCTGGGCGGCCCAGCAGGCGGGGGCGGCCGCGAGCACGCTCACCGCGGCGGCCGGCGCGATCGCCCCGACCACGGGCCGGGTCACCTCCTGCTACGGCAACCGGTGGGGCACGCTGCACGCCGGCGTCGACATCGCCGCCCCGATCGGCACGCCGGTCTTCACGCCGGCCGACGGCATCGTCCTGCAGGCCGGCCCGGCCAGCGGCTTCGGCCTGGCGGTCGCGGTCCAGCACGGCGACGGGACCATCACCCTCTACGGGCACGTCAACCAGATGTTCGTGTCCGCCGGGCAGGTCGTGACGGCCGGCCAGCAGATCGCCGAGGTCGGCAACCGCGGCCAGTCGACCGGACCGCACCTGCACTTCGAGGTGCACACCGGCGGCCTCTACGCGAACCGGGTGAACCCCGTGCCGTGGCTGAGCGCTCGCGGCATCTCTCTCGGCGGGGGTTGCTGACCCCGGGCGTCCGCCCCGGGTGAGGATGGACGGGTGAGGACGGCGGTCGACAGCACCTGGGTGCGTGCCGCCGTCCTCGGCCTGGTGGTGCTCGCCGGGCTGCTCCTCGCGGTCACCGTCGAGCTCCCCGACGTCGGCACGGTGCGGACCTGGGTCGACGGCGCCGGCCCCTGGACCTGGGCCGGGATCGTCCTCGGCGTCGCCGTCGTGCTGCTGGCGCCGGTCCCGCGGTCGGCCGTCTCGGTGCTGCTCGGCGTGGTCGTCGGCTTCCAGGCGGGCCTGGCGGTGGCCCTCGCCGGCGGGCTCCTGGGCGGGCTGGCCGCCTTCGGCCTCGCTCGCCTGCTCGGCCGCCCGGCCGTCGCGCGCCTGGCCGGGAAGCGGATGGAGCGCGTCGACCGGCTCATGCTCGACAGGGGCTTCTGGGCGCTGCTCGCCGGGCGGCTCCTCCCGGTCATGCCGTTCGTCGTCCTCAGCTACGGCGCGGGCCTCACCGCCGTCCGGCTCGGGCCCTACACGCTGTCGACCGCGCTTGGGCTCGTCCCGAGCACCCTGGTGCAGGTCGGGGTCGGCGCCTCGGCCGGCGTCCTGGCGCACTGGGCCACGACCGTCACCGTCGTGCCGGTCGGCGTCGTGGTCCTCGTGCTCGCCGGGGTCGGCTTCCTGGCGTGGCGCCGGCGGCGTCCGGCGCCCGAGCGGGAGCCGGTCTAGCCCTTCCGGAACAGCCGTCCGAGCATGCCGCCGGCGCCGCCGACGGTGCGCGCGGCGAGCTGGAGGATCGGGCCGCCCGGGATGCCGGGGACCGCCTGCACGATCGGCGCGAGCTGGAGGAGGCCGCCCACGTCGTGCACCTTGAGCTTCCGGCGCGCGACGGCCGGCACGGGGTTGATCCGCCCCGAGGCCGCTTCCAACAGCAGATCGGCCGGCCCCTCGACCGCGGGGCCCTCGATCCGCCCGGCCGGCACCTGGTGGACCGTCCACCCACCGCCGGACGAGACGAACGTCCAGCCGCCGTCCGGGGTCGCCAGGGTGACCTCGCCGTCGATCGCCATGGAGGCGGCCAGCCCGCCCGTGACGTCGGCCAGCGCGGCCAGGCCTGACTGCAGGACGTCGGGCGGCGGGGGAGCGGCGCCGCACGACACCAGGTCCAGGCCGTGGACGGCGAGCTCGTAGGCCTGCCCCAGGACGACGCTCAGCAGCGGGATGCGCCCGACGACCGAGACGGTGAGCGCGGTGTCCAGATCCTCGGGCTCCTCGGCGAGGTAGCGGGCCGTCGCCTCGCGGTTGCGCCGCAGCCCCTCCAGCACCTCCTCCCGCGAGGCGTCGCGGTGCGCGGCGGTCACCCGGGCGTTGGTGGCGTCGACGTCCGGTGGAGTGCCCGTTCCTCCCGCGCGTGCCGAGGCGATGAGGTCGGCCATCGCGGTGTGGTCGTCCCAGCAGCCGAGGTGCACGCAGATCTCCTGCGCCCGCCAGCCGCGGAGCCGCGAGGGGCGGTCGAGGTCGACCGACGCCGCCTGCTCGATGAACACGTCCCACGCCCGCAGCACCCGGCCCGCGACCTCGTCGCGCCCGGCGTCCGCCATGCCCTGGTGTCGTCCCACGGGAGTCGCCCTACCCGCGGCCGGGAGCGGGCAGGCATGGAGAACCGCAGGTCATCGCGTGGCACGCGCCACGTCCGCCCGGCAATCGCTCTCCCCCCGTGGGGTGAGGGGCGGGTCAAGGAAGGTGTGGACCGGGCCGATCGCAGATCCGTGACCGAACGACCGCCTGGAGACCGCCGGGCCGCCACCGCGCCCGTCGTCGCCCGGCCGGGCCCTGTGCGCCGGCTGGCCGCCGCGCTGCGCGCGGGGCTCTACCGACCGCTCGCCGAGGACGACGACCGGGCCGCCTACTGGGTCCGCCACGTCCGCTACGGCGTGCTGCTCACCGAGGTCGCCGCGTGGACGGTCGTCGGCTACACCTTCCTCACCGAGACGCCCGGCCGGCACCACCCGGTCATCCTGGCCCTCGCGGGCCTCGTCATCGTCGGGGTCCCTGGCCTGCTGCTCCTGCCGCTCGAGGCGATGATGCGCGACTCCCGCGGGCCGTCGCTGTTCTACGCGTGGAGCGTGCTCACGACGGTCGTGGTGATCGTCGGCACCCGGCTGGACGGCGGCTCGTCGAGCCCGCTGGACGGCCTGCTCTTCCTCACCCTGACCTTCATGGCCGTCGCCTACTCGCCCTACGGCGTGGTCGCGATGGGGAGCGTGATGACCGGCAGCTACCTCCTCTTCGTGGAGCTGCCCGACGTCAGCACCTCCGGCCTGTTCTTCCTCTGCCTGCTCGGCTCGATCACGATGGTGTGCGCCATGGCCTCGGCCAACTCCTGGGCCGCCTACGACCGCCAGGTCATGCTCATCCGCACGCAGGAGACCCTGGCCGCGACCGACCCGCTGACCGGCATCCCCAACCGCCGGGCGTTCCTCGAGCGGGTCACCAACGCCGTCCACGACGCCGCCTGGGGCCACCAGACCGTCGTCTGCCTCGTCGACCTCGACGGGTTCAAGGCCGTCAACGACGCAGGCGGGCACGCGGCCGGCGACGCGATGCTCCGCGCCGTGGGCGCCGCGCTCGGTGCCGCGGTCCGGGAGACCGACACGGTGGCCCGGCTGGGCGGCGACGAGTTCGCCGTCCTGGCCGACACCTCCGTGAGCTCGTCGGGCGAGATGCTCGCCGAGCGCCTCCGTGCCGCCGTCGCCCAGGTGGGCGGCCCACAGGGCGTGACCGCGAGCGTCGGCGTCGCCGAGGTCGAGCCCGGGGACGACGTCGAGGACCTGATGCACCGCGCCGATGCGGCGATGTACCGCTCCAAGAGCGGTGGCGGCGACCGCGTCACGATGCTCGCGTACTGACCCCGCTGCGGGGGTACCGCGAGTCGCAGGTACCGCCGAGCCGCTCCGTCGACTACCGTGCGTCACGAGGCCAGCGATCTGGATCACGTCGCCGGATCAGCCGTCCGGCGGGTCGTCGAGGCGCTCCCGCGCGCCCCTCCGGAACGCGCGCGCTCTGCTGGACGACACGGCGCCGGTCGTGGTATTGGCGTTTGACCAGCGACAAGACGCACCAGCAGTGACCATCCGTCACATTCGTCCCAACCGTCACGACTGGGCTGGCGCGATCACCCCTCGATCGTGCAAACTGGTCACGGAAGCCCTGCTTCGTCACTGCCGAATACAGCGCGTCACCGAATCGACTGGTCCGTAGGGGAAGACGAGACCAATCGAGTCGATGGAGGTGCCTCGTGCAGCGACGGTCTACCCAGGGTGTCGTCTTCGTGCACGCGTGCCCGAAGGCGCTCTGCCAGCATGTCGAGTGGGCGCTCGAACGCGTCGTCGGCGCGCCGGTCTCCCTGTCGTGGGCTGAGCAGCCCGCGGCGCACGGCTCGTTCCGTGCCGAGGTCGCCTGGACCGGTGCGCCCGGTACCGGCGCCCGCCTCGTCGCTGCGCTGCGCGCGTGGCCGATGCTCCGCTTCGAGGTCACCGAGGAAGCCAGCCACGGCAACGACGGCGAGCGGATGTCCTACGTGCCCGGGCACGGCGTCTTCCGTGCGCCGACCAGCGCCAACGGCGACATCATGATCAGCGAGCAGCAGCTGCGGCACCTGGCGGCCACGGCGACGTCGGCCGAGGCCTTCCGCCACGGCGTCGACGAGCTGCTCGGCGCCGCGTGGGACTCCGACCTCGAGGTCTACCGCCACGCCGGCGACGGCAGCCCCGTGACCTGGCTGCACCAGGTCGTCTGACGTCACGATTCCGCTACGAGACCCGGCCCCGGTCCCGGAAGTCGTCGTAGCCTGAGAGCCAGGTCGTCCGGGCGCCGTCGGGGAAGCGGCGTCCGGGCGGCCTTTCTCTTTGCCCGGGTTCCCGGGGCTAGAGCGGGATGTTGCCGTGCGCGCCGCGTCCGGGCGGGGCGGCGGCGAGCGCGGCCACCAGCCGGCGCTTGGTCTGCGAGGCCTCGACGACCTCGTCGACGACGCCGATCTGCAGCGCCCGGTTCACACCGCCGGCGATCCGCTCGTGCTCCTCGGCCAGCTGCGCGTGCAGCGCCTCGCGCTCCCCGGGCGGGACGGCGGCCAGCTTCTTGCGGTGCAGGATGCCGACCGCGGCCTTCGCGCCCATGACGGCGACCTCGGCACCCGGCCACGCGAAGACGGTGGTGGCGCCCAGCGAGCGGGCGTTCATCGCGATGTACGCGCCGCCGAAGGACTTGCGGGTCACCAGCGTCACCCGCGGCACGACGGCCTCGGCGAAGGCGTGCAGCAGCTTCGCCCCGCGCCGCACGACGCCGTCCCACTCCTGGCCGACGCCGGGCAGGTAGCCGGGGACGTCGACCAGCACGACCAGTGGGATCCCGAAGGCGTCGCACATCCGCACGAACCGCGCCGCCTTCTCGGCCGACGCGGAGTCGAGGCAGCCACCGAGGCGCAGCGGGTTGTTCGCGATGACGCCGACGGTCCGCCCGGCCAGCCGGCCCAGCGTGGTGACGACGTTCGGCGCGAACCGCGGGTGCAGCTCCAGGCCCGGCCCGTCGAGCACACCGGCGATCAGCGGCTTGACGTCGTAGGCGCGCTGCTTCTGCTCGGGCAGGAAGGCGCTGAGGTCGACGTCCTCCTCGTCCTCGGCCGGCGCGAACGTGCCCTGCGCGGCCAGCAGGTCGACGGCCATGCGGGCGGTCTCCAGCGCCGCCGGCTCGGAGTCGGTGACCACGTGCACGACGCCGCTGCGCCGGCCGTGCGTGTCCGGTCCGCCGAGCTGCTCCTGGTCGACGACCTCGCCGGTGACCGAGCGGACGACGTCCGGGCCCGTGACGAACACGCGGCCGGCGGGCCCCATGATCACGAGGTCGGTGAGGGCCGGCCCGTAGGCGGCACCACCGGCAGCCGGGCCGAGCACGACCGAGATCTGCGGGATCCGGCCGGACGCCCGCACCATCGCGGCGAACACCTCGCCGACGGCGTGCAGCGCGGTGACGCCCTCGGCCAGCCGGGCGCCGCCGGAGTGCCAGATGCCGACCGAGGGCACCCGCTCGCGAAGCGCGGTGTCGATGGCGTCGACGATGTGCCGGCACCCGTCGACGCCCATCGCGCCGCCCATCACCGTCGCGTCGGTGCAGAAGGCGACGACCGGGCTGCCGGCCACCGTGCCTCGCGCCGCGAGCACACCGGAGGTGTCGCGAGCGGCGAGCAGCTGCATCGAGCCGTCGTCGAAGAACCGCTGGAGGCGGTCCTCGGGGTCGCGCGGATCGGGGGAGGGGAGGACGGGGGCGGCCTGCACTGTGGTCACGGGTACCTCGGGGTCCTGGGTCAGGCCGTCGTGAAGACCAGCGCGATGTTGTGGCCGCCGAAGCCGAACGAGTCGTTCACGGCGGCGGTGAGTGTGGTGCGCCGGGGCTCGTGGCGCACGATGTCGAGGGCCTGGACGGCCGCGTCGTCGTCCGGGTCGTCGAGGTTCGCGGTCGCGGGCACGACCTGCTCCCGCAACGCGAGGATCGTGAACACCGACTCCAGCGCCCCGGCGGCGCCGAGCAGGTGGCCGGTCTGGCTCTTGGTGGCGGTGACCAGCACGTGCTCGCCGATCGCGCTGCGGATCGCGGCCGCCTCGGCGGTGTCGCCCACCGGCGTCGAGGTGGCGTGCGCGTTGACGTGGCCGATGTCGGTCTGGGTGAGGCCGGCGTCGCGGATCGCGGCGCCGATCGCCCGGCCGGCACCCTCGCCCTCGGGGTGCGGGGCGACCAGGTCGTAGCCGTCGGCGGTGGCGCCCGCCCCGGCCAGCCGCGCGTGGACGCGGGCACCGCGGGCCTTCGCCGCGTCGGCGCGCTCGAGCACGATCGCGGCCGCACCCTCGCCGAGCACGAAGCCGTCGCGGGCCTTGTCGAACGGCCGCGAGGCGCGCTCGGGCTCGTCGTTGCGGGTCGACATCGCGCGCATCGCGGCGAAGCCGGCCATCGGCAGCGGGTGCACGCAGGCCTCGGTGCCGCCGACGAGGACGACGTCGGCGCGGTCGAAGCGCAGCAGGTCCAGGCCCCAGCGGATGGCCTCCGCGCCGGACGCGCAGGCGCTGACGGGCGCGTGCACGCCGCCCTTGGCGCCGACCGCCAGGCCGACGGCCGCGGCGGGACCGTTGGGCATGAGCATCGGGATGGTGAAGGGGGACACCCGCTTGGGGCCCTTCTCCTCCAGGACGTCGTCCTGACCGAGCAGGGTGAGCGCGCCGCCGATGCCGGTGCCGAACACGACGGCGACCCGCTCGGGGGCGACGCCGGCGTCGGCCGCGCCGGAGTCGCGCCACGCCTCCTCGGCGGCGATGACCGCGACCTGCTGGCTGCGGTCCAGGCGGCGGGCGCGGACCCGGTCGAGCTGCTCGGTCGGGTCGGCGGCGAGCCGGGCGACGAGCTGGGCCGGGTAGTCCTTGACCCAGTCGTCGGTGATGCGGCTGACCCCCGACCGCCCCGCGAGCAGGGCGTCCCAGGTGCTGGCGACGTCGCCGCCGAGCGGCGTGGTTGCGCCCAGCCCGGTGACGACGACGTCGGTGGCGGACGTGCTCATGACGATTCCTCCTGGAATGGTGGCCGGACGGCCGGGGGGTGCTGCGTCAGCCCTGGTTCTTCTCGATGTAGCTGATCGCGTCGCCGACGGTCTTGATGTTGCCCAGCTCGTCGTCGGGGATCGCGACGCCGAACTTGTCCTCGACAGCGGTGGCGATCTCGACCATCGACAGCGAGTCGACGTCGAGGTCGTCGGTGAACGACTTCTCGGGAGTGGCGTCGGCGGGGGTCACACCGGCGACCTCCTCCAGGATTTCGGCGAGACCGGCCTGGATGTCTGCGGTGCTGGGCACGCGGGGTCCTCTCTCTCGGATGGTGACGCCGGGCCGAGCGGCCCGCCGTCGTCGTCCGGGACGCGTGTCCCGGCAGTCGGTGGGGTCAGGGCACGACGAGCACCTGGCCGGCGAAGGTCAGCCCCGCGCCGTAGCCGAGCACCAGCGCCAGGTCGCCGGACTTGGCCTCGCCGGACTCGATGAGCGCGGTCAGCGCCAGCGGGATCGAGGCGGCCGAGGTGTTGCCCGCCTGGACGATGTCGCGGGCGACCACGGTGCTCTCCGGGAAGCCGAGCCGCTTGGTCATCGACTCGACGATGCGGAGGTTGGCCTGGTGCGGGGCGAACACGTCGATGTCGGCGGGGCCGACGCCGGCCTTCTCCATCGCCTCCACGAGCGTGGCGGTGAGCTTCGTCGTCGCCCACCGGTAGACGGCCTGCCCGGCCATGGTCATCGTCGATCGGCCGGCGGCGATCTCGATCGCGCTGTACTGGTCGCCGTCGCTGCCCCAGGCCACCGGGCCGATGCCCGGCTCGTCGGAGGCGCCGACCACGGCGGCGCCCGCACCGTCGGCGAAGATCACCGCGGTGGAGCGGTCGCTCTGGTCGGTCACGTCGGTGAGCCGCTCGACGCCGACGACGAGCGCGTTGCGCGCCGAGCCGGCGCGGATGCTGTCGGCGACCACGCCGAGCGCGTAGCAGAACCCGGCGCACCCGGCGTTGAGGTCGAAGGCGCCGGGGCGGTCGATGCCCAGCCGGTGGGCGACCTGCGGGCCGATGCCCGGGATGGGCGCCCGCAGGCTGGCGCTGGCCAGGATCACCAGGTCGATCTCGTCGGGGGACAGGCCGCTGGCGGCGATCGCCTTGCCGCCCGCCGCGACCGCCATTTCCACCAGCGTCTCGTCCTCGGAGGCCCAGCGGCGCTCGGCGATGCCGACCCGCGTCTGGATCCACTCGTCGCTGGTGTCCATGACCTGGGCGAGCTCGTCGTTGGTCACCCGCCGACGGGGCCGGTAGGCGCCCAGGCCGAGGATGCGCGCACCGGGCGCGCCGGAGGCCAGCTGGATGTTCATTCGGAGACCTCCGGGTAGAGACGCGCGATCGGGTCGCCGGCGTCCACGAGGTCGCCCTCGTGGACGAGCCACTCGGCCAGTACCCCGTCGTAGCCGGCCGAGACGTGGACCTCTTCGCGACGGCTGCGGATCAGGCCCAGCGGGCTGCCGGCGGGCAGGTGGGTGCCCTCGGCCACCTCGGCCGGGGAGACGGTGCCGCGCACGGGGGAGACCACGACCCGCCAGTCGGGCAGGTGCTCGGCCTCGGCCCGGCCGCGCTCGGCGTCGATCAGCTCGCGGGCGCGGTCGAGGTCGGCCGGGCCGCTGAGCGCGAGGATCTCGACGCCGGCGCCCTTCCACTCCCGCTTGGCGAGGCCGGCGAGCGCGCCGGCGGGCGGCAGCTCGATGACCGCGGTGACGCCGAGGTCGCGCATGGTGGCCAGGCACGAGTCGAAGCGCACGGGGCTGGTCACCTGGCTGACCAGGCGGGAGAGCGCCTCCGCGCCGGTGGGGACGGCGTGCCCGTCGGCGTTGGAGAGCAGCAGCCGGCTGGGCTCGGCGGGCCGCAGGCCGCCGACCAGTCCCTCGAGCTCGGCGCGGGCGGAGGCCATGTAGTCGGTGTGGAACGCGCCGGCGACCGACAGCGGCATGATGCGCGCCTTCGCGGGCGGGTCGGCCTTGAGCGCCTCCAGCCCCTCGAGCGCGCCCGCGGCCACGACCTGGCCGGCGCCGTTCATGTTCGCCGGGGTCAGGCCGTGCTTCTCGATCGCGGCCAGCACCTCGTCGGGGTCGCCGCCGAGGACGGCGGACATGCCGGTCGGCGTCTGCGCGCAGGCGGCGGCCATGGCCCGGCCGCGGACGGCGGTCAGCGCGATCGCCGCCTCGACGGAGAGGACGCCGGCCAGCGCGGCGGCGGTGAGCTCGCCGACGCTGTGCCCGGTGATGACGACGTCGCGGCCGGCGTGCGGGCTGTGGGTCACCGGGCCGGGGAGCCCGCCGAGCTCGCGGGCCACGAACAGGCTCATCGCGACGACCAGCGGCTGGGTGACGGCGGTGTCCTTGATCGCCTCGGCGTCGCCGGTGGTGCCGAGCGTCAGGAGGTCGGCGTCGGCGATCGCACCGGCCCAGCGGAAGAACGATTCGGCGCCGGGGAGGTCGAGCCAGTCGGTGAGCATTCCGGGTTTCTGCGCACCCTGTCCGGGGGCGAGGACGGCCAGCACTCCTTCACCGTGCCAGTGATCATCTCGGCGCGGGCCTCGGTTCGGCACGAAAGCACACCGGTGATCTTTGTGGGAACCCTCCAAAGACCGCGGCCCGTCACGGCTCCCGGACGTGTCCTGCTGGTGAACTCACACCAGTCAGTGCCAGAGGGACCGCTCGCGGTCCAGCTGCGCGAGAGCCAGTGCGACCTGGAGGGTCCAGCTGCCGCGGGGGTCGGTGACGGAGACGCCGGTGAGGTCGGCGGCCCGCTTCAGCCGGTACCGGACGGTGTTCGGGTGCACGAAGATCGCGCGGGCGCTGGCCTCCAAATTGCCGCCGCTGTTGAGCACGGCGCGGACCGTCTCGAGCACCTCTCCGCCCGCAGCGCGCAGGGGGGCGGCGACGCGCTCGTACAGCGCGGCGCGGGCCAGCGGGTCGCCGTCCAGCGCCCGCTCCGCGAGCAGTGCGTCGGCCGCCACCGGTCGCGGCGCCTCCGGCCACGCGGAGGCGGCCCGGAGGCCGGCGAGGGCTGCCGCCGCCGACTCGCCGGCGCGGCCCAGCCCGTCGACGACGGGGCCGGCGACCACGGGCCCCTCGCCGAACTCGTCGCTGATCCGCTCGGCCACCTCGTCGAGGTCGTCGGTCCGCCCCAGGACGACGACGAGCTGCTCGGCGTGCACCCCGACGAGCACCTCGCTGCCCATCGACCGCGCGGCCCGGCGGACCGCGGCGTGCGGGTCGTCGACCCCGGTCGGCGTCGCGCCGACCACCACGACCACCGGCGTGCTGGTCGCCCAGCCCAGGGCCGCCGCCCGGCCGGAGAGCTCCTCCGACCGCTCGCCGCGGACGAGCGCGTCCACGACCAGCGCCTCCAACCGCGCGTCCCAGGCCCCGCGGTTCTCCGCGAAGCTGGCGTAGACGTGGGCGGTCGCGAAGGCGACCTCGCGGCTGAACTGCAGGACGGCCATGTGCAGTGCGTCCTCGTCGCCGGGCTCGGCCATGGTCGCGACGTGGTCCTCGAGGACCTCGACGGTCACCTGGATGAGGTCGACGGTCTGCTTGAGGGCGACCACCCGGACCAGCTCGCGAGGCGCGGCGCCGAACACGTCGCCGGTCAGCCGGGGCGGTCGTCCCGGGTTGCGGCACCACTCGACCAGCGAGGCGATCCCGGCCTGGGCGACGAGCGTGACCCACGAGCGCCGGTCGGCCGGCATCGCGCGGAACCACGAGAGCTTCTCGTCCATCCGGGCGACGGCGCGGGTCGCGAGCGCACCCGACGATCGCTCCAGCCGCCGGATCGTGGCCTCGGACGGCGGGCGGTTGCTCACCCGGCTCCTCACCCGGCCAGCGTGTCACGGGAGACGCCGTCAGGGAGAGTGGGGACGTGGAGGTTCCCCCGGACGCGCCCGTGGCGGTCACCCGTCGGCGGTCACCCGCCCCCACGGCGGTCACGGTGGGTTGCCTCGCCTCCTGCCTGCTCCTGCTCGCGCTGCTCGGCGCCGCCGTGCGAACCGACTTCGGGCCGCTCCTGCGGCTGGACGCGACGGTCAGCGAGGCCCTGTACGCCGGTGACGACCGGGCGGGCGCGCTGGACGGCCTGCTGCAGGTGCTGACGGCACCGGGCCTGTCCTGGGTGCGCTTCCTCGTGTTCCTCCCGGTGCTGGTGTGGCTGCTCCGGCAGCGCCTGTGGCTGACCAGTGCGTGGGTCGTGACCGCCGTCGTCCTCGTCGCCCCGCTGAACGCGCTGCTCAAGGACTGGTTCGGCCGGGTCCGCCCGCCGTTCGAGCACGGCGGCGCGCGCTACGAGTCGCTGAGCTTCCCGAGCGGGCACTCCTCGGGGATCGTGGCGCTGGTCGCCGTCGCCCTCGTGCTCGCCTGGCCGCTGCTGAGCTCGCGCGCCCGGCGGTGGTCGCTGGCCGGCGGGGCGGCGCTCGTGCTGCTCGTCGGCCTCACCCGCATGTGGCTGGGCGTCCACTACCTCTCCGACGTCGTGGGCGGCTGGTCGTTCGGGCTGGCGTGGGTCCTCGGGACGGCGCTGCTCTTCGGCGCCTTCCCCGGCGGGCGGGCGGCGTTGCGGTGACCGGGCTCGAGCAGCGGATCGTCCTGGCCCCTCACGACGGCTCGCTGGGGCCGCTGCTGCGGGTGGCCGACGACCGGCTCGACCCGCTGGCCGGCTACGGCTCCCACGAGCACCGGGCGGTCGACGTCGTGGCCGTCGTCCTGGCGGGCGCGCTGCGGCACCGGTGGGGCGGCGGCGCGGAGATGGCCGCGGGCGACGTCGCGGTCCTCCGGGCGGGGTCGGGGCTGTCGCACGACGAGGTGGCCGGACCGGACGGGGCGCGGGTGCTCCAGTGCTACCTCCGCAGCGCCGACCCGGCGGCGGGACCCGGCCACGAGGTGCACCGGGGTGCATCCGGCTGGGTGGACCTCGGCCGTGCCGACGCCCGGCTGTGGGTGGCCCGGCCGGGGCCGGGCGCGGACGTCGAGGTGCCGCCCGGGCTGCTCCTCCTCCGGGGCCGGGACGAGGTGCTCGTCGAGCAGCAGGACGGCCGCCGGGTGGAGGGGCCCGGAGCGGTCCTGGTGTGGCAGCTGGAGACGGCGAGGCCCGCCTGGGCTGTGTGAGAGTGGGGCGCATGCCGAGTTCCGCCGCCGACCTGCTGTCCGCCGCCTACAACGACGCCGACCGCACCATCGACCTGCGGCGTCGGCTGCACCGGTGCCCGGAGATCGGGCTGCACCTGCCGCGGACCCAGGAGCTCGTCCTCGAGGCGCTGGCCGACCTCCCGGTCGAGATCACCACGGGGACGTCGACCAGCTCCGTGGTGGCGGTCCTGCGCGGCGCCCGGCCGGGACCGACGTACCTGCTGCGGGGGGACATGGACGCGCTGCCCGTGCAGGAGGACACCGGGCTGCCGTTCGCCTCCGAGCACCCCGGGGCCATGCACGCGTGTGGGCACGACACGCACGTGGCCATGCTGCTCGGCGCCGCCCGGCTGCTGGCCGAGCGCCGTGACGAGCTCACCGGGCAGGTCGTGTTCATGGTCCAGCCGGGGGAGGAGGGCTTCCACGGCGCCCGCTACATGCTCGAGGAGGGGCTGCTCGACGTCGTCCCGGAGGCACCGGTCAGCGGCGCGTTCGCGCTGCACATCTCCTCGACGCTGGACAGCGGCAGCGTCAACGTGCGGCCCGGCCCGATGATGGCCGCCGCCGACCAGTGGCGGATGACGGTGAAGGGCCGTGGCGGCCACGCCTCGGAGCCCGCCGCCGCGGCGGACCCGATCCCGGTGGCCGCCGAGATCGTGCTGGCGCTCCAATCGATGGTGACCCGCCGGGTGGACGTCTTCGACCCGGCCGTGGTCACGGTCGCGCACATCGCGGCCGGGTCGACCAACAACGTGATCCCGGACAGCGCGTTCCTCGAGGGCACGATCCGGACGCTGTCGCCCGAGCGGCGCGCCGACGTCGTCGCCTCGGTCCGGCGGGTGGCCACCCACATCGGTGCCGCGCACGACCTGGAGGTCGAGTTCGAGCACGAGGAGGGCTACCCGGTCACCGTGAACGACCCGCAGGCCGCCGCGGCCGTCCTCGACGAGGCCCGCGAGCTGCTCGGCGCCCGCGCGAGCACGCTGTCGCCGGCCCCGCTCATGGGCGCCGAGGACTTCTCCTACGTGCTGCAGCGGGTGCCCGGCGCGATGGCGTGGCTGGGCGCCTGCCCGCCCGGGCTGGACCCGGCGACCGCGCCGGCCAACCACTCCAACCTCGTGGTGTTCGACGAGGAGCCGCTCCCGGCCGGTGTGGCGCTCTACGCGCGCATGGCCCTGCGGGCCCTGGCGGGCTAAGCAGAGCCGCGGACGACCAGGCGGGTGTCGCACACCCGCGCCTCGACCTCGTCGTCGCCGTCGATCCGGCGCAGGAGCAGGTCGACCATGAGCGCCGTCATGTCCTCCAGCGGCTGGGCGACGGTGGTCAGCGGGGGGTCGCAGGCCTGGGCGATCGCGGCGTCGTCGAACCCGACGACCGCGACGTCGTCGGGCACGCGGCGGCCCGCGTCACGCAGCACCCGCAGCGCGCCGGCCGCCATGACGTCGGAGGCGGCGAAGACGGCGTCGAGGTCGGGCGCCCGCTCGAGCAGCGCCGTCATCGCGCGCACCCCGCCGGCCTCGGTGAAGTCGCCCGCCTCCACGAGATCCTCGTCGACGGAGCGGCCGGCGCCCCGGAGCGCCGCCTGGAACCCGGCGAAGCGGTCCTGGCCGGCGACCATGTCCATCGGCCCGGTGATCGTGGCGATGCGGGTCCGGCCGAGGCCGAGCAGGTGGTCGGTGGCCGTGGTGGCGCCGCCGAGGTTGTCGGCGTCGACGAAGCAGACCGGCCGGCTGTCCAGCGGGCGGCCGGACAGCACCAGGGGGACGTGCGACCCGGCGAGGATCTCGGGCAGCGCGTCGGCGCTGTGCAGCGACATCAGGATGACGCCGTCCACGTGCCCCTGGCGCACGTAGCGGCCGACCTTCTCCTGCTCGCGCCGGTCGCGGGCGGCGAGCATGACCAGGTTCAGGTCGGTGTCCGCGAGCCGGGCGGTCAGCCCGCGCACGATGCTGGCGAAGAACGGGTCGGAGAAGATCTGCGTGTTCGACTCCGAGAGCACCAGCGCGATGGTGTCGGTCCGCCGGGTGACCAGGCTGCGGGCCATCCGGTTGGGCACGTAGCGCAGCGTCTCGACGGCGGCCTGCACGGCTTCGCGGGCCTCGGGGCTGACCCGGGGGGAGTCGTTGATGACCCGCGACACCGTGGCCCGCGAGACGCCGGCCAGCACCGCGACCTCGTCCAGCGTGGCCGTGCCGGGACGGGCGCCGGTGGCACTCATGCGGTCTCCTCCCCGACGGTCGGGTCGTGCGGTCGGGGTCACGGTAACGGCGTGGAAGCGTTTTCACGAGACCCCTTGACAGGTCAGTGTGACCGCCACCACTCTGTGCCGCATCACTCGTGAGAGCGTTCTCACACCAAGCCTCGGCAGGCGATCGACGCGGTGGTCGGCCGATGACCAGGAGGTCCCTGATGTCTGTGTCCGCGAGGGGCAGAGCAGCCTCGGCGGCGCTCGCCGTCCTGATGCTGACCGCCGCGTGCGGTGGGTCCGACGACGACTCCGGAGGCGGTTCCGACGACGAGATCACGCTGACCGTCGGGTTGTTCGGGACCTTCGACTTCGACAACGCCGGGCTCTACGACGAGTACATGGAGCTCAACCCGAACATCAAGATCGAGCAGACGGCCGTGGCCCAGTCCGCCGCCTACTACCAGGCGCTGCAGACCCGCCTCGCGGCCGGTTCGGGCCTCGCCGACATCCAGGGCCTCGAGATCGGCTTCATCGCCGACGTCGTCCGCAACCACGCGGACGCCTTCGTCGACTGGAGCAAGGAGGACAACGCCGACGAGCTCGAGGGCAACTTCTACGACTGGAAGTGGGGCCAGGCCAGCTCCGAGGACGGCAAGGTCGTGGGCCTCGGGACCGACGCCGGTCCGCAGGCGATGTGCTACCGCAAGGACCTCTTCGAGCAGGCGGGGCTGCCCACCGACCGGGAGCAGGTCGGCGACCTCTGGCCGGACTGGGAGAGCTACCTCGACGCGGGCCGGCAGTACGCGGCGGCGCCCGGCAAGCAGGCCGACAGCGCCTGGGTCGACAGCCCGGCGAGCATCTTCTCCTCGTCGGTCTACCAGGGCGAGCTCGCCTACAACGACGAGGACGGCAACCCCATCCCCGGCGAGAGCGACGGCGTCGAGTCGGCCTGGAGCTACGCCAGCCAGGCGGCCGCCGAGGGGCTGACCGCCAACCTCACCCAGTTCGGTGACGAGTGGAACGCCGCCTTCTCCAACGGCGCGTTCGCGACCATCGCCTGCCCGGCCTGGATGCTCGGCTACATCAACTCCCAGATGGGCGACGAGGGCGCCGGCCTGTGGGACATCGCGCCCCTGCCCGGAGCCAGCGAGGCGGCCAGCAACTGGGGCGGCTCGTGGCTCGGCGTCCCGTCCAGCGGCGAGAACGTGGAGGCGGCCAAGGACCTCGCGGAGTGGCTGACCGCTCCGGAGCAGCAGATCAAGCTGTTCACCCGCACCGCGCACTTCCCCTCCAGCCCGCAGGCGGCGGAGGATCCGGAGGTCGTCGACGCGGTGAACGAGTACTTCAGCAACGCCCCCACCGGCCAGATCTTCGGCGCCGCGGCGGCGAGCATCCGGCGGACGCCGATCGGCCCCTACGACACCCAGATCCAGGAGGCCTTCACCACGGCACTGACCGACATCGCGACGTCCGGGACGGACCCGGACGAAGCGTTCGAGAACGCGCTGGAGACAGCGGAGCAGGCAGTCGGCGGCTGAGCCCCGAGCCCAGCAGCCGATCACGGACGCGGTGCCCGGGAGCGACTCCCGCTCCCGGGCACCTGCACCGGCCGGCCTTCTCCCCGCCCGCCCCCTCAGAACCGCCGAGGCCCGCATGACCATCGCCAGCGAGACCCCGCGGACAGCGGCGGTCGCCGCGCCGCAGCCCGCGCCCGCGGCCCCCACCCGCCGACGGCGCAGGCGGCTGTCCCAGAACCGCTGGGGCTACGCCTACGTGGCCCCCTTCTTCCTCGTCTTCGGGGCGTTCAGCCTCTACCCGTTCGTCTACACCGCCTGGGTGTCCCTGCACCGGACGAGCCTGTCCGACATCGGCGGGGGTGAGTTCGTCGGCCTGGAGAACTACCGCAACCTGCTGCAGAGCGAGTTCTTCTGGAACGCCGCCCGCAACACCCTGACGATCGGGATCATCTCGACCGTCCCGCAGCTGTGCATGGCCCTCGGGCTGGCGCACCTGCTGAACTACAAGCTCCGCGGCCGGACCTTCTTCCGGACCGTGATGCTGATGCCCTACGCCACCAGCATCGCCGCGGCGACGCTCGTGTTCGCGCAGCTCTTCGGCCGTGACTACGGGCTGATCAACACCGCGCTCGAGGCGGTCGGCCTGGACCGGATCGACTGGGAGAGCGGCACCTGGAGCAGCCAGGTCGCGATCGCGGTGATCGTCACCTGGCGGTGGACTGGCTACAACGCGCTGATCTACCTGGCGGCGATGCAGTCGATCCCGAACGAGCTGTACGAGGCCGCGGAGATGGACGGCGCCAGCCGGTGGAAGCAGTTCCTGCACGTGACGATCCCGTCGCTGCGGCCCACCATCCTCTTCACGATCATCGTGTCGACGATCGGCGCGGTGCAGCTGTTCGGCGAGCCCCTGCTGTTCGCCGGCGACGGGACGACGACCGGCGGCTCCCGCGGTCAGTACCAGACCCTGGGCCTGCTGATGTACCAGCAGGGCTGGCGCAACTTCCACATCGGGCAGGCGGCCACCACCGCCTGGACCATGTTCATGATCATCCTGGTGATCGTGGGGATCTACGCCCTGGTCGGGCGTCTCCGCGCCCGGGCCGAACGGTAGGGGCCGGACATGGCAACCATCGCGCTCCCCGGGAGCTCCGACGTCGCCCCACCGGCCACCGGCCGGCGAGGCGGAAAGGGCGGGCGGGCCGGCCGTGCCGGTCCGGTCACCTACGCCCTCCTGACGCTGTCGGCGCTGGTGTCGATCTTCCCGCTGTACTGGACGCTCGTCGCGGGCTCCCACTCCAACGCCGAGATCGCCGCGACCCCGCCGCCGTTCCTCCCGAACGCCAGCCTGTTCGAGAACTTCGGGCGGGCGCTGGACCAGGCGCCCATCGGCCTGGCGATCGTCAACTCGGTCATCGTGGCCGGGTCCATCACGGTCGGCACGGTGCTCTTCTGCACGCTGGCCGGTTTCGCCTTCGCGAAGCTGCAGTTCCGCGGTCGCGGCCTGCTTCTCGCCCTCGTCGTCGGCACGATGATGGTGCCGACCCAGCTGGCCGTCATCCCGCTGTTCATGATGATCGCCGAGCTGCAGTGGGTGAACCAGCTGCAGGCCGTCGTCCTGCCGACCCTGGTCAGCGCCTTCGGCGTCTTCTTCATGCGCCAGTACCTGGTGAACGCGCTGCCCACCGAGCTGCTGGAGGCCGGGCGCGTCGACGGCGCCTCGACCTTCCGGATCTTCTGGTCGATCGTGCTGCCGGTTGCGCGGCCGGCCATGGCGGTGCTGGCCATGCTCACGTTCCTCACTGCCTGGAACGAGTTCTTCTGGCCGATCATCGCGCTGACCCAGCAGAACCCGACCGTGCAGGTCGCCCTGGCCGGGCTGGGCTCGGGCTACGTGCCCCAGCGCGGCGTGATCATGGCCGGCACCCTGCTCGGCACGCTCCCCGTCCTCATCGTCTTCGCCGTCCTCGGCAAGCAGATCGTCGGCGGCATCATGCAGGGCGCGGTCAAGGGATGACCGCCCCCTCCACCCCGTTCGTGACCGTGCCCGGAGAGGGGCCCCACCCATGGCGACCGTGACCTTCGACGCGGCCACCCGCATCTACCCGAAGGCCGACCGGCCCGCCGTCGACGCGCTCGACCTGGAGATCGCCGACGGCGAGTTCCTCGTCCTCGTCGGGCCGTCAGGCTGCGGCAAGTCCACCTCCCTGCGGATGCTCGCCGGGCTGGAGGAGGTCGACTCGGGGGCGATCCGCATCGGCGACCGCGACGTCACCGACGAGCCGCCCAAGCAGCGGGACATCGCGATGGTCTTCCAGAACTACGCGCTCTACCCGCACATGACCGTCGAGGAGAACATGGGCTTCGCGCTCAAGCTCGCCGGCGTGCGCAAGGACGAGATCGCCCGCCGGGTCGGCGAGGCCGCGAGGATCCTGGACCTCGAGGACTACCTGCAGCGCCGTCCGAAGGCGCTGTCCGGCGGTCAGCGCCAGCGGGTCGCCATGGGGCGGGCGATCGTCCGCGATCCGCAGGTGTTCCTGATGGACGAGCCGCTGTCCAACCTCGACGCCAAGCTGCGGGTGCAGACGCGCACGCAGATCGCGGCGCTCCAGCGCCGGCTCGGGACGACGACGGTCTACGTGACGCACGACCAGGTCGAGGCGATGACGATGGGCGACCGGGTGGCGGTGCTCAAGGACGGCCTGCTGCAGCAGTGCGACACCCCCGCGGCGCTCTACGAGCGGCCGGCCAACGTCTTCGTGGCCGGGTTCATCGGCTCACCCGCGATGAACATCCTCACCGGCGAGGCCGTCGACGGCGGCGTGCGGCTGGGGACGGCGGTGCTGCCCGTCCCGCGGGACCGGCTGGACCGGGCCGCTGCGGGGACCGGACGGGTGACCGTGGGCTTCCGCCCCGAGTGCCTGCAGGTCGCCGAGCACGGCAGCGGCCTCCCGGTGACCGTCAACGTCGTGGAGCAGCTCGGCTCCGACGCCTACCTCTACGCGACGCTGGCGGGGGAGAGCGACGACCCGCTGCACACCTCCGACGTGGTCGTCCGCGTCGAACCCCGCCGCGCGCCCGACATCGGCGCGACCGTGTGGTTGCGGGTACCCGAGCCCGATCTGCACGTCTTCGACCCCAGCTCCCAGGCGCGCGTCGACTAGCGCCCCCGACCCTTCCGCTTCCTCCGCCGGCGCCACCGGCGGTCCTCCCCATGCCAAGGAGCACTGCACCCATGACCTCGACCGACGTCCGACCGGAGCTCGCCGCCGGGCTGACCTTCCCGCCCGGCTTCACCTTCGGCGCGGCGACCGCCGCGTACCAGATCGAGGGTGCGGTGGACGCCGACGGCCGCGGCCCCTCCATCTGGGACACCTTCAGCCACACGCCGGGCCGCACCTTCGAGGGGCACACCGGCGACGTGGCGGTCGAGCACTACACCCGCTATCCCGAGGACGTCGCCCTGATGGCCGAGCTGGGGTTGTCGGCCTACCGGTTCTCGGTCGCCTGGTCGCGGGTGCTGCCCGACGGCGCCGGCCGGGTCGAGCAGCGCGGGCTGGACTTCTACCGCCGCCTGGTCGACGAGCTGCTGGGCGCCGGCGTCGACCCGTGGCTGACGCTCTACCACTGGGACCTGCCGCAGGCGCTCCAGGACCGCGGGGGCTGGACCGCCCGCGACACCGCCGCCCGGTTCGCCGACTACGCGGGCATCGTCCACGACGCGCTCGGCGACCGCGTGCGGCACTGGTCGACGCTGAACGAGCCGATGTGCAGCGCCCTGCTGGGCCACATGTCGGGCCAGCACGCGCCGGGGGAGCGGAACCCCGTCGCCGCCGCCCGGGCCACCCACCACCTGCTGCTCGGCCACGGTCTCGCGACCCGGCTGCTGCGGGAGCGTGGGGCCGACCACCTCGGCGTCACCCTCAACTTCACGCCGATGACCCCGGCCACCGACCGGCCCGAGGACGTCGACGCCGCCCGCCGGCTCGACGGCCAGCAGAACCGGATGTTCCTCGCGCCGATCGTGCACGGCGCCTACCCGGCCGACGTCGTCGCCGACCTGGAGGCCGCCGGCGCGCCGCTGCCGGTCAAGGACGGCGACCTCGAGGTCATCTCCGCGCCGCTGGACTGGCTCGGCGTCAACTACTACTTCGAGTCGACGGTGCGGGTCGGCGTGCGCTCGCCGGACCGGCCGACCTCGTTCATCGGCGCCGAGGACGTCGTCGAGCTCGACCCCGAGGGGCCGACCACCACGATGGGCTGGGGGATCAGCCCGGAGGCGTTCACCCGGCTGCTGCTGTGGCTGGGGGAGGAGGCGCCCGGCCTGCCGCTGGTCGTCACCGAGAACGGCTCGGCCTGGCCCGACGAGGTCGCCGAGGACGGCGCCGTCCACGACCCGGAGCGCACGGACTACCTGGTGCGGCACCTCGCCGCGGTCACCGACGCGGTCGCGAAGGGCGCCGACGTGCGCGGCTACTTCGCCTGGTCGCTGCTGGACAACTACGAGTGGGCCCGCGGCTACGCGCAGCGCTTCGGGCTCGTGCACGTCGACTACGCGACGCAGCACCGCACCGTGAAGGACAGCGGCCGCGTGTACGGGGACATCCTCCGGCGCCACCGGCAGGCGCAGGGGGAGTAGAAGGGGGCCGGCGGCGCAGGGGGCCTCCGCCGCCGGCCCTCCCCATCAGGTGGCGGGGCTGGGGTCGCTCCGCTCGTCGGCCGGCGCGGCCTGCACGTCACGCACTTGGTACTTCTCGACCGCCTGGCGCACGACCGACCGGTCGAGCCTGCCCCAGTCGGCGAGCGAAGCCAGCGTCCGCACCACGATCGACTCGGCGTCGACGTGGAAGTGCCGGCGCAGCGCCGGGCGGGTGTCGGACAGACCGAACCCGTCCGTGCCCAGCGACTGCATGCCGTGCGGCGCGTACGGCGCGATCAGGTCGGGGACCGAGCGCATCCAGTCCGACACCGCGACGACCGGACCCTCCGCCTCCTGCAGCCGCGAGGTGACGTAGGGGACCTGCGGCTCCTCCTCCGGGTGCAGGAGGTTGTGCTCGGCCACCGCGTCGGCCTGCCGGCGCAGCTCGCCCCACGAGGTCACCGACCAGACGTCGGCCGAGACGTTCCAGTCGTTCGCGAGCAGCTCCTGCGCCCGCAGGGCCCACGGGACGGCGACGCCGGAGGCGAGGATCTGCGCCTTCTGCGCCCCGTCCAGCTGCGGGCCCTCGGCGTAGCGGTACATGCCCGCCAGCAGCCCCTGCACGTCCAGGTCCTCCGGCTCGGCCGGCTGGACGAACGGCTCGTTGTAGACCGTCAGGTAGTACATGACGTCCGGCGAGCGGTGCCCGCCCAGCGGCGAACCGGGGTCGTCGCCGTACATGCGGACCAGCGCGTCCCGGGTGATGTGGGCGACCTCGAAGGAGAACGCCGGGTCGTAGGACACCACCGCGGGGTTGGTGTGCGCGAGCAGCAGCGAGTGCCCGTCCTCGTGCTGGAGGCCCTCGCCGTTGAGCGTCGTCCGCCCGGCGGTGGCGCCCAGGATGAAGCCCCGGGTCATCTGGTCGGCGGCCGCCCAGAAGCCGTCACCGGTCCGCTGGAACCCGAACATCGAGTAGAAGATGTAGATCGGGATCATCGGCTCGCCGTGCGTGGCGTACGAGGAACCGACGGCGGTGAACGACGCCGTGGAGCCGGCCTCGTTGATGCCCTCGTGCAGGATCACGCCCTGCTCGGACTCCTTGTAGGCCAGCATCAGCTCCCGGTCGACCGAGGTGTAGCGCTGCCCGGCCGGGTTGTAGATCTTGTGGCTGGAGAACAGCGAATCCAGGCCGAAGGTGCGGGCCTCGTCCGGGATGATCGGCACGAAGCGCGGGCCGAGCTCCTTGTCCTTGAGCAGCTCCTTCAGCAGGCGGACGAACGCCATCGTCGTCGCCACCTCCTGCTTGCCCGAGCCGCGGCGCACGACCTCCAGCGCCTTGTCGTCGGGGGCCTTGAGCGTCTTGGCCTCCGACCGGCGACGGGGGACGGCCCCGCCCAGCTGCCGGCGCCGCTCGAGCATGTACTCCAGCTCGTCGGAGCCCGGCTGCGGCTTGTAGTAGGGCGGCAGGGTCTTGTCCAGCGCCGAGTCGGGGATGTCCAGGTAGAGCCGGTCGCGGAAGAGCTTGAGGTCCTCGGCGGTCAGCTTCTTCATCTGGTGCGTGGAGTTGCGGCCCTCGAAGTGGCTGCCCAGCGTCCAGCCCTTGATGGTCTTCGCGAGGATGACCGTCGGCTGGCCCTTGTGCTCCTGCGCCGCCTTGAACGCCGCGTAGACCTTGCGGTAGTCGTGCCCGCCGCGGGAGAGGTTCCAGATCTCCTTGTCGCTCATGCCCTCGACGAGCTTGCGCGTGCGCGGGTCGCGGCCGAAGAAGTGCTCGCGGACGAAGGCGCCGTCCTCGGCCTTGTAGGTCTGGTAGTCGCCGTCCGGCGTCTGGTTCATCAGGTTGACCAGGGCGCCGTCGCGGTCGGCCGACAGCAGCGAGTCCCACTCCCGGCCCCAGATCACCTTGATGACGTTCCAGCCGGCGCCGCGGAAGAACGACTCCAGCTCCTGGATCACCTTGCCGTTGCCGCGCACCGGCCCGTCGAGCCGCTGCAGGTTGCAGTTGATGACGAAGGTGAGGTTGTCCAGCTCCTCGCGCGCCGCGAGGCCGATGGCGCCCAGCGACTCGGGCTCGTCCATCTCGCCGTCGCCGAGGAAGGCCCAGACGTGCTGGTCCGAGGTGTCCTTGATGCCGCGGTCGTGCAGGTAGCGGTTGAACCGCGCCTGGTAGATCGCGTTGAGCGGGCCCAGGCCCATCGAGACGGTGGGGAACTCCCAGAAGTCCGGCATCAGCCGCGGGTGCGGGTAGGACGACAGGCCGCCGCCGGGGTGGCTGACCTCCTGGCGGAAGCCGTCGAGCTGCTGCTCGGTGAGCCGGCCCTCGAGGAAGGCGCGGGCGTAGATGCCGGGGGAGGCGTGCCCCTGGAACCAGATCTGGTCGCCGCCGCCGGGGTGGTCCTTGCCGCGGAAGAAGTGGTTGAAGCCGACCTCGTACAGGGACGCGGAGGAGGCGTAGGAGGAGATGTGGCCGCCGACGGCGATCCCGGGCCGCTGCGCGCGGTGCACCATGATCGCGGCGTTCCACCGGATGTAGGCGCGGATGCGGCGCTCGACGTGCTCGTCGCCGGGGAACCACGGCTCGCGCGCCGGCGGGATCGTGTTGATGTAGTCGGTGCTCCGCAGCGCGGGGACGCCCACCTGCTGCTCGCGGCTGCGCTCGAGCAGCCGCAGCATCACGTAGCGGGCTCGTTCACGGCCGGCGTTGTCGACGACGGCGTCGAGGGAGTCCAGCCACTCCTGGGTCTCGTCGGGATCGGTGTCGGGGAGTTGGCTCGGCAGCCCGTCGGTGATGACCGCGCGGGGCGTGCCGGCGTCGCGGGCGGGGTCGCCGTCCGACTGCTGCGGTGCGCTCATGTGTCCATCGTCTCGCGTCGGGCCCATGATCGTCACGCCTACCCGCGGGTTGTGTGCCGAGTCGCGCTCGCGCGGGGAGGGTCCGACCGTCGCGCGCGGCTTGCGTCAGGGCCGCCATGCCCTACGCTTCCGCCAGCGGTGGCTCGCTGGAGCGGCTCCGCACAGCGTGACCGGACGTCCCGGCCACGGGGACGTCGGGGAACGAGAGGGGTGACATGACCAGGCTGCGGGGAAGCCGCCCGCCGGTCGTGTCCGTCGCGCGTGCCCTGCGCGCCGACGCAGCCCGCGGCGCCTCCGGTCTCCCGGACGACGCGGACCGGTGACCGTGTCGCGTCCGCGCGCGTTCGGCGCCCCGACAGGGCACCATCCACCCCACCACCGGTCAGCAGCAGGCCACTCCATGGAGGATCAGCAGGGATGAGCGTCGACAGCACCGGCATGGCGGCCCGGCTGGGCATCAAGCCGGGCATGGTCGTGCAGGAGCTCGGTTGGGACGAGGACGCCGACGAGGACCTGCGCGACGCCATCATCGAGGTGTCGGGCGGCGAGATGGTCGACGAGGACACCGACGAGGTGGCCGACGTCGTGATCCTCTGGTGGCGCGAGGACGACGGTGACCTCTTCGACGCGCTGACCGACGCCATCACGTCCCTGGCCGACGACGGCGTGGTGTGGCTGCTGGTCCCGAAGTCGGGCCGCCCGGGCCACGTCGAGCCGGGCGACGTCACCGAGGTCGCCCCCACCGCGGGCCTGTCGCAGACCAGCAGCATCTCGGCGGCCAAGGACTGGTCGGGCATCCGGCTGGTCACCCCGAAGGCGGCCCGCTCCCGCCGCTGATCGCGACCCTCGCGCAGCGCTCGCGTCCACGTCAGGCACGATCGGGCCATGAGCCTCTCCGTCGGTGACGTCGCGCCCGAGTTCAGCCTCCCCGACCAGGACAAGCAGGTCGTGTCCCTCGCCGACCTGCGCGGGACGCCCGTCCTCGTCGTCTTCTACCCCTTCGCGTTCTCCGGTCTGTGCACCGGCGAGCTCTGCCAGCTGCGCGACGAGCTCGCGGTCTACACCGACGCCGGTGTGCGGGTCCTCGCCGTCAGCACCGACCCGGTCTTCAGCCTCAAGGCCTTCCGCGAGAAGGAGGGCTTCGACTTCCCGCTGCTGTCGGACTTCTGGCCGCACGGCGCCACCGCCCAGGCCTACGGTGCGTTCAACGACAAGGCCGGCATGGCCCTGCGGGCCACCTTCCTGGTCGACGCCGACGGGAAGATCGCCTTCGCCGAGGTCAATTCGCCCGGTGACGTCCGCGAGCAGTCCGGCTGGAAGGACGCCGTCGGCAAGCTCGCCGCATGACCTGCCGCCCCGGACACCTAGTCTGGGGCGTGCGGGGCGCGTAGCTCAGCGGGAGAGCTCTCGCCTTACAAGCGAGCGGTCGCAGGTTCGATCCCTGCCGCGCCCACTCCGTGCAGTCCCGCCGTCCTGCGTCTGTCGCGCAGGTCGTCACTCGCGGACGACCCAGACCTCCGCCGGGCCCTGCGCGGTCTCCTGGACCTGGCGGGGCTCGAAGCGCTGGTAGACGCCGAACCACCGGGGCCCGTCGTAGACGAGCACGGAGGAGGCGAGCTGCTCGGCGGGCACCTCGTCCACCTCACCGTGACGAGGGCCGCCCCAGTGCGAGATCAGTGCCATGCCTCCACGGTAGTCCCGCCGCGGGGACGGCCGGCGGGCGCGGTCAGGCGGCGGTCCCGTGCGCCGCGACCGGGTCGGCGGGCGAGGGCTGGGCGGGCTTCGGGAAGGCGGGGCGGAGGAACAGCGGGGCCTTGAACGGCTTCCAGGCGCCCTCGCGCTGCGCCAGCCGGTCGGTGACCGCCCACAGCGAGGCCGGGTGGTGCCCGAGGCCCAGGTGGCTGGCCATCACGGCGATGTTCTCGCAGCGCTCGCCGGGGGTGTCCAGGCACGTGCTCCAGTGCACGATGCCGTCGTAGTGGGAGTAGATCGACGTCGCCGGCACGGTCAGCGGGGTGTTCTCCGACTCGAGCGGCAGCGTGCGGTGCTCGACGTGCAGGTGCGAGAAGCGGTCGAAGACCTTCGTCGCCCGGCTCTGGCTGTGGCGCGCGAGCCGGAACGGGCTGCCGAGGGTGATCACCTGGCGTACCGACTCGGGGGAGCGGCGGGCCAGGTCGCGGGCGAAGATGCCGCCGAGGCTCCAGCCGATCAGGGAGACCGGCCGCTGGTGCTTGTCGGCCAGGTGGTCGAGCAGGTCGCGGGTGCCCTTCACGCAGGCCGCCGTCGGGCCGATGTTGCGGCCCAGACCCCAGCCGTGCGCGTCGTAGCCCAGCCGGCGAAGCACCGCCCGCAGGGCGCGGGTGGAGATGTCGTCGGCAAGCAGCCCGGGCAGCACCAGCACGGGGTGGCCGTCCCCGCGGGGGAGGCGTGACATCAGCGGCTTGGCGGCGAGGTAGAGGCCGTAGTCGCCCACCGCGCGCCCCGGTTCCGTGAGGTACAGCGGGAGTGCGGGCCCGTCGTCCTGCCGTGCTGCCACTTCGTCCTCCTGCTGCCGACCACCGTTGGTACCGACGTGTACCAATGTGGGACCTGGCTCACACGTCGTCCACCACATGCGCAGGCATATGTTGCCCAAATGTGTCCTGGGTCATATGAGCCGTTTACGTTCCGCGGGTATCGGAGGCCTGGTGTGACCGTTCGGTTCACGGCAGATGACGTGCACCTGGCCCCGCCCGAGCGGGTCGCGGGTGCCCGGGTGAGGATGCTCGGGTGACCGAGCGGCGGGGCAGATACGGGGAGAGCCGGACGGTGGACCTGGGCGGTCCCGTCCACTACGTGGACTTCGGCGGTCCGGACGACGCCCCGACCGTGGTGCTGGTGCACGGGCTCGGCGGCTCGCACCTCAACTGGGACCTGTTCGCACCGCTCATCCGCGACCACGCCCGCGTGCTCGCCCTGGACCTCCCCGGGTTCGGGCGCAGCGAGCCCGGCGGTCGCCGGACGACGGTCCAAGAGAACGTGAAGGTGCTCGACCGCTTCCTCACCGAGGTGGCCGGCACTCCGGCCGTCCTCGTCGGGAACTCGATGGGCGGGATGATCTCGATCCTCCAGACCGCTTCCTCGCCCCGCACCGTCAACGGGCTGGTCCTGCTCGACGCCGCCGTCCCGGGCCCGCGCCGCGCGCTCGACCCGGTCGTCGCCGTCATGTTCGCCGTCTACGCGATCCCGCTCGTGGGCGAGCGGTTCCTGGCCCTGCGCCGCAGGCGGTCGACGCCGCTGCGACAGGTCCGGGACATGCTGCGGCTGTGCGGGGTGGACCCCGACGCCCTGCCGGCCGAGACGATCGACCGCTCGCTGGAGCTCATCGATCGGCGCGAGGACGTGCCGGCGATGGACAAGGCGTTCCTCTCGGCCGCCCGGTCGCTGCTGCGCCTCCTGGTCGACCCGCGCAGCTACCGCCAGGCCATGGCCTCCATCCGCGTGCCGGTGCTGCTCGTGCAGGGCGACGAGGACCGGCTGGTCCCCGTCGCCGCCGCCCGCGACATCGCCCGGCGCCTCCCCGCCTGGCGGTACCTGGAGCTGCCGGGCGTCGGACACGTCCCGCAGCTGCAGGTGCCCGAGCAGCTGGCCGGCGCGTTCCTCGCCTGGCTCGAGGAGACGGCCGGGGACCGCGCGGCCGTCTGATCAGCTCGGGTCGCGCAGGGTGTCCCGGAGGGCCTCCAGGCCGGTGTAGCGGGGGCGCCAGCCGAGCTGCTCGTGCGCCTTCGTGGTGTCCATGATCGCCGGTCGGCTGGCGGCCTCCACCCACTCGGCCACCGGCGGCAGGAAGGGCAGCCGGGAGAACGCGCGGGCGGCGGCCTGCGCGGGCTGGGGCGGCACCGCGATGGGGAGCGCGCCGAACTCGCGGGCGACGTCGGCCGCGGTCAGCACGCCGTCCCCGGCGATGTTGTAGGCGCCGGGCGGACCGGCGCCGACGATGCACTGCACCAGCGCCCGGCCGACGTCCTCCTCGTGGATGAACTGCAACGGCAGCGCCGGCACGAACACCGGCACGGGCACCGGCAGCCGGCGGGGACGGGCGAACAGCCGTCGGCCGAGGGGCGCCAGCGGCCCGGGCAGGACGTCCTTGCCGCCGACGACGTTGGGGCCGAGGACGACGGGCGGCCGAAGGAGGAACAGCGCGAGCTCCGGGTGCTGCGCCGCCTCCTGCTCCAGCAGCTCCTCGAGCTCGGCCTTCTCCTGGGCGTAGAACAGCCGGGCGGCCGGCCGCGTCGGCCAGTCCTCGGCGATCGTGTCCGGGTTGTCGGGGTGGAAGCCGTACGCCGCCACGGACGAGGCGTAGACGAACCGCCGGGCGCCTGCGGCGGCCGCCGCGCGGAACACGTTGAGCGTGCCGTCGACGTTGATCGAGCGGGTCGTTTCCCGGGAGGCGTTCCCGGTGATCAGGAAGGCCAGGTGCACGACCACGTCGGCGCCGTCGAAGGCGGCCCGCAGCGCCTCGGTGTCGCGCACGTCGCCCTGCCGGTACTCCATCTTCGTCCAGCCGCGCTCGGCCGGGTCGAAGGGGCGCCGGGCGATGCCGATGACCCGGGTGACCCGGTCGTCGTCCTGGAGCAGCGGCACCAGGCCCGAGCCGAACGTGCCGGTCGGGCCGGTGACGGCGACGGTGAGACCGCGCTCGCTGCCGCCGCCCGGCTCCTCCACCCCGCGCGGCCCCTCGCCGAGGGCGCCTGCTCCGCGGCGCCGGCCAGGGCTCACCGGGCGGCTGCCGCGGTGGTCTTCTTCGCCGGCCGGGACGCCTTGGCGGGCGCCTTCTTGGCCGCAGCCTTGGCGGGAGCCTTCGCGGGCGCCTTGGCCGGAGCCTTCGCCGGGGCCTCGGCCGGCGGTTCGGCCACCGCGTCGGCGGCCGCCTCGGCCTGGACCTCCTGCTCGGTCTTCTTCTTCGCCAGCGCCAGCAGCTGCTCGATGCCGCGCCGGATGCCACCGGAGAGGACGTCGACGTCCGGGTAGCCGTCGAAGTCGGCGTTGATGCCGAACGTCATCGTGTTCAGGTACGAGAAGATGCCGATCGAGCAGCGGGTTCCGCCGGCGATGGGCACGTAGGCGGTGGCGCTCGTCATCCGCTTCCCCAGCACGTACAGCGGCACCCGTGGGCCGGGCACGTTGGTGGTCACCGCCTGGCACCACATCTGCCCGGCCTGCAGCGTGGCCCTGACGCCCAGCGACAGCAGCGTCGGCGCGATGAAGTTGCCCATCGAGATGATCGAGTTGGCGTCGACCGCCTGCATGGCGCGCTTGTACTCGTCCATCTGCCCGCGGATCGACGTCAGCCGGTCGATCGGGTCCTTGAGCCCGACCGGCAGGTCGACGAACACCGCGGACACCTGGTTGTTCAGGCTGCCCTTCTGGTCCTCGCGGCGGACCGAGACCGGCACCATGGAACGGACGACGAGCTTCTCCGACGACAGCTCGCCGCGGCCCTGCAGCAGGTCGCGGAACCCGCCGGTGATCGCGGTGAGGACGACGTCGTTCACGGTGCCGCCGAACGCCGTCCGGACCGCCTTGAACTCCTCGAACTTGCCCTCGGTCCACGCCCAGCGGCGGTGCGGGCCGATCGGGCCGTTGAGCGAGCGGGCGGTCGGGGTGACCGCCTGCTTGGCGAGCGAGGGCACGGTCTTCGCGAGCGTGCGGCCGGAGTCGGCCAGGCTCTTCACCGCCCGGACCGGGCTGCCGATGGTCGGCGCGTTGGACAGCTGCTGCAGCGGGCTGGTCAGGCTGTCGCTGACCGAGCTCGCCATGACCTCGAGGCTGGACGGGCTGCGCCGCGGCGTCCAGTCCTTGACGGCCTCGTGCGTGGCGTCGGGGTCCAGGTCGAACATCAGCTGCATCAGGTCGGTGCCGGCGACGCCGTCGACCATGCAGTGGTGGACCTTCGAGATGAGGGCCCACCGGTCGTCGGCCAGGCCCTCGACCAGCCACAGCTCCCACAACGGCTTGGCCATGTCGAGGCGCTGCCCGAGCACCCGGCCGGCCAGGTTGCGCAGCTGCTCGTCGCTGCCCGGACGCGGCGTCGCGGTGTGCCGGACGTGGTACAGGATCTGGAAGTGCGGGTCGTCGACCCACAGGGGACGGCCGAGCTGCATCGGTACCGGGCGGACGCGCTGCCGGTACCGCGGCACCTTGGGCAGCTTGCCCAGGATCAGGCGCACGACGTCGCCGTAGGTAGGGGCCGGCCCCTCGAAGACGGCGACCGACCCCACGTGCATCGGGGTGTTCTCGCTCTCCGCGTAGAAGAAGCCCGCATCGAGGGCGCTCATCCGGTCCACGTTCTGCTCCTCGCCGCCCCTGTCCTCTGCTCGGACCGGGGCCTGTCCACGTCGTCGGGGGCCGCTGAAGTTAGGCGTGTCGTGCCGTCACTGCAACACGGTCGCGGTGACGCCCACCACACTCTCGCGTTGCCCGGCGGACCGCACGGTCAACCGGCTTTTCGGTCTCCGGTCGCCACGCGGTCCAGCAGGCCGTTCAACGCGTCGTCGACGATCTGGGTACGGGTCAGGTTCACGCTGTGTCCGGCACCACTGACGGTCACCAGCTCCGCGTCCTCGCCGATCGCCTCCGCCATGCGCCGCCCGTGCTCGTACGGCGTGAGCCGGTCGTGGGTGGCCGCGACGACCGTGACCGGCACGCGGCGGAGCACCGCCAGCGACGCCGTCTCCTCGTGGTCGAGGAACGTCGCGTAGAACGCCATGACGACGGGGTACGGCGTCTCCTCGAGCAGCTGCTGGACCAGCCGCACGCTGGCCGGGTCGGCGTCGTCCCGGCCGAAGAGCAGGCGCCGCGTGAACCACCGGCCGAAGGCGCTGCCGCGCCGGCGGAACCGCTCGAGCACCGGGGCCACCAGCTGGAGAACCCGCAGGTAGACCGGCAGCAGGTGCAGCCAGCGGATGACCTTGACCGCCCAGCCGAGCAGCCCGGTCTCCACCAGCCCGCCGGCCGACGTGGCGAGCAGGAAGACCCCGACGACCCGGTCGCCGAACAGCTCGGGCCGCTGCCGCGCCAGCGCCATGATGCTCATGCCGCCCATGGAGTGCCCGGCCAGCACCACCGGCCCCGAGGGGGCGACGGCGTCGAGCACCTGACCCAGGTCGCGGCCGGTGCGGTCGATGGTCGCGTCGGGCAGCGGCGTGACCGCCGACCGGCCGTGGCCGCGCTGGTCGAACAGCACCAGCCGCGCCCGGTCGCGGATCGCCGCCCGCTGCAGCTCCCACTCGGCCAGGCGGGCGGTGAACCCGTGCGCGAAGACCACGGTGAGCGGCGCGTCCGGAGGGCCGTCGACCTCGACGTGGAGGCGCACGCCGTCGTCGGTGGTCACGGTGCGGGAACCCGGCGGGGGCGGGCCGGTCAGGGGAGGGAGGGGCAGCGGCTCCAGCGGCATCCCGCCATCCCAGGGTGCCGCTCCACGGCTCGCAACCTCAGGGGCCGCCGCGCCGTCCCGGGGCGTTCTCCCTGACCAGGCGCCTGGCGGTGTCGACCTCGCGCGCCACGGGGCTCAGCACGCCGTCGGCGTGGATCTCCGCGTCGTCGGGCGCGCGGTGGGCCTTCACGTCCTCCTCGAGCTGCCGGATGGCCTTGCGCAGCACCGCCACCTGGGCGAGGTCGGGGGCCGGCTCGCCCATCCGCTGCGCGATGACCGCCTCGGTCACGGCGTCCGACGTCCGCTCCAGCTGCACGATGACCGGCCACCAGGCGGCGGCCCGGTTGCTGATCGGCGGGGGCTCGGCCAGCCGGCGCTGCAGCTGGGTCTGCAGCTCGGTCAGCGCCCGGTAGTTCCGGCGCCGGGCGCGGCGCCGTTCCGCGGGGCTGCCGGTGAAGGCGGCGTCCACGAACGCGTCGAGGGCCAGCGCCGCCGCCCGCAGCGCCTCGTCGAGCGGCGCCCGCCAAGTTTGCGGCCACAGGAGGTAGCCGAACACCAGCACGATGGCGCACCCGATGAGGGTGTCGACCAGCCGCGCGCCCACCAGCCCCGGACCGCTGGGCAGGGCGAGGTCCAGGAGCAGGATGATCACCGGGGTCTGGAAGACCGAGAACAGCCCGAAGTTGGCGTTGCGGGCCCAGGGCAGCAGCGCCGCGAAGGCGGCCATCGCGACGAGGACCCAGGCGTCGCGCGGCAGCACCGCCAGCAGGGCCGAGCCGATGAGGACGCCGAGCAGGGTGCCCGCCCCGCGCTGGACGGCGCGGGTGAAGACCGACCCGAAGTCCGGCTTCAGGACGATGGCCACGGTGAGCAGCACCCAGTAGGGCCGCTCGATGGGCAGGTACTGCCGCGCGATCTCGGCCACGGTCATGCACAGCGCCAGCCGGACGGCGAAGCTGCGGCTCTCGGTGCTGGCCAGGGTGCGGTCGGCCAGCTCGCGCAGGCGGGTGCGCAGGTCGACCTCGGCCCGCTGGGCGGCCGCGCTCGCTCGCTCCTCGGGGTCCCCGACGACGTTCCAGACCAGGCGCACGCCGTGCCGCACCGCGCGCCTCGCCGGGGGTGCGTCGTCGACGGGCGGCGGGCGCTCCTCGGCCAGGTCGTCGTCGGACTCCAGGGCGGCGGCGAGCGCCCGGACGGCGTCCACGTCCTCGGGGTCGGCGGGCACGCCGGCGCGGGCCGCCGCCACGGTCCCCTCGACCAGCGGGGCGGCGGAGTTGAGGACGCCCGCCAGCTCGGACAGCTCCTTGATCCGCCCCGCGGAGTGGCTGCGGCTGCGGATGACCCGGTCGTAGGCGGCGTTCAGCGCGGTGGTCATGCCCCGGCGGGCCTCGTCCGACCGGTCGCTGCCGCTGGCCTCGAGCAGGTCGGCGATGCTGCGGAACACCGCGGCCACCGAGGTGCGGTCGGGGTCGAGCGGCTCGGTGCGGGCCTGGACGAGCGTGGTCAGCGTGGCCCAGGCGCCCCCGGCGAAGAAGAAGCCGATCTCGGCCGGGAGGGGCAGCGGCGTCACCAGCCCCGACGAGAGCGCGGTGTAGATCAGCAGCTGCAGGGAGCCCAGCGACATGGCGGCGTTCACGGAGCTGATGAGGGCCGCCACGGCAGACAGGGCGGCGATGACGACCACCGGGACCCAGCCGCCCCCGGTGGCGTACTGGCCGACGACCAGCCCCACGGCGCCGAAGCCGATGGCGGCGGCGATGCGCCGCAACCGGTCCCGCAGCGGCCCCGACTGCGGCGCGAGCGTGGCCGCCAGCGCGCCGGTGGTCGCGAAGACGCCGGCACCGAGCGCTGGACCGGGCTCCACCCCGCCGGCGACCAGGAGGGCGACGGCCAGCGGCATCGGGATGGTGACGGCGAAGCGGACGACGTCGCGCCAGGGGACCGGCGGTGGCGTGGTGCGCACCAGCTCCTCGAGCCAGGCGGGTGCCCGGAGCCCGCGCTCCCGGGGCCCGCGGTCCGTCACGCGGAGAGCTTGTCATCGACGGCGTCGCGGTCGTGGGACCGGTCGCCAGCTACGGTCCGAGCCGTGCCAGTGCCCCTCCGCGAGGTCATCGCCGCGCTCGACGCCCGCTACGACCGCGGACTGGCCGAGAGCTGGGACGCGGTCGGGCTGGTCTGCGGGGATCCCGACGAGCCGGTGGGCCGCGTGCTGTTCGCCGTCGACCCGACGAGCGCCGTCGTCGACGAGGTGCTGGACAGCGGGACCGACCTGCTCGTGACCCACCACCCCCTGCTGCTCACGCCGGTCCACGGCGTGCCGGCCGACGACCCGAAGGGCCGCCTGGTGCACCGGCTGGTCCGTGCCGGGGCGGCGCTGTTCGTCGCGCACACCAACGCCGACCGGGCTCCGGGCAGCGGCGTCAACGCCGCACTGGCCGACGTCCTCGGGCTGGTCGGGGCGGTGCCGTTGGAACCGGCCGGGGACGACCCGGCGGCCGGCCTCGGCCGGGTCGGCGACCTGCCCGAGGCGACGACGTTGGCCGGCTTCGCCGAGCGGGTGGCGGCCGTCCTGCCGGAGACCGTCGGCGGCGTGCGGGCGGCGGGGGAGCCGCACCGCGTGGTGCGCCGGGTCGCCGTGTGCGGGGGCAGCGGTGGGTCGCTGCTCGGCGCGGCGACCGCCGCCGGCGCGGACGTGTTCCTCACCAGCGACCTCAAGCACCACCCGGTCTCGGACGCGGGCGAGGTCGACGGCCCGGCGCTGTGCGACGTCGCGCACTACGCCTCCGAGTGGCCGTGGCTGCCGGTCGCCGCGGCGCGGCTCGCCGACGACCTCGGCGGGCGGGTCGAGGTGGCGGTCTCCCGGCGCCGGACCGATCCGTGGACGCACCACGTCGGGCAGGGCAGGGGAGCCTGAGCGTGCCGGGCGCACCGGTACGTTGGCGACGTGAAGGCCGACCACTTCGAGCAGCAGAAGCTGCTGGACCTCGCCGCTGAAGACGTCGTGCTGACCCAGCTGGCGCACCGGCAGCGCACGCTGCCGGAGGTCGCCGCCGTCCAGGCCGCGGAGGAGGCGGAGCGGACGCTGACCGCCGACGTCGTCCGCGCCGAGACCGAGGTGAAGGACCTCGGCCGCGAGGTCAAGCGCCTGGAGTCCGACGTCGAGACGGTGCGGGCGCGCGAGGCCAAGGACCAGCGCCTCCTGGAGTCGGGCAGCGTCTCGCCCAAGGAGATGACCAACCTCCAGCACGAGCTCGACTCGCTCAAGCGCCGCCAGTCCGACCTGGAGGACCAGGAGCTCGAGCTCATGCAGCGGCTCGAGGACGCCGAGGCCACGCTCACCGCGGCCCAGCAGGGGCTCGAGCAGGCGCGGGCCGACCGCGAGCGGGCGGAGCAGGCGCGCGACGACGCGCTGGCCGACATCGCCGACGGCACGAAGCAGCACGAGGCCGCTCGCGCCGAGGTCGCGAAGGGCATCTCGGCGCCGCTGCTGTCGCTCTACGACCGGATCCGCACGCAGACCGGGAGCACCGGTGCGGCGATGCTGCGGGCGCGGGCGTGCCAGGGCTGCCGGCTGGAGCTGTACGGCAACGAGCTCGCGGCGGTGCGCAACGCCGACCCGCACGAGGTCGTGCGCTGCGAGAACTGCGGCCGGATCCTGGTGCGCACGGCCGAGTCCGGGCTGTGAGCAGGCGGCTCATCGTCGAGGCGGACGGCGGCTCCCGGGGCAACCCCGGCCCGGCCGGCTACGGCGCGCTCGTGCGGGACGCCGACACCGGGCGGGTGCTCGCCGAGCGGGCGGCCTCGGTCGGCCGCGCGACCAACAACGTCGCCGAGTACGGCGGCCTCGTCGCTGGGTTGCAGGCCGCCCTGGACCTCGACCCCACCGCCAGCGTCGAGGTCCGCATGGACTCCAAGCTGGTCGTCGAGCAGATGTCGGGCCGCTGGAAGGTCAAGCACCCCGACATGCAGCAGCTGGCCCTTCAGGCGCAGCGCCTGGCCCGCCAGCTCGCCGACGTCCGCTACACCTGGGTGCCCCGTGCGCAGAACGGTGCCGCCGACGCCCTGGCCAACAGCGCGATGGACGGCAAGCCGGTGCACCGCGACCCCGCCGCCGAGGCCGTCGTCGTCGAGGACGACGTCCAGCCGACCGCCGAACCGGCGCCGGTCGTCACCACGGTGACCCACCTGCTCCGGCACGGGCAGACCGAGCACACCCCGGAGCGGCGCTTCAGCGGGCGCAACGACCTGCCGCTGTCGCGCACCGGGCGGGCCGAGGCGGAGGCCGCGGCGCACCGGGCGGAGGATCTCGGGATCGAGGTCGTCGTCGCCTCGCCGCTGCGGCGCACCCGGGAGACGGCCGAGATCGTGGCGGCTGCGCTGGGCCTGCCGGTCGCGCTCGACGACGACCTGGCCGAGCTGGACTTCGGGGAGCTCGAGGGGCTCACCTTCGACGAGGCCCGCGCCCGGCACCCGCTGGCCGCCCGGCGCTTCCTGGAGGACGTCACCGTCGCCGCGCCCAAGGGGGAGTCGGTCGCGGACGTGAGCGCCCGCGTGGCCCGCGCGCGCCGGCGGATCCTGGCCGAGCACGCGGGGCGCACGGTCCTGGTCGTCAGCCACGTGACGCCGATCAAGCTGCTCCTCGCGGCCGGCCTGGACGCCGGGGACGCGGTGGTGCACCGGGTGTTCCTGGAGGCGGCCTCGCTGTCGTCGGTCGCCTGGTCGTCGGACGGCCGTGCCTCCGTGCGGCTGGTGAACGACACCTCGCACCTGCGCTGACGTGCGCGTCCGCAGCCTCATCGCCGCGGACCTCGCCGTCCTCGACTGGCTCGACGACGGCACCCGCACCGGACTCGGCGTCGCGGTGGACGCCGGCCCAGAGCGCGCGCTCGTGCTGGCCGCGCCCGGCCAGGGTGGGCTTGCGGGCGTGCTGGCGGCCGACCTGCCGCCCTGGCGGGGTCGCACCGAGCCGTGGCTGTGGCTGGTCGAGGTGCGGGCAGGGCTGCGGGGGAGGGGGACCGGGACGGCGCTGCTCGGCGAGGCGCACCGCCGCCTCGCGGTGGCAGGGCACCGCGGCGTGGAGCTGAGCGTCGACGACCGCAACGAGGGAGCGGCCGCGCTCTACCGGCGCCTGGGCTACGGGGCGGTCGGCGTCGGGACCGAGCCCGGCGGGACGTGGACCAGGATGCGGTTGCCGCTCAGCCCGTGACGGGGGTCAGCGGCGCGCCGTGAGCGGCCAGCCACGCCACCAGCTCGTCCGCCGGCAGCGGACGGGAGTGCAGGTAGCCCTGGCTCACGTCGCAGGAGAGCGCGTCGAGGTGGCGCAGCGTGGGCTCGTCCTCGACGCCCTCAGCGACCACGCGCAGCCCCAACCGGTGGGCCAGCTCGATCGTGCTGGCGACGATGGCCTCGGTCCGCTCGTCGGTGAGCAGGTCGGCGGTGAACGAGCGGTCGAGCTTGAGCTCGGCCACCGGCAGGTCGCGCAGGTACGCCAGCGACGAGTAGCCGGTGCCGAAGTCGTCGATGCTCACCGTCGCGCCGAGCCGGGCCAGCGCGCCGACGACGGCGAGGCTCCGGTCCGGATCGGTGATGAGCACGCTCTCGGTGACCTCGAGGACCAGCGCGGCCGGGGGAAGCCCCTGCGTCGCGAGCAGCTCGGCGACCCGGCCGGGCAGGCCCACGTCGAGCAGGTTGCTGGCGGAGAGGTTGACCGACATGCGCAGGTCCAGACCCTGCCGGCGCCACTCGGCGGCCTGGGCGACGGCCTGCTCGAGGACTGTCTCGGTGAGCGCGCCCATCAGCCCGTGCACCTCGGCGAGCGGCAGGAAGTCGCCGGGGAACAGCAGCCCGCGCTCCGGGTGGGCCCAGCGCACCAGCGCCTCGACCCCGCTCACCTGGCCGGTGGCGACGTCGAGCTGGGGCTGGTGGTGCAGGACCAGCTGGCCGTCGGTGAGCGCCCGGCGGAGCTCCTCGACGAGGGCGAGGTGCCCGCGGCTGTCGGCATGGCGGTCGCCGTCGTAGAGGGCGACGCCGCTGCCGGAGCGCTTGGCGTCGTACATGGCGACGTCCGCGCGGCGGAGGAGGTGGGAGGGCCGGGCGACGTCGTCGTCGGTCGTGGTGACGCCGATGCTGGCGGACGCGTGAACGAACATGCCTTCGACGGGGAAGGGCTCGGCGAGCCGCTCGTGCAGCCGCGTGCCGAGGGCCAGCGCGGCCTCGGCGGCGGGCAGGTGCGGTTCGAGGGCGGCGACGACGGCGAACTCGTCGCCACCCAGCCGGCCGAGCAGGTCGCCGGCGCGCAGGGCGGGCTCGAGGCGGCGGGCGACCATGCAGAGGAGGTCGTCGCCGGCGGCGTGCCCCAGCGCGTCGTTGACCTCCTTGAACTTGTCGACGTCGAGCAGCGCGAGGGCGACCGGCGTCCCCTCGGCGCACAGCTCCTCGACCCGACGGAGGAGCGCCCGGCGGTTGGCGAGCCCGGTGAGCTCGTCGGTCAGGGCCTCCCGGCGGGTCACCGCCAGGGCCGCGATCTCGCGGACGTTCACCGCGAGGCGGGTCCCCGAGGCGACGGCGGCGAGCCCGGCGCACCAGGCCGCCCCGCTGCCGGCTCCGGTCAACGCCCCGGTGAGCAGCGTCGCGGTGGAGGCCACGATCACGACGTAGGCACCGATGGTGGCCGCGGTGGGGTCCGTCGGCTGGGGGGCCGCGCGACGCGACCGGAGGGTGGCCGCGACTCCGAAGCAGAGCAGCAGGGCGGTGTGCGAGACGGTGACCCACCCGGCGCCCTGGCCGCCGCCGAGCAGGGCGGCCACGGCGGCGGACATGTCGGCCACGAGGGCCCCGACCACGAGCCACGTCCGCGGGTCACGGCCCATGGCCCCCAGGAAGGGCAGCGTCAGCGCCGTCCCGGCCAGGACGAAGCAGACCGCGAACTGGCCGAACAGGGCCTGCAGCTCCCACGCCGGCAGGAGTGCGAGGGAGGGGCTGGCCGGAAGGACGAACACGTTGAGGACGGCCACCACCGCCAGCACGGCGGCCGAGCCGTTGAGCACGTCGTTCGGGTCGGCGAGGCTCGTCCCGTAGCGGTTCCAGCGGACGATTCCGCCGTACCAGAACGGGAACACCGCGACGCCGGACCAGAAGGCGGGGACCAGGGCCGCCGCACCCGTGCCGGGCACCAGTGCCAGGACCCCGGACGCGCCCATCCCCACGACGTAGACAGCGGCGCCGAGGGCCAGCCGGTTCCAGACCGCCCGCTCCGTGGGGACGCTCCGGGCCCGCCACACGAGGATCGCGAGCACCAGCACGTGCATGGCGATGATCCAGGGCAGGTCGGTCACCAGCGACGTCCCGGGGAAGAGGCCCGGGTCCACGACGCGGACCGCACCGAAGAGGCCGAAGGGCACGGCGACGAGCGCGAGGAGACCCAGCAGCCACCGCGGCGCACCGGGCAGCAGCCTGGAGCGCACACGACCGGCCACGGAGCAGGTATCGGCCGAGCCGACGGGGCGGTGAACGCGGGCGTCGACGGATCACCCCGACGGGGGAGGTCAGACCTGGAGGCCGAGCCAGAGCGCCGCCGTCGCGGCCAGCAGGGTGAGCGGCACCGTCGCGAGGCCGATCGCGGTGTGCTGCCCCGGCGACGGCGCCTCCAGCCCCAGCACCCGCCGCCACAGCAGGTTCGCCAGCGAGCCGACGTAGGTGAGGTTCGGCCCGACGTTGACACCGATGAGCACGGCGAGGACCGTCCCGGGGCCTCCCGCGGCGGCGACCGGCAGCAGCGCCAGGGTCGCCGGCAGGTTGTTGAGCAGGTTGGCCAGCACGGCGGAGATCGCGGCGACCGCGAGGAGGGGGAGGAGCGCGTCGCCGTCCGGCAGCACCGCGCCGAGGAACGCCTCCAGCCCGTTGCGGAGGACGGCGAGGACGACGACCGACAGGGCCAGGACGAAGACCGCGAACGGCAGGTCCGCGGCCTGCACGAGGTCGGTCCACCGGGTGGTCCGGCGGACCAGCTGCCGCGCGGCCAGGACGACCACGCCCACCACCGCGGGCCACACGGGTGAGATCCCCGCGAGGGAGCTGACCCCGAAGCCCAGGACGACGAGGGCCACCACGGTGAGCCCGACCGCGGGCACGGGCGGCACCGCGGTGACCGGCTCGCCCGCCGGCTTGGCCAGCTCCCCGCGGAACAGCCGGCGGAGGACGACGTACTCGACGCCGACCGCCACCACCCACGGGGCCGCCATCAGCGCCGTGAAGTGCAGGAACGACAGCCCCGTCGCGGCGAACGCGAGCAGGTTGGTCAGGTTCGACACCGGCAGCAGCAGGGACGCCGAGTTCGCCAGGTGCCCGGTCGCGTAGGCGTGCGGTAGCGAGGAGACGCGCATCCGCACCGCGGTCGCGACCACGACGGGGGTGAGCAGCACGACGGTCGCGTCCAGGCTGAGCAACGCGGTCACGACGGCGGACAGGACGACGACCCGCGCCAGGAGCGAGCCCGCGGACCGGCCCGAGCGGCGGGCGGTGACCGCGGCGGCCCAGGTGAACAGGCCCTCCCCGTCGGCGAGGTGGGCCAGCAGCAGGACGACGACGAGGAAGGCGACGGTGGGACCGATGTCGCGGACGGCGGCCTCCGCCTCGGGAGCGCCGACGGCGCCGACCAGCACCAGGAAGGCCGCGCCGGGCAGCGCGACGGCGACCGGCGGGACGCCGGGAAGCGCGGCGGTCGCCGCCAGGAGCGTCGCGGCCAGGACGATCCCGGAGACCCCGAGGCCCAGCAGGTCGACGGTCACCGGCGCAGGAAGAGGTAGACCGCGACCGCGACGCCGAAGGTGACGATGAGGACCCGCAGCGGTCCGGTCGGGATGCGCGTGGCGATGCGCGCGCCGAGGAACCCGCCGATGAGGTTGAGCGGGGCCGCGACGGCGACGACGTCCCAGTGCACGTCCCCGAAGATCCCGAACACCACGAGGGTGACGGTGGCGGTGACGGCCGACAAGGCGGACTTGAGCGCGTTGGCCAGCTTCAGCCGGTGCAGCGCGACGCCGAGGACGCCGACCAGGATCACGCCGAGCGCGCCGCCGAAGTAGCCGCCGTAGACGGTCGCGGCGAAGAGGGCGACGTACAGCCAGGCCGGGTCCTTCCTGGGCCGCTCGGCCTCGTCCGGCAGCCGGCGGGTCAGGAGGGGCTGGACGGCGAGCAGCAGGCTGGCCAGCAGCACCAGCACCGGGACGACGAGGTCGAACGCGCCCGAGGGGGTGGTCAGCAGCAGCACGCTGCCCGCCGTCCCACCGGCCAGGGCGACGAGGCCGAAGCGGATCAGCCGGCCCCGCTGGCCGGCGTACTCGGCGCGGAAGCCGGCGACGCCGCCGAGGTAGCCGGGCCACTGCGCCACGGAGTTGGTCACGTTGGCGGCGACGGTCGGCAGGCCCAGCGCGACGAGGGTCGGGAAGAGGATCAGCGAGCCGCCGCCGGCGATCGAGTTGACGACTCCGGCGACGAAGGCGACGCCCGCGGCGATGACCAGGTCGAGGGCGGGCACGAGCGGCCACCCTACGGTGACCGCATCCGGAGGCCGGGCAGGCCGACTCGTCCACGCGGTAGGGCACCCGACCACGCGGTGGACCGCGAGGTCGACGAGCACCCCGCGGGGTCGACCGTCGCGGCACACTGCGCGCATGCCGACTCCACTGCCCGACGACTGGCAGCGCGCACTGGTCGTGGCCGCGCACCCCGACGACATCGAGTACGGACTCGCCGCCGCCGTCGCGGTCTGGACGTCGAAGGGCAAGGAGGTGCACTACCTCCTGGCGACCCGGGGCGAGGCGGGCATGGCAGGCGTCCCGCCGGCGGAGGCGGGTCCGCTGCGCGAGGAGGAGGAGCGGCGCTCGGCCGCGGTCGTCGGCGTCAGCGAGGTGGAGTTCCTCGACCACCGCGACGGCACGCTGGTCGCCGGTCCGGAGCTGCGGCGCGACCTCGCTGCGGCCATCCGGCGGCACCGACCGGAGCTCGTCGTCACCGGGTACTTCGGGGCGACGTGGACGCCGCCCGGGGTGTCGCCGGCGTACGTGAACTCCGCCGACCACCGGGCGCTCGGCCAGTGCGTCGTCGACGCGGTGGCCGACGCCGCGAACGAGTGGATCTTCCCGGACCTGACCGAGGAGCGGTGGAGCGGCGTGCAGTACATCGCCGTCGGGGAGATGACCGACCCGCCGCACGAGGTCGACGTGAGCGACACCGTGGAGCTGGCGGTCGCGTCGCTCACCGAGCACCGGCGGTACCTGGAGCTGCTGTCGAGCGACCCCGTCGAGGAGCAGGCCCGCCAGGTCGTCGACATGTCGACGCTGAAGGAGGACGGGGGACGCCGGGTCGGCTTCCGCCTCTACTGGGGCTGAGCGCCGTCCCGGTTCCGGCGCGAGACGAGCCAGATCGTCACCACGACGAGGACGGGCAGCGCCAGCAGGCCCACGGCGACCAGCACCATGCCGGTCGAGGGGGAGCTCAGGACGAGCGCGACGCCGACCGACACCAGGAGCACGACCATGAGCGCGGCGCCGCTCCACCGCTGCGCCGCGTCCGGCACCGGACGGGGTTCCACGCCCCGGACCGTAGCCGGTGCGGATCGGCGCTCCCGTCGCCGCCGGTGGGCCCCCTAGACTGCTCGGCACGACGGACGAGTCGGCTGGGCGGTCGCGTCGGCGGGGGAGACCCCGCCGCCGAGGAACGTCCGGGCTCCACAGGGCAGGGTGGTCGTTAACAGCGACCCGGGGCGACCCGCGGGACAGTGCCACAGAGAACAGACCGCCAGTGCGTGCACTGGTAAGGGTGAAACGGTGGTGTAAGAGACCACCAGCACACCGGGTGACCGGTGTGGCTCGGTAAACCCCACCCGGAGCAAGGGCAAGAAGGGACGTCGGTTCTGGTTCGCCAGTCCGGCAGTCCTGCGCAGGCGTTCGAGGGCGGCCCGCCCGATGCCTGCGGGTAGCCCGCTCGAGCCTGCCGGCAACGGCAGGCCTAGATGGATGACCGCCCATCGGGAGGCCGTGAGGCACCCGTGGACAGAACCCGGCGTACAGGCCGACTCGTCCGTCGCCCGCTCACCGCAGCTGCGCGTTGAGCCGGGCGGCCTGCCGCGTGAGGTGGCCGCGCTCGGCCAGGTTCGGCGCGGCCTGGGCTGCCTCGGCGTAGAGCCGGGCCGCGGTCGCCGGCTCGCCCGCCCGCTCGTGGAGGTACGCCGCGACGGCCGTGTACCGGGGCAGGGAGGGCTCGAGCCCGCTCAGGGCGGCCAGCCCGGCGCGGGCGCCGTCGGCCTCGCCGACCGCCACGGCGCGGTTGAGCCGGGCGACCGGGCTGCCGGTCAGCCGGACGAGCTCGTCGTACCACTCGACGATCTGCACCCAGTCGGTCTCCTCGTGCCTGCGTGCGTCGGCGTGCAGGGCGGCGATGGCCGCCTGGGCCTGGAACTCGCCCAGCCGGTCGCGGGCGAGCGCGGCCTGGAGGACGTCGATGCCCTCGGCGATCAGCCGGGTGTCCCACAGGCCGCGGTCCTGCTCGGCCAGGGGCACGAGGCTGCCGTCGGGGCGGGTCCTGGCCGGCCGCCGCGCGTGGTGCAGCAGCATCAGCGCGAGCAGGCCCGCCACCTCCTCGTGGTCGATCCGCGCGGCCAGCTGGCGGGTCAGCCGGATCGCCTCGGCGGCCAGGTCGACGTCGCCGGAGTAGCCCTCGTTGAAGACCAGGTAGAGCACCAGCAGCACCGTGGCGACGTCGCCGGGCTCGTCCAGCCGGACACCGGAGACCGTCCGCTTGGCCCGGCTGATCCGCTGGGCCATGGTCGCCTCCGGCACCAGGTAGGCCTGGGCGATCTGGCGCGTGGTCAGCCCGCCGACCGCGCGGAGCGTGAGCGCCACCGCCGAGGTGGGGGAGAGCGACGGGTGGGCGCAGAGGAAGTACAGGTGCAGCGTGTCGTCCACCTCGCTGCCCGGCCCGGGCGCGGGCTCGTCCTCGACGCGCACCTCCCGTCGCCGCCGGGAGGTGTCGGAGCGGACGGCGTCGAGGAACTTGCGCCAGGCCACCGTGACCAGCCAGCCCTGGGGGTCGCGGGGCGGGTCGTCCGGCCACACCCGGACCGCTTCCAGCAGGGCCTCCTGGACGGCGTCCTCGGCCGCCGCGAAGTCGGCTCCGCGGCGGCCGAGGATCCCGATGACGGCGGGGATGAGTGCCCGGAGGAGGGCGTCATCCACCGTGCATCACTCCGTGATGGTCGGCGGCTCGTCGAACAGGGGCCGCACCTCGAGCCACTCGTGGATCGGCTCGCCGCCCGCGCCGGGCGCCGAGGACAGCTCGCCGGCCAGCTCGACCGCCCGTGCCTGGCTGTCGACGTCGATGATCATCCAGCCGGCGATGAGGTCCTTGGTCTCGGCGAACGGCCCGTCGGTGACCGGCGGCCGCCCCTCGCCGTCGGAGCGCACCCACATGCCCTCGGGCCGCAGCGCCTGCCCGTCGACGTACTCGCCGGTGCCCTCGAGCCGGGTCGCGAAGTCCTGCATGTACTGCATGTGGGCCGTGACCTCCTCGGGGGTCCAGCGGTCCATCGGGACGTCGTTGACCGCCGCCGGCGCGCCGCGGTAGTGCTTGAGCAGCAGGTACTTGGCCATCGTGTCTCTCCTTCGTGATGTACGGCCCACCGTGGCCGTTGCACCTCGGGGACGGAGCCGCGTGCGGTTTCTCGACATCCTGCCGGGAGAAAACTTCCGCACGACCGGCAGCGCGGTTGCGGTACGTGTCCGTCTTGACACGTGCCGGGCCCGTCTCCAGCCTCTGTGCATGACGGTGATCCCGCTTCCGCGGCACGGGCAATGGGCGTGGGACCTGCGCGGCGAGGGCCGAGCGGTCCGGGTGACGGCGCACGTCGACGCCGGCGTGATGAACCTGAGCCTCTGGCGCGGGGGCATCTGCGTCGGCAGCGCGCAGCTGCTGCCCGGCGACGTCGCCAAGCTGGCGAACGGCCTGACGGAGGGGCTGGCGGAGATCGCCACCCAGTCACGGACGGACCCGGCCGGTGATCCGGTGCGTATCGCCGAGCTGGAGGGGCGGCTCGCCGAGGTGGAGGCCCGGCTGGGCCGGCCAGCCCCACGGCGGACCGTCGCCACAGCGGTCGGTGCCGTCCGGTCAGCGCTCGTGTCCCGCGGGCTGCGGGCGGTGGTCCGCGCCCGCTGAGCCTCAGCGCCGCACGTCGTAGACCAGGTGGGTCACCTGCCTGCCCTGCACGATGCGCGGGTCGTCGAACAGGATCGGCTCGGCGATCCCGCCGCTGCCGAAGAAGGGCCGGCCGGTGCCCAGCACGGCCGGGACGAGGTTGAGCACCACCTGGTCGACGAGACCCTCGCGGAGCGCCTGGCCGCCGATCTGCCCGGCGCTCACCGACACGTCCCGGTCGCCCGCCAGGTCGCGCGCCTGCTCGATCGCGCTGCGGACGCCGTCGACGAAGGTGAAGGGCGCGCTCCCGGCGTGCTCCCAGTCGGTCGGTGGCTCGTGGGTCACCACGAAGACGTGCTCGCCGTTGGCCGGGACGCCGTTCCAGCCGTTGGTCAGGTCGAACAGGCGCCGCCCGATCACCGCCGCGGCGATCCGGGGCGCGAACGAGTAGAGGAAGTCCGCGGTCTCCCGGGTGGTGTGGAAGACCCGGGACTCGTCGCTGAAGGTCCCGGCCACGTCGCCGTTGCCGTACCAGTCGAAGAGCGGGCCGACGGTGTCGTCGTCCCTGGCGATGAAGCCGTCGAGCGACACCGCCGCGAAGATGCTCGTCGTGCCCATGTCCCTGCCCTCCGCGTCCGGACCGCGCCGGTCGCGATCCTCATGGCTAGGACCGGCGACTCTTGCTCAACTCATCGGTTGACTAAACTCCGTCCCCGTCAGGCAGGTGCCGGTGTGCCCTCCGGTGTGACGACGAGCCAGCGGCCACCGTTCTCGACGACGTCGTGGCACAGGACCTGTCCCCGCTCCTCGTGCGCGTAGAAGTAGAGCGGGTGGCCCGCGTACGTGACCTGGGTGGTGCCGTCGTCCCGGGCGACCGTGCCCAGCAGGTCCGCGCGGGCGTCGCCGGTCGCCTGAGGCGCCCCGGTCGTCAGCACCGGCGGCCAGGCGACCGCGCACTCGCCGTAGCACTCCGGGACGCCGTCGGTCTCTATCTCGAACAGGTAGATGGCCTGGCCCGGCTCGTCGAAGAGCATCGGTCCGAAGTCGCTGTCCCGGACGGTCAGGGCGAGCCCGGTCTGCGCGGGGGGAGCAGTGGTGGCGGGAGCCTCGCCGGTGGCGGTCGTGGCCGCGGACGTGGTCCCGGGTGTCGGCGCGGACGCGGTGTCCCTGCCCTCGGAGGACGTGCCGCAGGCGGAGAGGAGCACTCCCGCCACGGCTGCCGCGATGCACGCGCCACGCCTGTCGGAGGTCACGCTTCATCGTGGACCCTCGTGGGCCGCTGTCAACGGGCCTGATCGGGGCCTCGTTAGGCTGCCGGGCACATGAGCGCGAGACGACCGGCACCGCGGACCGCGGGCGGGCTCCGGTGAGGATGCGCCGGAGACGGACGCTCGTGCTGGGCGGCGCCCGGTCCGGGAAGTCCTCCTACGCCGAGGGTGTGCTGCGCCGGGAGCGGGACGTCGAGTACGTCGCGTGCGGCCTGGCGCCCAGCGCGGACGACGCCGAGTGGGCGGACCGGGTCGCACTGCACCGCGCCCGCCGCCCCGCGTCGTGGACGACCACCGAGACCGTCGACCTGGTCGCCGTGCTGGGGCGGCCGGGCCCGCCGGTGCTGGTCGACTGCCTGACCACCTGGCTGGCCAGGGTCATGGACGACTGCGGCGTCTGGTCCGACGAGCCCGGGTCGGCCGAGAAGCTGGCTGCCGCCGTCGACGACGTCGTCGCGGCGTGGGCCGGCACCCGCCGCAGGGTCGTCGGGGTCAGCAACGAGGTGGGCTCCGGCATCGTCCCGGCGACGCCGTCGGGACGACGGTTCCGCGACGAGCTCGGCGTGCTCAACGCCCGGATCGCCGCCGCCTCCGACCGCGTGTGGCTCGTGACCGCCGGACTGCCCCAGCGCCTGCGCTGATCAGCCGAGCCGGACGACGACCGCCTCCGTCGCGCTGCGGCGGGCGGCGTCGAGCACGGTCATCGAGGCGACGGCGTCCCGCGGGTCGACCGGCAGGGGGCCGGCGCCCCTGACCGCGCGCGCGAACGCGGGGTAGAAGGTGTCCCAGGCCCCGTTCTCCGCGCGCACGGTCTCGCTGGCGCCGCCGCGGTGCACGTGGCCCCCCCGCTCGGCCGGCTCGGCCCCCCAGTCCTCGCCGAGCGTCGCGGGGGTCTGCCCGTCGAGCAGCAGTTCCTCCTGGACGTCCATGAGGGTCGGGTTGACGTAGCCGGCCTCCGTCCCGGTCACGCGGAACCGCGGTCCGGGGGAGGGCTGGCTCCAGCTGCCCCAGAGATGCGACCGCGCCCCGCCGGTGTGGGTCAGGGCGACGAACACGTCGTCGTCCAGGCCGTTCTCCCGCAATCGCCACTCGGCGTAGACCGACTCGACCGGCCCGAGCAGCACCAGGGCCTGGTCGACGAGGTGGCTGCCGAAGTCCAGCAGGGTCCCGCCGCCCGCGGCTCCCGGACCGTCGGCAGGGGCCAGCCGCTCGAAGCGCGACTCGAAGCGGACGACGTCCCCGAGCGTGCCGTCGGCCACGAGGCGGCGGACGGTCAGGAAATCGGAGTCCCACCGCCGGTTCTGGTACGGCGACAGCGCGAGCCCGCGCTGCTCGGCCAGCTCCACCGACCGGCGGGCGGCACCGGCGTCCAGCGCGAAGGGCTTGTCGCAGACGACGGCGAGGCCGAGCTCGAGCGCGCGGTCGGTGAGCTCGCTGTGCGTCGCGGCCGGGGTGGAGATGGCCACCGCCTCGGCGCCGGCGTCGGCCAGCGCCTCCAGCGAGCCGAAGGTCGCGCGGCCGGGGGAGTCCTGCTCCACGAGCGCCCGCCGCTCGGCGGACGACGTCACGACGCCGAGGAACTCGATCCCGTCCGCCGCACCGAGCAGGGGCGCGTGGAACCAGCGTCCGCCGAAGCCGTAGCCGACCAGTCCGAACCGCACGGGGGAGTCTGTCGTCACCGGGCGATCATGCCCGGCCGGTCAGGCGTCGCGGACGAGCGTCCTCAGCTGTCCCGCCATCTCCGGGGTCACGTCGACGCCGTGGGCCTCCTTCGCGTGCGGGCCGGCCTGCGCCAGCACGTCGTCGACGGTCTCCGCGCGGACGACGGCGTCGCAGTCGAAGCCTGCATCGCGGCACGCGAGTTCCTTCACGGCTGTCCTCCCTCGGTCGCGCTCGTGCCGCACACCCTGGCCCGGCTCCCGACGCGCCGACAGGGGTTCGAGCACCGACTGGACAGTCTCGTGCAACCATGGTTGCATCGCCGCCGTGCAGGCGGGGGAGTGGGTGATGCTCAGCTACCGGCTGCCACGCGAACCGTCCGGACCCCGGACCACGCTGTGGCGCCGGCTGAAGCGGCTGGGTGTCGCTCAGCTCGCCGACGGGCTGGTCGCCCTCCCCGCGGACGCCCGCACCCGCGAGCAGCTCGAGTGGCTGGCCGACGACGTCCTGGCCGCCGGCGGGACCGCCGGTGTGTGGCTCGCCCGCCCCACGACCAGCGGCCAGGAACGCGAGCTCGCCGCGGGCCTCGCGGCGGCCCGGGCCGAGGAGTACCGCGAGCTCGTGCGCGCCTGCCACGGTGCGGTCGCCGCGGAACCAGGGGAGCAGGCGCGCCGCCTGCGCCGCCTGCGGACCGAGTGGCGGGCCGTCACCCGGCGCGACTTCTTCCCCCCGCCCGAGCGCGAGGAGGCGGCCGCCGCCCTGCGGGAGCTCGAGGCGACTGCGCGCAGCGAGGCCGTCCGATGAGGTGGGCTACCCGTGCCGGGATCCACATCGACCGCGCCGCGTGCGCGTGGCTGATCCGCCGCTTCGTCGACCCCGACGCGGTGTTCACCTTCGTGAGCGACCCTGCCGACGTGCCGGCCGACGCGACCCCGTTCGACATGCGTGGCGTGGCGCTCGGCCACGTCGGCGGCGACTGCTCGTTCGAGACGATCCTGCGGCACTTCGAGCTGACCGATCCCGTGCTCTGGCGGATCGCGGAGATCGTCCACGTCGCCGACCTGGACGACGACCGCTTCGACGCGCCGGAGGCGCCCGGGCTCGACGTGCTGCTCCGCGGCCTGTCGATGACCGGCACCGACGAGCACACCCTCGCCGTCTCCGGGCCGATGTTCGACGCCCTGTACGAGTACCACCGCCGTCGCACCCTGCTCGGCCGCGAGCCGGCCTGATCCGGAGGAGACCCGTGACCAGCGAGACGCAGCCGCGCCAGGACGGCCGGCGACGCGAGGACGGCCCAGCCATCCCGTTCGGGACGGCGGTCCGCGCCTGGTTCGCCATCTCGCTGCAGACCTTCGGCGGTCCCGCCGGCCAGATCGCCGTGATGCAGCGGACCCTGGTCGACGACAAGCGGTGGATCGGCCAGCGGCGGTTCCTGCACGCGATGAACTACTGCATGCTGCTGCCCGGCCCGGAGGCCCAGCAGCTGGCCACCTACGTCGGCTGGCTGCTGCACGGGACGCGGGGCGGCCTGGTCGCCGGCGGGCTGTTCGTCCTGCCGGGCGTCGTTGCGCTGCTGATCCTGTCGGCCGTCTACGTCGGCTTCGGCGACACCGTGGCGGTGACGGCGCTGTTCGCCGGGCTGGCCCCTGCGGTGCTCGCCATCGTCGTGCAGGCGGTGCAGCGGGTGGCCAAGCGGGCGCTGATCAGCCCCGCGCTCGTCGCCATCGCCGTCCTGTCGTTCCTGGCGCTCGCTCTGTTCGCGGTCCCGTTCCCGGTGGTGGTCATCGCCGCAGGGGTGCTCGGCTGGGCACTGCACCGGTGGTGGCCGGCCGCCGTCCCGGAGAAGGGCAAGGCGGAGGCGGCCGACGACGGGCCGGCGCCGGTGGTCCCGGACGACGTCCTGCACACCGAGCGGCCCTCGTCGCGCCGGACGCTGAGGGTCCTGGCCGTGGGGCTGCTCGTGTGGGGCGTCCCGATCGCCGCGTTCGCACTGCTCACCGGCGCGCACAGCACGTTCACCGAGCAGGGGCTGTTCTTCTCGGGTGCCGCCGTCGTCACGTTCGGCGGTGCCTACGCGGTGCTCGCGTACGTGGCCCAGCAGGCGGTGCAGGTTTACGGGTGGCTGGCGCCGGGGGAGATGGTGCGCGGTCTGGCCCTGGCCGAGACGACGCCGGGGCCGCTGATCATGGTGGTGCAGTTCGTGGCCTTCGTGGGGGCGTACCGCGCCCCGGGCGAGCTGGATCCGTGGGCCGCGGCGGTGCTGGCCTCGCTCCTGGTCACCTGGGTGACGTTCGTGCCGAGCTTCCTGTTCGTGCTGCTCGGGGCGCCCTACATGGAGCGGCTGCGCGGCAACCGCTCGCTGTCCGCCGCGCTGACCGGGATCACGGCGGCGGTCGTCGGGGTCATCGCCAACCTCGGGGTCTACTTCGCGGTGCACACGCTGTTCGCCGACACCCGGACCGTGGACCGGTTCGGGCTTGCGATCGAGCTGCCCGATCCGTCGAGCCTGCGACCGGTCCACCTGGCCGTCGCGGTCGTCGCCGCCGTCCTGATCTTCCGGCTCAGGTGGTCGGTGCTCCGGACGCTCGGGGTCTGCGCGCTCCTCGGTCTCGCCGCCGGCCTTGCAGGGCTGCCCGTCTCCTGAGACCGCTCGGCGACACGCTCCGCGTCGATCTTGTGACGCAGCGTGCGATCCGGATAGCGTCGCGGGACCTCACACCGCCGTGGGGCCGTCCTGATCGGGGAGTCGTCCGTGCTGCGTCGTGTCCTGCCTGTCGCGACGGTGGCTGCCGCCGCTGTCGTCCTCCTGCCTGCCACCGCAACGGCGGCTCCTGAAGCGCCGCGCGTGACGACCAGCGAGTCCCGCTCCGCGAACGCGGAGGTGGTCCTGCCGGACGGGACGCACGCGCGCGTGACGCTCGGGGAGTCCCGCTACGGGGTCAGGGGCGAGTGGCGAGGGCAGTTGTCCGTCGAGACCTGGACCGAGTGCACGCAGCCCTTCGGCTGTGCGTGGGACCGGCTGTGGGGCTCCACCGAGCTCACCGACGCCGAGGTCCAGTTCACCCGGAACCTGGGGAGCGCGTCAGCGGTCGACGTCCCGGTGACGCTCCGCGGTGGTGGCCTCGGTCCGGGAGCGGGCACGGAGCGCCAGGTGACCGTCAGCGTCGTCCTCACCGGCACCGGAGCGGTCACCCGGTCGGTCGACCACTCCGACGTCTGCGGGGACACGGGAGAGCCCGGCTGCCTCTCCGCCCGGACGAGCGCGCTGCGGGACGCCACCGCGAACGTCACCGTGGACGGCGTCGCCGTCGTCGGCGCCGGCACGATCGACCACCTCTCCGGGATCGACGTCCGGCTCCCGCAGACCGCGGCCGGCACGTCGACCGAGGGCTGACCCACTCGGCGCCCGCCCGTCCCCTTCCCGGAGGGCGGGCGGGTGCAGATGCTTCTCCTCCTCCTGGGCCCGTCAGGGTGCCTGGGCACGCTGGTGAACCTCGCCGCCGCGCGTCATCGCTGACCGCCGGGACAACCATCGGTGAGCTGGCAAGCCAGGGTCCTTACGCGGTCCTGACGGCGCTGTTCCGGGTGGTCTCCACGGCGCGGTCCACACGCGCCGGGCTGTGCCTCGGGAATCGCCCGGACCACTGGCGTGGGCCTGGTCGGGCGTCGGCCTCTCGTCGGCGTGACGGAGCCGACCGGCGGACCGATCTGCCGTGTGGTCCTTGCCTGCTCCGCGGCGCGCTGATCGCCGTTCCGGCCGCAGGGGACCGGACGCGCCCGTAGCGACCCGCTCACGCTCAGCGAACACGGAGAGTCACCGGGTCGAGCGACAGAGCGTCACCGGATCGGGCGGTGCTCGAGCCGTCCATCACCGTCCGTGACGCCGGTCGGGTGTCCCCCTTCCGGGTCACGGCGCCGCCCGTAGGGCTCCCGTTCCCGCTGGCCAGGCCGGATCTTGGGGGAGCCGCGACCCCGGTCACCACGGCCCGATCAGTCGACGGCGGACCTCCTAGGAGATCACCGTGCTCAACCTGTTCACCGCTCTGCAGATCCTGGCCTACGACGTCACCGACCGCCTCAAGCGCGAGGAGAAGGGCGCCAGCGCCGTCGAGTACGCGCTGCTCGTCGGCCTGATCGCGGCCGCCGTCGTCGCTGCCGTCGCGATCTTCGGGGAGAAGCTGGACGGGCTCTTCAGGAACATCAACGTCAACGGCAAGTGACCCCCTTCGTCCGCTGACGGACACGGGTCGTGGTCGGGCGGCACGGCTCCCCTGGGGCCGTGCCGCCGGGCCCGTCGGAATCCCAGAACCCAGCACTGGAAGGAGGATCGCCATGACTGCACGCTCGAGCCGTCGTCGCCGGCTCGCCGGTGAGCGCGGGGCCGTCGCGGTCGAGTTCGCGCTCGTCGTGCCGCTGCTGCTGCTCATGCTGTTCAGCATCGTGTCGGTCAGCCGCGCCTTCCAGGTGCAGGCCACGCTCTCCGGCGCCGCCCGGGAGGCGGCCCGCGCCATGGCCATCCAGAACGACGTTGGCGCGGCTCGGTCGGCCGCGGTGTTCGCCGCGTCCACATCGGACATCCCGCTGACCGCCGGGCAGGTGGCCATCTCGCCCTCGACCTGCACCGGCGCCGCACCCACGACGAACATCCGCGTCACCATCACCTACCAGTTCCAGCCGACCGGGAGCTTCGCTGGTGGTATCGCCTTCCCGATCACCAGCAAGGCGGTGCTCCGTTGCGGGGGGTGAGCGCTAGCCGGCTGGCCCGGCTCCGCGAGGAGCGAGGCGGTGTGGCCGTCACGCTCGCTCTGCTCATGCCGATCCTCTTCGGCGCGGCCGCGATAGGGGTCGACGTCGCCGCCATCTGGTCGGCGCGCCAGCAGGTGCAGACCGGTGCGGACGCCGCTGTCATCGCCGTCGCGATGGACTGCGCTCGTAACGACTGCGGCAACATCAAGAAGACCGCCGAGGACGCCTTCTGGGCGAACGACGAGGCGGCCAAGCTCGCCAACCTGGGCCCGGGCGAGGGCTGGATCCGCGTGAACGGTCGCAAGATCAGCGCGACGCAGAAGAAGGACTGGCTGGTCAACCACTTCTTCGCCGCCGCCGTCGGCTACGACACCGGATCGCTGTCGGTCCAGTCGTACGCGGAGTGGGCCCCGATGACGGAGGCTCGCTCGGAGTTCCCGATCGCCATCTCCTACTGCACGTACAAGGACCTGGCGCTGCCGCTCGCGGCGGGTCGGACCGTCACGCTGGGGGTCGGCGAGACCTCCGGCGGCAGCTGCAGCACGCCGTCGGGCACCTCGGTGAACGCCGGCGTCGCCTGGATGCAGACCGACGGTGGAGAGTGCGCCGGCTCCACCGCCTGGAAGGGCAGCTACGAACGGGAGAGCCCGAACACCCAGGGGCCGCTCCCCGCCAACTGCACCGACGACTACCTCAAGTCGCTCGTGGGCCGCGACGTGCTCGTCCCGATCTGGGACAACCTGCACTCCCAGACCTACCGGGTCTACGGCTACGCCGCCTTCCACATCACGGGTTGGGACGGATCCGGCGCCCGCAAGCTCACCGGCTACTTCACCTACTCGGCCCGCCAAGTCGACGACACCACCCCGCCACTGCGAGATGCGCCCGACCTGGGTGCCCGAGCCGTGTTCCTCACCGAGAGCTAAGGACAAGAGATGCCTCGCCGAATCATCGCCGCGGTCGCGGCCCTCGTGCTCGCCGTCGTCGGCGCTGTCGTGCTCATCGGCTACGTGCGCGCCGCGGACAACCGTGCCCAGGCCGGGGAGGACCTGGTCGACGTCCTCGTCGTCGACAGCGAGGTCGCCGCGGGCACCTCCGCCGGCGACCTCGGCGGCAGCGTCTCGGTCGAGCGGGTGCCGCAGCGCCTGGTCGCGGACGGCGCCGTCTCGGACCTGTCGGAGCTCGGGGACCAGGTGGCCACGGCCGCGCTGCTGCCCGGCGACCAGGTGCTGGTCGGCCGCTTCGCCGACAAGGCGTCGCTCGCGCCCGCCGGGACCGTCCTCGCGCCCGAGGGCCTGGTCGAGATCAGCGTGACGCTGGACGCGCAGCGTGCCGTCGGCGGTGCGGTGAAGCCCGGCGACAAGGTGGGCATCCAGCTCACCAACCAGGACTCGGCCGAGGGCGGTGTCACCGCCTACAGCGTCTTCCAGGTGTTCCGCGACGTCCTGGTGACCCGCGTCGTCCGGCCCGAGGGCAGCGCGGACCCCGCCGCCCCCTACGTCGTCACGCTCGCGCTCACGCCGCAGGACGCCTCCGTCGTGGTCCTGGGCACGGAGTCGGAGTCCGTCTGGCTCTCCCTCGAGAAGGCGTCGCCCACCAGCGTCGGCCAGAGCACCGCCACCACCACCACCGTCACCCTGGGAGACGACCAGTGAGCACCGTCCTGACCGTCGGCGTCGGCGCCGACCTCGTCCAGCGACTCCACGAGCAGCACGACGGCGACGTCGTGACCCTCGCCGTGGACGCACCCACCAGCGGTGGGCTGCTGAGCCTCCTCGACAGCGGCAGCGAGCCCCTCGCCGTCGTCCTCGGTCCCGACGTCCCCCTCGACCGCGCCTTCAACCTGGCCGGACGGGTCGACGTCGCCACGGCGACCAGCGTCATCATCGTCGTGGCGGACGCGGATCCCGAGCTCTGGATGGCGGCCATGCGGGCCGGTGTCCGCGACGTCCTCAGCCCCGACGCCTCCGCGGCGGACGTGGCCGCGGTCCTCGAGCGCGCCGCCGGCCTGGCCCGCGCCCGGCAGGAGGCGGCCACCGCCAGCCAGGCCGAGGAGCGCCCCGACCACCGGGTGATCGTCGTGGCCTCGCCCAAGGGCGGGGTCGGCAAGACCACCGTCTCGACCAACCTCGCCGTGGGCCTCGCGCGGTCCGGCGAGGGCTCGACGGTCATCGTCGACCTGGACGTGCAGTTCGGGGACGTCGCCAGCGCGCTGGCCATGGCGCCCGAGTACACCCTGCCCGACACCGTGCACGGGGCGGCCAGCAACGACCCGCTGGTGCTCAAGACGTTCCTCGGCCGGCACCCCAGCGGCCTGTACGTCGTCGCCGGCAGCGACTCGCCGGCGGCCGGGGACGCCGTCACCGCCGAGCAGGTCGCCCGGCTGATCGACACCCTGTCGCGGGAGTTCCGGCACGTGGTCATCGACACCGCGCCCGGCCTGGCCGACCACACGCTGGTCGCGCTGGAGCGGGCGACCGACCTCGTGCTGGTCAGCAGCATGGACGTGCCGGGCGTACGCGGGATGCGCAAGGAGCTCAACGTGCTCGAGGAGCTGTCCCTCGTCCCCGCCGGCCGGCACCTGGTGCTCAACATGGCCGACCCGGCGGGCGCGCTGTCCATGGACGACGTCACCACGACCATCGGCGCGCCGCTCGACGTGGTCCTGCCGCGCAGCACCGCGGTCCCGCTGTCGACCAACACCGGCATCCCGCTGCTCGAGAGCGAGGCCCGGGACGTCGTGACCCGCGGCCTGCAGACCCTCCTGGGCCGCCTCCTCCCCGAGCAGGCGAGCACCGCGCAGCCGAGCACGTCCGGGCTCTCCGGGCTGCTCGGCCGGCTCAAGGCCGGTGGCCGGTGAACCTCAGCGAGCGCCTGTCCCAGGCGCGCGGCGAGGAGGCCCTGAGCACCGACCCGATCCGGCCGGCCACTGCCGACGCCGGTCGCCTGGCGACCCGTGTCGCCACGGTGGCGGTGACCGAGGAGGCGGCGCCGGGTCGCGCGTCAGCCCCGGACCCGGCCGCTGCGCCGGTCGACGGGCTCGCCCGGCTCAAGGCCAAGGCGAGCCAGGCGCTGTTCGACCGGCTCGGGACCAAGCTGTCCGACCCCGACCTGCCCGAGGAGCAGTTGCACGGCCTGGTGCGCACGGAGCTGCAGCGGGTGCTCGCGAACGAGCAGGACAGCGCGTTGTCCGGCGAGGACCGCCGTCGTCTCATGGCCGAGATCACCGACGAGGTGCTCGGGCACGGCCCCCTCCAGCCGTTCCTCGACGACCCGACGGTCACCGAGATCATGGTGAACGGGCCCGACCTCGTGTACGTGGAGCGGAACGGGCGTCTGGTGCGCACGGAGGCCGCCTTCACCTCCGAGGCGCACCTGCGCCGCGTGATCGAGCGGATCGTCTCCCGCGTGGGCCGGCGGATCGACGAGAGCTCGCCGCTGGTCGACGCACGGCTCGCGGACGGGTCCCGCGTGAACGCGATCATCCCGCCGCTGGCCTTCGGCGGCTCGTCCCTGACCATCCGCAAGTTCAGCAGCACGCCGTTCGAGGTCGGTGACCTCATCGCCTTCGGCACCATGTCGCCGGAGATGGCCGAGCTGCTCCGGGCCTGCGTCGAGGCGCGGCTGAACATCATCGTCTCCGGTGGCACCGGCACCGGTAAGACGACGCTGCTCAACGTGCTCTCGTCCTTCATCCCGGACTACGAGCGGATCATCACCATCGAGGACGCCGTCGAGCTGCAGTTGCAGCAGGAGCACGTCGTCCGGCTGGAGTCGCGGCCCGCGAACATCGAGGGCAAGGGTGCGATCAGCATCCGCGACCTGGTGCGCAACTCGCTGCGCATGCGGCCCGACCGCATCGTGGTCGGCGAGGTCCGCGGTGGCGAGAGCCTCGACATGCTCCAGGCCATGAACACCGGCCACGACGGCTCGCTGTCGACGGTGCACGCCAATAACCCCCGCGACGCCATCGCCCGCCTGGAGACGCTGGTCCTCATGGCCGGCATGGACCTCCCGCTGCGGGCGGTCCGGGAGCAGGTCGCGTCGGCGGTCGACGTCATCGTGCAGATCAGCCGGCTCCGCGACGGCACCCGGCGGATCACGCACGTGACCGAGGTCCAGGGCGTCGAGGGCGAGACGGTGACCATGCAGGACGCGTTCACCTTCGACTACTCGGCGGGGACCGACCTCAACGGCCGGCTGCTCGGCAAGGCCGTCCCCACCGGCGTGCGGCCGCGCTTCACCGAGCGGTTCGCCGAGCTGGGCATCGCCCTGTCCCCGCGCGTCTTCGGGCACTCGGCGGAGCGGAAGCCCGCCGGGAAGCGGCCGTGATGTCGGCCGCGGTGTGGGTCGCCGTCCTGGCGTGCGCCGCCTCGCTGGCGCTGGCGGTGCTGGCGTTCGCCACGCCGGGGCGGACGACGGTCCCGCTGAGCCGGCTGAAGCCGGACGCGGAGCCGACCCGCGGCCGCATCGCCGTGGCCGCCGAGGACGCCACAGCCCTCGCCGACCGCCTGCTCCGCCGGACCGGCCGCACCGGTCAGCTCCAGAACTTCCTGGAGGAGGCCGGTGTCCGGTCCCGGCCGGCCGAGGTCCTCGTCATCGCGGGCGGGGCCACGCTCGGCGCGGGTGCGCTGGGCGTCGTGCTCGGCAGCGCGGTGACGGGGGTGGTCTTCGCGCTGGTCGCCCCGCTGGCGGTCGCCGGCGTGATCAGCATGCGCCGTACCCGCCGCCGCGCCGCGTTCATGGCGCAGCTCGACGAGTCGCTGCAGCTGATGGCGAGCAGCCTGCGGGCGGGGCACAGCGTGCTGCGCGCGCTCGACGCCGTCTCGCGGGACTCCGAGTCGCCGACGGCGGAGGAGTTCTCCCGGGTCGTCAACGAGGCGCGGGTGGGGCGCGACCTCAACGAGGCGCTGGAGGAGGTCGCCCAGCGCACCCGCAGCGAGGACTTCAGCTGGGTCGTGCAGGCCATCGCGATCCACCGTGAGGTGGGCGGCAACCTCGCCGAGGTGCTCGACAGCGTCGGCGTCACCATCCGCGAGCGGAACAAGCTGCGGCGCCAGGCGCGGGTCCTCTCCGCCGAGGGGCGGACCTCCGGCGTCGTCCTGTTCCTCCTGCCGCCGGCGGTCACCGCCCTGCTCGCCGTCGTGGCCCCCGACTACGTCGGCAGGCTGGTCGAGTCCTCGGCCGGGATCGTCATGCTCACGGTCTCCGCCGTGCTCATGGCGGTCGGCGCGCTGTGGCTGCGCACGATCGTGAAGGTGAGGTTCTGATGACCCCCGTCGTCATGCTCGGCGTGGTCGCCGTCTCCGCCGCCATCGGGTGCCTCACCTACACGGTGGTCGGGCACTCGGGCCGCGCGCTGGCCATCGCCCGCCGCAACCTCACACGCGGCCTGGCCACGACCACGGTGGAGGTGGGCTCGCTCGAGTCCCGCGGGTCCGGCTCCAGCGCGCTGCTGCGGGTCATCACACCGGACGCCGAGGCACGGCGCGCCCGCCGTCTGCTTCAGGTCGCGGGGTATCCGCACGGCCTGACCCTCACCCGCGTGCTGTGGGCGAAGCTGGTGCTGGCCGGCGTCGTCGCCCTCATCGGCCTGGCGCTCCTCGCGAGCGGGGCGGGGCTGCTGACCTGGGTCCTCGTGCCCCTCGCCGTCGTCGGCGCCTACCGGCTCCCGGAGGCGATCCTCTGGGGTCGCGGGCAGGAGCGCCGGAAGACCATCACCCACGAGCTGCCCGACCTGCTCGACCAGATGACCATCGCGGTCGCCGCCGGGCTCGGGTTCGAGGCAGCCCTGGCGCGGGCGGCGGCGAACGGCAAGGGGCCGCTGGCTGACGAGCTGTCGCGGACCCTGCACGACGTCGCGGTCGGCCGGTCGCGGCGGGAGGCCTACAACGCGCTCGTCGCGCGGACCGACGTCCCCGACCTAAAGCGGTTCGTGGCCGCGGTCAACCAGGCCGACGCCTACGGCATCGCCATCGCCGACGTGCTCAAGGTGCAGGCCGCCGAGATGCGCGTGAAGCGCCGGCAGCGGGCCGAGGAGCAGGCGATGAAGGTGCCGGTCAAGGTCACCTTCCCGCTGATGCTCTGCTTCCTCCCCGCGCTGCTGATCACCGTGGTGGGGCCGGCCGTCATGGGACTGGTCGACAGCCTCGGCTGACCCCGCACGAACGACGGACCCGTGGCCACCGCACGAGCGGTGACCACGGGTCCGTCGCGTCGAGGCCGGGGGTCAGCGGGGCTGCGCCGGGTTGGTCGGGTCGCCCTGCGACGGCGGATTGACCGGCGGGCCCGAGGTCGCCTCCGTCACCTGTGAACCACCCGCCGCGGCCGGCGGGGCGTCGGCGCCCACCGCGGCCGGGTCGCCGCCCGAGGGCTGGGCGCCGTCGGCGAGCCCGGACAGCCGGTGCTCCATGGCGCTCACCACCTGGATGCGGTTGGCGTGGGAACGCTCGTACTGGAGCAGCGTCCTCAGGTCGTCGGAGCCCAGGGTCCGGATCCGGGAGGTCAGCGAACCCACGGGCAGGTGGTCGTAGTCGGGCAGCGGCAGGTCGTCGCGCTCGGTCATCGCTCGTCCTCTCGTGAACTTCTGCGGTCCGGGTCCGCCTACCCGCTCTCGGCCGTCCGACACCGGGTGTGAGGACCGGGTCGGTGGGTAGGCGGCGGTCACAAGCGTGTCCAGCGCAGGGCACCTGATCGCCCGACCGAGGAGTTGCACCACCCACATGGACGTGTCCTTCCTGGAGCCTGTCTTCTCCGCCACCGGCCCCTTCGCCACGGTCTGCGCCGACGTCACGCACACGACTGAGAACGCCGACACCGAGCTCGACCTCCGGGTGCGCGCGGTGAGCGAGCGGCTCACCGAGCAGGGGGCGCCCGACGCCGTGGTCGAGGCCGTCCGCAACCGCCTGCTCGAGGGCAACGACGGCGGTGAGGCGGGCACGCTGCGTGGCCGCGCCCTGGTCGCCGCCGCCGACGGCTCGGTCGTCCTCGACCAGGCCCTCCGCGACGCGCCCCTGCGGGAGATCGCCGAGTGGAGCCCGCAGCCGGACCTCCTGCCGGTCCTGCGCCAGCTGCCGGGCCGGGTGCCGCACATCGTCGTGCTGACCGACCGGACCGGTGCCGACATCACCTACATGGGCCTGCCCGGCCAGGTGGACGAGCAGGAGACGGTGAAGGGCGACACCTTCCAGATCCGCAAGTTCCAGGGCGGCGGCTGGGCGCACCACCGCTACCAGCACAACGCCGAGAACAAGTGGATCCACAACGCGGAGGAGGTGGCCACGCAGATCTCCTCGATGGCCCGGCGCCTGTCGCCGCGGTTCGTGCTCGTCGCCGGCGACATCCGCGCCCGCCAGATCCTCACCGACCGGGCCAGCGACCTGTGGTCGGACCTCATCGTGTCGATGGACGAGGGCGGTCGCGCCGCGGGTGCGGACCGCGAGCCGGTCGACCGGCGCATGGACGAGCTCGTCGCCGAGCACGAGGCGCGCGAGGTGGCCGAGGTGCTCGACCAGCTGAGCGGCGCCGCTGCGCACGGCCTCGCGGTGACCGGCAAGGAACCGGTCGTCGAGGCGCTGCGCAAGGGCCAGGTCGAGACGCTCGTGCTGGCCGACGACCCGGGGGAGGACACCCTCCTCGTCGGCAACGGCCCGGCCGAGCTCGGCGTCGATCAGCACGACATGGACGCCCTCGGCACCCACGGCGAGATCGTGCCCGCCGACCGCGCACTGCTCGCCGCCGCCGTCGCCAGCGCGGCCGGCGTCGTCGTCGTGCCGCGGAGCGCGATGCCGGAGGAGGCACCCGTGGCCGCCGTCCTCCGCTACACCGACGCCTCCACGGCGTCCTGAGCCCCGCAGATCGAAGGAGAGAGAACCCCGTGAGCGATCCCCACCAGCCCGCCACCTCGCCCGGCACCGACCAGGGCGACATCGAGCGGCGCGCGGCCATCGCCGAGGCCCTGGGCAAGGAGGTGTGGCCGGCCGACCGCGACGCCCTCGTGGCCAAGGCGGAGGAGGGCAACGCCCCCGATGCCGTCCTGGGCCAGCTGCGCCGGCTGCCGGAGGGCCGGCGGTTCGAGAACGTGCAGGACGTCGCCGAGGCCCTCGGTCTCGGCACCGAGCAGCAGCGGTTCTGACATGCCCTCGATGAAGGACCCGACCCCCGAGGCCTGGGAGAACGTCACCCAGGGCAACGTGGAGACGCGCGCCCAGCTGCTGCCGGAGGAGGTGTCGGTGGAGGGCCACCCCGACCCGGCGCAGGGCGACCTCGACCCGAAGGTCCAGGCCGCCGTGATCCTCGCCGAGTCCGAGGAGCGCACCATCCACGCCGACCCGGACGACGCGCAGGGCGCTCACCGCCAGTCGGCGGAGACAGCCGACCAGCCCTGACGTGCGCCACGAGCACCCGGTCCAGCTGCGCTGGTCCGATCCCGACTCGCTCGGGCACGTCAACCACGCGCGGGCGCTGAGCCTCATCGAGGACGCGCGCCTGGCGATGGTCGACGGCCCGGGCGGGTCGATGATCCTGGCCCGGCTGGAGGTGGACTACCTCCGGCAGCTGTACTACCGGGTCGGCGAGCGGCCGTGCGTCACCAGCTGGGTGACCCGCATCGGCACCAAGTCGCTCACCGTCCGGCAGGAGCTGGTCCAGGACGGCGAGGTCGCGATCCGCGCCGACGTCGTCCTGGTCATGTTCGACTTCGCATCCGACACCAGCCGCCCGCTCACCGACGACGAGCGGGCGCACTGGTCGCGGTACCTGGAGGAGTAGTCAGGCGCGGATCTCCAGGGTGCAGCACTTGACGCTGCCCCCGGCCTTGAGCAGCTCGGAGAGGTCGACACCGACGGGCTCGTAGCCGCGCTCGGCCAGCTGGGCGACCAGACCCGTGGCCGCCGACGGCAGGACGACGTGCCGCCCGTCGGAGACCGCGTTGAGGCCCAGCACCACGGCGTCGGCCTCCGAGGCGAGCACCGCGTCGGGGAAGAGCCGCTGCAGGACCGCCCGGCTGCCCGCGCTGAACGCCTCCGGGAAGTAGGCGACGGTGTGGTCGTCGAGCACCGCCAGGGCGGTGTCGAGGTGGTAGAAGCGCGGGTCGACCAGCTGGAGGGAGACGACCGGGACGCCGAGCAGCTCCTGCACCTCGGTGTGCGCGCCCGGGTCGGTGCGGAAGCCGGTGCCGGCCAGGACCAGCTCTCCGACGACGAGGAAGTCGCCCTCGCCCTCGGTGACGTGCGCCGGCTCGGTGACGCTCTTCAGGCCCAGGTCCTGCAGCCGCCGGAGGTAGGCCGGCCCCTCGGGACGCCGCTCGGCGTGGGTGAACCGGGCGCCCAGCGCGTGGCCCTCGAACACCAGCCCACCGTTGGCGGCGAACACCATGTCGGGCAGGCCCGGTTCCGGCTCGATCAGCTCCACCTCGTGGCCGAGGGAGAGGTAGGTCTGCCGGAGGGTCTCCCACTGCCGCACGGCGAGGTCCCGGTCGGCACCGCGGGTGACGTCCATCCAGGGGTTGATGGCGTAGCTGACCTCGAAGAACGTGGGCGCGCACATGAGGTAGCGCCGCGGCGTCGCGACCCGCTCGGCGTGCTCGGCGGCACGGGGACGGGGCAGGGCAACGGTCACGGACGGCTCCTCGCAGCGACGGCGCCGGCGATCCCGGCGGACCCCGCGAACGCTAGGGAGGGAGCGCGTTGCAACACAACGCCGTTCTGTTGCGTGTCCAGGGGCGATACGTTGTGTCCGTTCACCGGGAACGACGGTTCGTTGCGCGGAGGTACGGCATGGACACGCTCGACGAGCAGGTGATCGGCTGCCTGCTCCACAACGCCCGGGCGACGTTCGCCGAGATCGGGTCGGAGGTCGGGCTCTCGGCGCCGGCGGTCAAGCGGCGGGTCGACCGGCTGGTGGCGTCGGGCGCGATCCGTGGGTTCACCGCGCTGATCGACCCCGACGTCCTGGGCTGGCAGACCGAGGCCTACGTCGAGATCTACTGCAAAGGCACCGTGGCCCCGGAGGAGCTGCGGCGGAACCTCGAAAGGGTGCCGGAAGTGGTCGGCGCGGCCACGGTCTCCGGGAACGCCGACGCGCTGGTGCACATGCTCGCCTCCGACGTGAAGCAGCTGGAGCGGGCGCTCGAACGCATCCGCGACGAACCGAACGTCGACCACACCCGCAGCGTGATCGTGCTGTCCCGGCTGATCGACCGGCCCCGCACCTGAGGATCGGCCAGGATCGCCCGGTGACCTTCTTCGCCGGCTTCGAGGAGCTCCGGGTGGACGTCGGGGACGGCGTCGAGCTGCGCCTGCGCTCCGGGGGCAGCGGGCCGCCGGTCGTCCTGCTGCACGGTCACCCGCGCACGCACACCACCTGGCACCGCGTCGCACCGCTGCTCGCCGCGGCGGGGCACACCGTCGTCTGCCCCGACCTCCGCGGCTACGGCCGCTCGTCGAAGCCCCCGACGACCGAGGACCACGCCCCGTACTCCAAGCGCGCCATGGCGGGGGACGTCGTCGCGCTCATGCGGGCGCTCGGGCACGAGCGGTTCGCCGTCGTCGGGCACGACCGCGGCAGCTACGTGGCGATGCGGACCGCGCTGGACCACCCCGACGCGGTCAGCCACCTCGCCGTCCTCGACTGCATCCCGATCGTCGAGCACCTCGAACGGGCCGACGCCCGCTTCGCGTCGGCCTGGTGGCACTGGTTCTTCTTCGCGCAGCCCGACAAGCCCGAGCGGGCCATCGGGGCCGACCCCGAGGCTTGGTACGGGTCACGCGCGCCCGGCAAGGCGGAGCGGATGGGACCGGAGAACCACGCCGACCACCTCGCCGCGATCAACGACCCGGCCACGGTCCACGCGATGGTCGAGGACTACCGGGCGGGCCTGGGCGTCGACCGCGCGGCGGAGGAGGCCGACCGTGCCGCCGGACGCCGGGTCGCGTGCCCGACCCTGGTGCTGTGGTCCGCCCGCGACGACCTGGAGGACCTGCACGGCGACCCCCGGTCGATCTGGGCCGGCTGGACCACCGACCTCCGTGGCGGCGGCGCGATCGACAGCGGTCACCACATGGCCGAGGAGGCGCCGGAGGAGCTCGTCGCCGCCCTGCTGCCGTTCCTGGACGGGTGAACGGATGTGATCTTGGCCTGCGTCGCGGGTAGGGCCGGAGCCGGACCCGAGAAGGAGAGGTCATGCCGAAGACCACGAAGAGCGGCAGCGCCAAGCTGTCGGAGCTGCCCAGCACGCTGAAGCGCTCGCCGAAGAAGGCGCAGCGCACCTTCGCGAAGGCGCACGACTCGGCGGCCGACGAGTACGGCGACGAGCGTCGCGCCAACCAGGTCGCCTGGGCCGCCGTCAAGCACAGCTTCGAGAAGGTCGGCGACCACTGGGAGAAGAAGGCCGGCGGCAAGAAGGGCCCGTCCGACGCGCAGGCCGCCGGTGGCCGGAACACGAACAAGAAGACGGCGGGTGGCGTCGACGCCAACGCCACCAAGGACCACCTGCTCAAGCTGGCCAAGAAGCTCGACATCTCCGGCCGCTCGTCGATGAAGAAGAAGCAGTTGGTCGAGGCCATCCAGAAGGCCAACAACAAGAAGACGGCGGACGCGCGCAAGAAGAAGTAGCGCGAAAGCCCCATCGGGCCGCGACATCTGCGGTCCGGGCGCCGTGCGAGACGCAGATGTGATGCGCTCGTCACGGGAAGCTCATACGGTCCATCCGCATGAGACGACCACTGGCCGCCGCGGCGGTCTCCCTCGCCCTGACGACCCCGTTGCTCGTGGCGACGCCCGCCGCCGCCGATCGGTACGGGCCGGGGAGCACCACCAGCGCCGATCCGTACTTCCCGCACGCGGGCAACGGCGGGTACGACGTCCAGCACTACGGGCTGACCCTCGCCTACGACCCCGCGACCGGCCGCCTGGACGGGACCGCGGTCATCACGCTCACCGCGACCGCGGACCTCGACAGCTTCAGCCTCGACCTGCGCCGGCTCACCGCGACGTCGGTTCTCGTGGACGGCAAGCGCGTCACCTTCGAGCAGCTGCCGCCCGACGAGCGCGGCCTCGGCGGCGAGCTCGTCGTCCGCACGCGTCCCAAGCTCAAGGCCGGGACGACGCACCAGGTGACGGTTGTCTACGGCGGCGTCCCGGGTCGGCCGGTGGACATCGAGGGGGCCCCGTACGGGTTCTACTCGTTCCGGGACGGCGCTTTCGTCGCCAACGAGCCCGACGGCGCCGCGACCTGGTACCCGGTCAACGACGTCCCGACCGACAAGGCCACGTACGACTTCCGCATCACCGTTCCCGAGGGCAAGACGGCGGTGGCCAACGGCGAGCTCGTCGGTGCACCGGTGACGGCGAACGGCCGGACCACGTTCGTGTGGCGGGCGACCGATCCGATGGCGAGCTACCTGTCGACAGCGTCGATCGGCGACTACGTCATGACCACGCAGGAAGGGCCGGGCGGCCTGCCGATCTACGACTTCGTCGACAAGGACCTGACCGCCTCACGGATGGCCACGACGCGGGCGAGCCTGGCGCTGCAGCCGGCGATGATCAACTTCTTCGACGACATCTTCGGTCCGTACCCGTTCACGTCGTTCGGCTCGATCGTCGACGACAACTCGGTCGGGTACGCGCTCGAGACGCAGACCCGGCCGATCTACTCGGGGCTCGCGCAGGAGAGCACCGTGGCCCACGAGCTCGCGCACCAGTGGGTCGGCAACAGCGTCACTCCGGAGGTCTGGCCGGACATCTGGCTGAACGAGGGTTTCGCGACGTACTCGGAGTGGCTGTGGGAGGAGCACCGCGGCGGCAACACCGCCCAGGAGCGGTTCGAGGAGGTCTACGCGATCCCAGCCGAGGACGAGTTCTGGGCCACCCCGCCCGGTGACCCCACGGCCGAGGACCTGTTCAACGCGGCGACCTACGACCGCGGCGCGGCGGCCCTGCACGCGCTGCGGCTGGAGATCGGCAAGGGAGCGTTCTTCGACGTCCTCCACCGGTGGGCGACGGAGAACGAGGACGGCAACGTCAGCACGGCCGACCTCGTCGCCCTCGCCGAGGAGGTCAGCGGCCAGGACCTCGACGCCTTCTTCACCGCGTGGATCTACACGCCGGAGAAGCCTGCTCTGTGACGGCTCGTCGGTGGCGGCGCTCCCCGCGCCGCCACC